>CANPVF010000066.1 GCA_947581645.1 Candidatus Caribbeanibacter nitroreducens | reverse complement strand
CCCCCCGCCGTGTCCGCGGCGGCCCTGCTCACGGCGCGGGACCTCGGGTGGCCCGGGCTCGTGGAGCCCCTGCTCGACCTCGCGTCCGAAGGCGGACCCGCGACCAGGGGTAAGGAGACACTGCTGCGCGATACGCTCGCGGCCATCGAGGCGAACGTCGTCCCGGCGTTGCGGAGCCGACTGCAGGCGACCGTGGGTCAGGCGGAGGAGCTCACGCTGCTGAGGATCGCGGGTCAGCTGGCCGACGAGGATCTCCTGCCGTACCTGCGGGAGCGACTCCGGCACGGTGGGCTCGAGGTCCGGATCCAGACGGCGAAGACGCTGGGCGAGACCGACCTCTCCGGCGGCGTCGACGCCCTCCGGGACGCGCTGCAGGACCCCGCCTGGCAGGTCCGAACCCAGGCGGCCCGGGCGCTCGGCGAGCTGGAGGCGGCGGAGGCTGCCGACGATCTGAACCCTCGCTCTCGGATCCGAGCTGGTGGGTGCGGCTGCGCGCCGCCCTGGCGCTGAGGCGGCTGGGGGAGGCGGGACGGAAGCTCCTGAGATCGGCCGACCCCGGGGAGGATCAGTACGCGGCCGACATGGCACGATACGTCCTCGGACTCGAGGCCGCGGCGCTCCGGGAGTACGCCAGATGATCCTGTCCGTGCCCCCGGGCAGACCGCCTCGTACCCGCCGCCGAAGGGGACGCATCTCGTGACCGACTTCCTCGTCCGAGCGGTGGAATTCTGGAACCCGGTGCTCCTCTGGTATTTCGGACTCCTCAATCTCTTCTACGGTGTGCTCTTCGGACTCTCGGTGTTCGAGACCTGGAAGCACTGGGTGCTCTCGTCCCGCCTCCACGCCACGGAGCGTCTCCCGGACGAGGCGTTTCCGCCGGTCTCGGTCATCGTACCGGCGTACAACGAGGAGCCCGTGATCGTCACGGCCGTGGAGGCGCTCCTGGATCTCGATTATCCCCGTCATCAGGTGGTGGTCGTCAACGACGCCTCCACGGACGGGACGCTGGAGAAGCTGAAGGTGAGGTTCGACCTGTACGCGGTTCCGCCTGCCTTTCCGGCGATGCTCGACACGGCGCCCGTGCGAGACTACTACCGGTCGCGGACGGACCCCAACCTCCTGGTCGTCGACAAGATGGAGGGCGAGCACTCCGGGAAGGCCGGTGCCATGAACGTGGGCCTCAACGGATGTCGGTATCCGTACTGCGTGACCGTGGACGCCGACACGGTCGTGGAGCCGACGGCGTTGCGGCGAATGGCCCGGGCGTTCCTGCTGAGCGAGAAGCGGGTGGTGGGCACGGGGGGGAGCATCCGCGTGGCGAACGGCGTCCAATTCGACGGCGGCACCCCCGTGGAGCCCACGGTCCCCGATGACCTCCTGACCGGACTGCAGGTGCCCGAGTACTTCCGCGCCTTCCTGTTCGGTCGACTCGGCTGGAATCGGCTGGGGGGCAATCTCCTCATCTCCGGCGCCTTCGGGCTGTACGAGAAGGAGATGCTGGTGGAGACCGGTGGCTTCAAGGAGGACTCGATCACCGAGGACCTGGAGCTCACGGTGAGCATGCACCGCCACATGCGGGAGAGGGGGGAGCCTTACGACCTTCCCTTCGTGCCCGACCCCGTGGCCTGGACCCAGGTCCCGGAGAGCGTCGCCGTCCTGGGCGACCAGAGGGAGCGATGGCACCGGGGACTCCTGGCCAGCCTCTTCCGGCACCTGCGCATGTTCGGCAACCCCCGGTACGGCCTGGCAGGGCTCGTGGCGTTTCCCTACTACATGCTCGGCGAGATGCTGGCCCCCATCGTGGAAGTCGTGGGAATCGGGGTGATCGCCACGGGCCTGTGGCTCGACATCCTGTCAGTGGATTACGCCCTCCTCTTCTTCGGCCTGGCGTACGGCTATCAGATGCTCCTCACCGTGGCCAGCGTGGTCCTGGAGCAGCTGACGTTTCGCGTCTACGAGGACGTGGAGCAGTACCTGAAGCTGCTGCTCCTGGCCGTGATCGAACCCTTCGGCTACCGTCAGCTCACCACCTGGTGGCGGCTGAAGGCCTTCGGGAGCTTCCTCCGCGACGTGGGAGGGTGGGGGGAAATGGTGCGGACCGGCTTCGGCGCGGACGGCGGCGGCGAGTAGCGGCCGAAATCGGGTGCGTCTGGACCCCATTCGAAGTAGGCCGCTTCATAAGGCAGTGTTCAGAAGTAGATGGAGAGCCGCGTGTAGCCCAGGTCGCCGTACGTGCCGTACTCGCTCCGGAGCCGGGGCACCGGCGCCACGAACCGGGGCGTCTCGCCGGCGGTGATCAGGCCGCCCAGGCTCACGGTGGTGGCCGCCCCGACGTCCCACGTGAGCACGGGCGAGAGGGCCCCGGATCCGTCCTCCAGGTTCAGCAGCGCCGAGCCGCCCAGCCGCCACCGCTCCGCCCGGTCCGGGGTCCAGGAGGCGGCGACGCCGGCGTACCAGCGGCCCAGGTAGTAGCTCTCCCCCCGGGCGAAGGTCTCGCTCCGGAGCTGGTCCAGGTAGCCGGTGGGCCCGCGCGCCCCGGCGCCGTTGAAGTGGAGCTCCCCGCTCAGCGTGATTTGGCCCCGCAGCCAGTCGGCGCCCAGGGTGGCCCGGGGGTCCAGCCACCGGTCCGTGTCCAGGTCTCGTCCGGCCGCGGCCTCGGCGCGGAGCTTCACGGACTGCAGGAGCCAGGAGGCCCCGGCCACGGCCAGGGCCTCGTTCCACAGCCTGCCGCCGGCCAGGTAGACGTCGCCCGAAGGGAGCCCCAGCGTGGCCCGGACCCCGGCGGAGACGTCGTCCTGATCGCCCCGGTCCGCCACCACGGCGTCCACCTCCAGCCCGTCGGCCGGGTAGGCCAGGGCCCGCACGGCGTCGACGCCGGGCTTCTGCTCGGTGTCCAGCTCGTACGGGCTGAACCGGCTCCACAGGTCCGCCACCGGGAAGAGCTGTGCCATGCCCCAGGTGACGGCCTGCCGGCCCACGGTGACGTCGGCCGCCGGCGTGTAGACGGTCACCGCGAGCCGGTCGACGTCATGCCACAGCTGCAGCCGCTCGTCGTCGATCCACTGCGACGCCAGGTCCACGGCCCGGCCCGGCACGGCGCTGACCCCGATCCCGGCCACCGGGCTCCCCAGGCCGCCCGTGGTCGTGGAGACCCGCGCCTGCACCCGGTCGTGCACCTCCACGTGGACCCGGTCCCCGAGGCGGGCGCTCCACTCCAGCCGCAGCACCTCGGAGTTGAAGGCCGACCGGCGGTCACCGACGGGCAGGTCGTAGCCGGCGTCGTGGACCCCCGTCACCGACCGCAGGTATCCGCCGATCCCCAGTCGGAACTCCTCCCCCTCGACCAGGGAGATCTGGGCCTCGGCCGGGCGCGGCGTGGCGAGGGCGAGGAGCAGGAGGAGGGCCCCCGGCAGGAGTCCGCGGACGGAGCCCGACCTCACGCCTCGTCCCGGGTCTCGACGCGGTCCACGCGGCCGTCCAGCAGACGGATCACCCTGCGGGCCCGCCGGATCACCGTCTCGTCGTGGGTGGAGAAGAGGAAGGTCGTCTCCAGCTTCCGGTTGAGCTCCTGCATGAGGTCCAGGAGCTCGCCGGAGGTCCCCGAGTCCAGGTTCGCCGTGGGCTCGTCCGCCAGCACGATGTCCGGGTGGGTGGCCAGGGCCCGGACGATGGCCACGCGCTGCTGCTGGCCGCCGCTCAGCTCCGGGGGACGCCGGTCCATCATGTCCGCCAGGCCGACCCGCTCCAGCAGCCCCTCCACCCGCTCCCGGCGCTCCTCCTTCGGCGTTCCCCGCAGCAGGAGGGTGAACTCGGCGTTCTCGTAGGCGGTGAGCACCGGCACCAGGTTGTAGGCCTGGAAGATGAACCCCACGTGGTCGAGCCGGAAGTCGGCGGCCTCGCCCCGGTCCAGCGTGCCGACGTCGTGGCCGGCGACACTGACGGCCCCCTCCGTGGGGCTGTCCAGCGCGCCGATCATGTTCAGCAGCGTCGTCTTCCCGGAGCCCGACGGACCCGCCATGGCCGTGAACTCCCCCTCGGCCAGGTCCAGGTCCACCCCGCGGAGAGCGGGCACCTCCAGCTCCCCCTGCCGGTAGACCTTCGAGACGCCCCGGACCCGGATCAGGGCGTCCTCCGACCACGTGGCCCCTTCCGGGCCCACCACCGGCGCAGTCGCGGCCTCGTCGCTCATCGTCGTCCCTCGCGGTGTGGCATTCGCATTCGTCGCTCTCCCCGTTGCCGTGTCCCGTCGCCCGTCCGCTACTCGTAGAACCTCATGGCCTCGGCCGGCGACAGGCGGGCCGCCTTCCACGCCGGGTAGAGGGCGCTGGCCACCGTGGCCACGCCCACCAGCGCCGAGGCCAGGGCCCACTTCGCCGGATCGATGGTGCTGTAGAAGACCAGGTCGGCGACGTCGAGCCCGGAGATCTCGATCTCCTCCAGCCCCCAGGCCGCCACGGAGATCCCCCAGTGGTCCACGGCCAGGTGACCGCCCAGGCCCAGCGCGAAGCCCGCCGCCATGGCCAGCCCGGTGAGCAGCACCGTCTCGGCCAGGAGCAGGTGGCCGATCCGCTCGCCCCGCAGCCCCAGGGCATTGAGCAGGCCGAGCTCCCGCACGCGCTCCATCACGGCCATGAGGAACGTGTTCGTGATGGAGAAGAGGACCACCACCAGGAGGATCCCCATGTACAGGTAGCCCAGCGCGTCGTCGAGCTCGATGAAGCCCACCATTTCGGGCACGGCCTCCCGCCAGGTGAGCACCTCCAGGCCGTCGGCGCGCTCGCCCAGGGCCGTCCGCAGGCCGGCGGCCAGGGCGTCGACCGAGACCTCCTCCGCCGCCAGCGCGCCGACCTGGGTCAGCATGCCTTCCATCCCCACCGCCTCCCGGGCCGCCTCGATGCTGGTATAGCCCATCATCTCGTCCAGCTCGCGGGTGCCGGTCTCGACGACGCCCGACAGGTGGAAGAGGGCCCGCGTCAGCTCTCCCCCGGGATCCGAGGCCGTGAGCACGACCCGGTCGCCCAGCTCCAGCTCCAGCTTCTCCACCAGGCGGGCCCCGAGGACGATGGGGTCCGACCGCTCCCCGGCCAGGAAGCTGCCCCGCACCAGATCGTCCGCCGGGTCGGTGAGGCGTGCCTCCAGCTCCGGATCGACGCCCCGCAGGTGGACGGCCGAGGAGGCGGCGGAGGTGCTCACCAGGCCGTTCACCAGGACGCGGGGAATCGCCAGCCGCACGCCGGGCTGGCTCCGGACCGTCTCGAGCACATCCGGGCCCCGGCGGATGACCCGGTCGCTGGCCCGCGTGTCCCAGTAGCCCTCGTCGTGCACCAGCACGTCGCCGCCGGCGGCCGCCGTGGCCTCCTCCAGCATCCGGCGGTGGCCGTCGTCGTTGATGCCGAGCCCCACCAGGGTGAGCCCGTAGATCAGCGCCACCGCGGAGCCCATGATCACGGTCCGGGTCCGGTGCCTCCACAGGTTCCGCCACGCGATGCGCCAGATCACTCGGTCCTCCCCGCGATGGTGGGCGCGGGGTCGATGCGCGCCGAGCGGATCGCCGGCCACAGCCCGCTCAGCAGCGCGACACCCAGCATCACCAGCACCGGCTCGACGACGTTCCCGAGCGTCAGGTCGAAGTACAGCCGCTCGGTGAAGGCCACCCCCATGTAGGAGAAGGCCGCCTGGTCGGTGAACAGGCTCATGTCCAGCCCGTGGGCCTGGTGGTACCAGCTGAGCGCCGCGCCGCCCGCCGCTCCGATGAGGGCGCCCAGGACGCCCACCACGCCGCTCTCCACCACCAGCGTCCGGAACATCCGCCGGGGCCGCATGCCGATGGCCATCATGACGCCGAACTCCCGCCGGCGCTCCAGGGCGCTCATCCGCTGGGTGTTCAGGATGCCGGCGGCGGCGAGCAGGTAGACCAGCAGGTACAGGATCCAGTACGATCGCCGGAAGACGACGATCATCTGGTTCACGCCCGGCAGCACCTCCTGCCACGGCCGGACGACCAGCTCTTCCCCGGGGGAAGCGCCGTCGCCCTCGGGCATCCCGACCCGGGCCCCCAGGGCCGCGGCCACCTCCCGTGCGCTCTCCGCGGCGCGGGTGAGATCCTCGGTGCGGATCGCCAGCTCGTGCACCTCGCCCTCCAGCGCGCCCAGCGTCCGTGCGTCGGACAGGTGGAGGTAGACCGTCTGCTGGTCCAGGGCCGTGTTGCCCGTCCGGACGATCCCCACCACACGGAGGAGGTCGTTCCCCAGGGAGCCGTCGGCGGCCTCCAGGAACGTCACCAGCTCGTCGCCGGGCTCCACCTGGAGCTGCCGGGCCACGCCGCTCCCGACCACCACCTCCCGGGGCTCGGCCCGGGACGGGGGCTCGTCGGCGAGCCAGCGCCCCGCGGTCACCGCCTCGGCCACCGGGGTGGTGCGCCGCTCGAGCTCCGGATCGACGCCCAGGATTCGGGCCACCTGGGACCGCTGCTCGTTGCCCACCAGGCCGTGGAGCTCCACCCGGGGAGAGGCGGCCACGACCCCGGGCACGCGGCGGACCGACGCAAGCTCCGGGGCGTCCAGCCGGAAGCCGCGGTACGCCCGCGGCTGGTCGACGTAGCCCGCCGTGTGGACCTGTACCTGCGCCGTCTCCACGGCCGTGGCCCCGCGCACCATGGCCTGGATCCACCCCTCGTACAGCGAGAGGCTCCACACCATGAGCCCCACGGCCACGGCCACGGCGGCCAGGGTGAGCCCGCTCCGCCAGCGGTTCCGGGCCAGGTTGCGGAGGCCCAGCTTGAGCGAGGTCACGGCGGCGTCAGCTCCCCGCCACCCGCCGGAGCCCACGCCGGGTGAAGAGATCCGCGTCCACGGGCACGTCCAGCTCCAGCTCCCGGTAGCGGACCACCGTGCGCTCGTCCGGCTCGTCCGTGGGGCGGACCACCATCCGGAGCGGCAGCGGCTTCCCGTCCACGGACTGCACGTCGTCGAAGGTCATCACGCGGACGAGTTCGCCCTCGTCCAGGTACTCCCACCGCACCGGGATCCACGCCTCCGGGGTGAGCAGGAAGCGGAGCTCCGTGTAGACCACCGGGGCCTCCGGCCGGGGCGTGAGCGTCACCTGCAGGTAGCGCTCACCCTCCCTCTCCGTCCAGGAGAGGGACGCCCGGTAGTCCTCGTCGTAGCTGGTCTCCCGCACCAGGTCGTCGTTGGTGAAGTGGGAGCCCATCCACGACTCCGACAGCAGGCCCGAGGGGATCCGGATCAGCCGGTCCGCCCGCGGGGCGTAGTTCCAGAGGCCGTCCTCGGTGCGGAGGGTGGCCGTCCCGGCCTCCCGGGCCGGCTCCCGGATCACGATCAGCGCGTCCTCCTCCCCCCGGCTCCAGCTCTCCAGCCGGAGCTCCCGGGTGCCCCGCTCCCGGATCACCGTCATCTCCATCACCGCGTGCGAGGAGCTGGACCGGTAGAGGTCGTCCAGGTAGTCGAGGACCGAATCCACGTCCGGGAGCTGCGCCTCCCCGCCTTCGGGACCGGGGGCCTCCTGGGCCGCGGTCCGTTCGAGGCAGAGGGTCGGCGAGAGTGCAGTCGCCAGGGCGATTAGCAGACAGGACGTCCTGATGGTCACGTGGTCTCCGGGTGTTCGGGCTCCGGGAACAGGTCAATCTACCCCGGAAGGGAACATGTCGGATGTCGGGAGAATGCTCACGCCGACGTCGAGAAACGCCCCACCGACCGTGCGGAGACGTCCGGCCGCCCGAGTCCGACTCCCCTCCGTCCTCTTGACCCCGGTCCCCGGGCGGCCTACGTTGACTGTGTGTTAACGATCGTTCGTTAATTAAAGCGTTCGACCGAGGAGAGGTCGCGGAACGTGCCGGATGCCAGAGGCGAGGACGGATCGAGCGACACGCGGAGGCGCCTCCTGGAGCGGGGCCACGCCCTGGTCAGTGAGGTGGGGCTCCAGGGCCTCACCATCGGCGGACTCGCCGGCGAGGTGGGCATCTCGAAGGCGGGAATCTATGCACACTTCGACTCCAAGAACGACCTTCTCCGGGCGGTCCTGAAGCGGGCGGTGGAGCGGTTCGTCGAAGAGGGGGTCGAGCCCGCTCTCGCGCAGCCGCCGGGCGAGGCGCGGGTGCGCGCCCTCTTCGAGGCCTGGTTGGACTGGACCGAGGCGTCGCCGGTGCCCGGCGGGTGCATCTTCATCTCCTCGGCTGTCGAGCTCGACGACCGACCGGGCCCGCTCCGCGACTACCTGGTAGACGTCCAGCGCCGGTGGGCGAGCACCCTGGCCGAGGCGGCCGAACGCGCCCGATCCCGCGGTCACTTCCGGGGCGACCTGGACCCGGAGCAATTCGTCTTCGAGACCTACTCGGTCATCCTCGGCTTCCACTACTACCGACGGCTCTTCCGGGACGAGGAGGCCGGCGCCCGGGCCCGGTACGCGTTCGAGAGCCTGCTGGAGCGCTCCCGGTGAGCCATCAGTCCGCTGCACGCACCTTCGTTCTTCACACCAGACGAGGTATGCCATGAGAGCCCGATCTGACGTCGCGTTCCTTCGCTATGCCCTGGTCGTGGTGGGTGTCGTCTTCGTCGCCGGCATCTGGATCCTGATGCAGGTGTGGCCGTCGGGATGGGTCTGGCAGCCCGCCCAGCCCGAGTACGAGCAGATGATTATCGGGATCTACGCCACCCTCGGCGTCTTCCTCCTGAGGGCTGCCCGAGATCCGCTGGAGCACCTGAGCCTGATCTGGTTCACGGTGTGGTCCAGCCTCGTCCACGGGGCGATCATGCTCTGGCAGGCCCTGCGGGACCCCGTCGAGGCCGGCCATCTGACGGGAGACGTGCCGGCGATCATCCTCGTCGGTTTGCTCCTGGCGTGGCTCACCAGGAGGGCGACGACCGGGCGTCCGGGCGAGAGCCGGCGGACGGTCGAGGAACCGGCAACCGGGACGACGTGAGCGACGGGACCGGGGGGCGCTGTCACGCTGTACGTCCTGATCGGCCTCCGGCTGGAGGAGCGGTACCTGACGGAGGCGTTCGGGGCAGGCTACCGACGATACCGGCGCGGGACACCGATGCTCGTTCCGGGACTCGGGAAACGCTGGCGCCAGGACGCCGGCCCGCCCGATCGATAGCCGCCGGTCTGGAGCTCCCCATCAGCCTCAGCCGCGGGAGGGATCCGGGACCGTCCCCTCCACCGCGTCCGGGCCGCTCTTCGGGAGGGGCACCAGCTTCCGAACCCGCCGCCGGTACTCGCGGTAGGCCTCGCCGTGGTGACGGACCAGGTCCCGCTCCTCGAAGCGGATGGCGAGCAGGATCCACCCCGTCCACACGCCGGCGAACAGCGCGTGACCCGCCGTCATGGTCGGCGTGCACCAGAAGGCCAGCAGGAAGCCCAGGTAGAGCGGGTGTCGGACCCAGCGGTAGAGGCCCGGCGTCTGGAACTCGGGAGCGTCGAGGTCACGCCCCCGGGCCGCCGCCCACACCTGCTTC
>CANPVF010000065.1 GCA_947581645.1 Candidatus Caribbeanibacter nitroreducens | reverse complement strand
CGGCCTCTTCTACAGCCTGGACCGGGGCCGGAGCTGGGAGGAGTGGACCCACGGGTTCCCGCGAGGCACGCCGGTCCGCGACCTGACGATCCAGGACCAGGCCCACGAGCAGGACCTGGTGGTGGGCAGCTTCGGACGGGGGGCGTACGTCATCGACGACCTGACGCCGCTCCGGGCCATGGCCGACGACCCCTCGCTCCTGCACGCCGACCTGCACCTCTTCGAGCCGAACACGGCCATTGAGCACGTGGTCTCGTCCCCGAAGGTCTACCGGTTCTCCGGAAGCGCCATGTTCCGGGGCGACAACGAGGAGTACGGCGCCACGGTGACCATCGCCGCCCACGTGCCGGACAGCCTGGCCGCAGGGGGAGGACCCTCCGGTATGCAGGCCGGTCAGGAGGAAGAGGCCGAATACCCCTACACGCAGGTGGAGTCGGCGCCGGACACGACGCCGCCGGTGCCCACGAAGGAGGCCACCATCCAGGTGCTCCGCGGCGACTCGGTGATCCAGGAGTCCGACCTCACCCTGGAGGAGGGCCTGAACCGCCACTCGTGGGATTTCGACACGGAGGGAGCGGCCACTTTCCCCCGCAGCATCGAGGAGCTCCGGCGGCAGCTCGAGAGCCCGGAGGAGGCCGAGGAGCCGGAGGGCTTCGGCCCGCCGGCCCTCCCGGGGAGCTACACGGTCCGGGTGACGAGCCACGGCGATACGGCCACGGCGAGCCTGCAGGTGGACGGCGACCCGCGGATCGACACGCCCATGAGCGAGCTCCGGGAGAAGCGTGACTACATGTACGAGGCTGCCGACCTCCAGCAGGCGGCCACGGCCGCTGTGGAGGCGGTCCGGATGGCGCGCATCCGCGTGAATCGGGCCCTGGACCTGGCGGCCGACCAGGAGGGGCTCGCCGAGTCCGAGGCGGACTCGCTGCGGCAGGCCGGCCGGACGGTGGTCGACAGCCTGAAGGCCGTGGAGGAGCACTGGACCGGGCCCCTCGATCCGCCGCAGGGCATCTACCGGGCGGAGACCCTCATGGACAGGATCCCCGGGGGCTTCTTCATGTCTCCCTGGCACGCGCCCACCGAGCCCCAGCTCCAGCGGCTGGAGTACGCCCGGGAGGCGATTCCGGAGGCCATCGAGCGGACGAATCGGGTGCTCCAGGACGAGCTCGGGAGCTTCCGCGACCGGGTCGTGGAGGCCGGCCTGGAGCTGATCCCGCCGGTGGAGCCGGTATCCATGCCGGGCGGCTCCGGCGGCGGAATGTAGGGGCCGCGCGGGAGGCTCCGTGGCCCACGTCCTGATCCTCGGCTGCGGCTACACCGGGGAACGGCTGGCCCTCCGGCTCCTGGAGGAGGATCACCGGGTGACCGGCTCCACCCGGAGCCGTGAGCGAGCCGAGGAGCTCCGTGACCTGGGGGTCGAGCCGGTCCTCCTGGACGTGTCGGACCCGGAGAGCGTGCGTGATCTCTCGGGCCTGGCACCCGACGTGGTCTTCTACCTCATTCCCCCGCTCCGCGACGCCGACGAGCCGGGCCGGGAGGTCGGCGGCGTGATCGACGTGCTGGGGCGGGCGCCTGTCGAGTGCTTCGTCTACGTCAGCAGCACCAGCGTCTACGGGGACCGGGGCGGCGAGCGGGTGGACGAGACGGACGAGCCCCGACCCGACTCCTCCACCGGTCGGGCCCGGCTCACCGCCGAGAGGACGGTGCTCGAGAAGGGGTGGTCACGCGACGCCCGCCCGCGAATCGCCCGCGTGGCCGGCATCTACGGCCCCGGACGCACGCTCCGTGAGCGAATCCGGGAGGGACGGTACCAGCTGCTTGAGGACGCCGACGCCGTCACGAACCGCATCCACGTGGAGGACCTGGTCACGGGGCTCGTGGCCGTGTGGCGGGAGGGCCGGAACGGCCGGATCTACAACCTGGCCGACGGCCACCCGCTCCCCTCGTCCGAGTACGCCCGCATCACCGCCGACCACCTGGGCGTCGACCTCCCCACCATCAGCGTCCAGGAGGCCCGGGAGCGCTACTCGCCGGGCCGCCTGGCCCGGAAGCTCGGGAGCAAGCGCGTGGAGAACCGACGGCTGCGGGAGGAGCTGGGGGTGGAGCTCCGGTACCCGAGCGTACGCGAGGGACTGCCGGCCGCGCTGCGCGCCGAGGAGACCGGGGACGAGGGGAAAGAGGCGGGCGGCCGGGCGTGAGGCGACCGGGCGGCCGTCCACCCGGGCCCGGGCTTCACCCCCCCAGCTCGCGGCGGAGCGCGTCCTTCACGTCGTCGACCAGGTCCGCCCACTCCAGGTCCTCCCCCTTCGTCACCGTGACGAAGTTGTCGACGATGAGGAGCGCCTCGACCCCCTCCACCTCGAACAGCCGCTCGGCCAGGCTGTCGCCCTCGGCGTCCTCGGCGTCGAAGTAGGAGCGGCTTCCGCCCGACGACAGGGTCTCCTCCACCACGAACTTCGCGGCATTCGGGTTCGGAGTTCCCTCCACCTCGATGTCGTCGTGCTCCATCGTCGCTCCTCGGCTGTCGTCTCGTGCGGTGCGACTCGGACTCCCGGCTCGTGCCTCCGGGGGGGCGAAGAACATATCGGTTCGTGGAGCCGGCGTACGAAACCCCGGACGTCACTCCTTCCGGCTCAGGACGTCGTCGAGCTCCTCGGTGGCCCGGTCCAGGAGTCCGGACTCGATGTTCAGCGGCGGCGAGAGCGAGATCACGTTGCCGGAGCGGCCGCCGGCCAGGACGATCCATCCGCGGCCGAGCATCTCCCGGACGACCTCGCCGGCCAGATCCGGCGCCGGCTCCCGGCCGTCGTCCCCGGGCTTCACCAGCTCGAGTCCGATCATCAGCCCCCGCCCCCGGGCCTGTCCCACCGACGGGTGCCGCTCGGCCAGCCGCTCCAGGTCACGGAGCCACCGGATCCCCTCGTTCTTGGCCCTCTCGGGCAGCCGCTCCTCCTCGATCACGCCCAGCGAGGCCAGCCCCGCGGCGCAGGCCAGCGGGTTGCCCATGAACGTGGACGTGTGACGCGCCTCGCCCCCGGACGCCGGCCACGCCTGCATGACCTCCTGGCGGCCGATGCACGCGGAGATCGGCAGACAGCTCGACAGGGCCTTCCCCACGCACATCAGGTCGGGGATGACGCCCTCGTGCTCGCAGGCGAAGCGCCGGCCGGTCCGACCGAAGCCGGTGTACACCTCGTCCACGATCAGCAGCAGGCCGTGCTGGTCGCAGAACGCCGCCAGGGCGGCCAGGAAACCTCGCGGCGGCACCACGTCCCCGCCGCGTCCCTGCACGGGCTCCACCACCACGGCCCCGATCTCGTGTCCGGCCTCCGAGACCGTCCCCTCGATCTCGTCCAAAACCGCCTGGGTGAGGTTCTGGCCGTCGCGGAGGCCCTCGTCCGGGCGGAACGGGTCCGGGTACGGCACGCGGTGGACGCGGGGGTTGAGCTGATCCTCGAAGGGACCCCGGAAGTGCTCGCGGTCGGTGAGCGCCAGCGCCCCGTACGTGAGACCGTGATAGGCCCCGGAGAAGGAGATCACGCCGGGCTTTCCCGTGTGGAGGCGGGCCGTCTTCAGGGCCACCTCCACGGCCTCGGCCCCGGTCGTCGCCAGTGCTGCGCGGCCGCGGTTCATCATCGAGAGGTCCGAGAGGCGCTCCAGGAGCTCGACCTTCACGGCCGGCGGGTGCACGTCACCCATGCCGTGCGTGAGCGTCTCCGCCTGATCGCGGATCGCCTCCACGACGGCGGGGTGGCGGTGGCCGGGCGCCGCCACGCCGAAGCCCGCCGTGAGATCCACGTAGCGGTTCCCGTCGACGTCCCAGACGTTGCTGCCGCGGGCCTCGTCCCAGAAGACGGGAAAGCCGGGCCCCACGTACGTAACGTCACGGGATTCGACGCGCGTCAGGCGGCGGGCGAGATCTCGGGAACGCTCGGAAGGGGGCTCGTCGCGCACCCGCGGGGGCTGGTGGCCGGATCCGGACCTGCTCATCGGGCCCCAACGCTATCCCGCGCCCCGGGCACCGTCAAAGGTCCCGTCGTGGCGCGATTCTGGCGCGTCGTACCGGCCGGGCACGGACCGGAGGCGGGCGGCGGCGACGGCCCGCCAGGCGGCGACAGCCAGCGGCCCCGAACGCGACCCGAACGCGACGAGAAGGGAGGCACGGCACGTTGGACGTCACGATCCGCGACGACGGCGAGCTCTCGGACCGGGTGATCATGATCTCCGGGGGGTCCCGGGGACTGGGCCGGGCCCTGGCCCGACGCTACGCCGAGGAGGGCGCGGCGGTCTCCCTCTGCGCCCGGAGCGAGGACGACCTGGGCGAGGTCGCCGACCACATCCGGGCGGCCGGTGGACGCTGCCTGGCGATCCCCGCCGACGTCTCCTCGGCCGACGACGTGGAGCGCTGGTTCGAGGCCACCTCGGCCACCTTCGGCCGGGTGGACGCGGTGGTGAACAACGCCTCCGTCCTCGGCCCGCTGGTCCCGGTGGAGGATCACCCGGAGGACGCCTGGCGCCGGGTGATGGAGGTGAACCTGACCGGCGCCTTCCTCTGCGCCCGGGCGGCCGTGCCCCGGCTCCGACGGACCGCCGGCTCGCTCATTCACGTCTCCTCCGGCGTCGGCGACCACGGCCGGCCGGAGTGGGGCGCCTACTGCGTCTCCAAGAACGGCCTGGAGGCCCTGTCGGAGATGCTGGCCGGCGAGCTGGCGGACGACGGCGTCCGGTCCAACGCCGTGGACCCGGGGGCCATGCGGACGGAGATGCGGGCCGCGGCGTACCCGGAGGAAGACCCGGGTGAGGTGCCGCCGCCCTACGAGGTCACCGACGTCTTCGTGTACCTGGCCTCGGAGCGCTCCGGCGACGTCACGGGCCAGCGGTTCCGGGCGCAGGAGTTCGAGCCTCCGGCCGGCTGAGGCCCGGCGCACGCGGGGAGGGCGCCGCCGGCGCGCGCTACCAGTCGTAGACGGTCCATCCCCGGCAGTCGTCGGAGGCGCAGACCAGCCGGACGCGGAAGGGCGAGTCGCCGGCCCGGGGAGCGGGGTGCTTCTCCACGTGCCGCGTCATCTCGCTCCCGCACAGGGGACACTCCGGGGCGCCGCCGGGAATGGGGTTCCCGCGGTCGCTCTCCTCCAGCTCCCGGGCCTGTTCCGGATCGATGAGCGGCCCGAGATTCTCGTCGAACGCCATGGCGAGCAGTTCGCCCCCGATTCCGTGCTGATCGCGCTGACTCAGGTGTCTCCGACCGTCGATCGCGCATGAACGATACACACGACTCCGCCGGAGCCGCCAGCGGCGACGCCCTGCCCGAGCTGGCCGAGCAGTTCCGCCCGCGGTTCCCCATCTTCGATCGGAAGCGCTACCTGAACTCCAATTCCCTGGGAGCGCTCTCCCGGCGCTCGGTGGAGCTCAGGAGGCGCTTCGAGCGCGACTGGCACGAGCTCGGCGCCGCGGCGTGGTACGACCGGTGGCTCGACCGGCTCGACGAGGTCCGCGCGGGGTTCGCCGCCACCGTCGGCGGGGACCGCGGCCAGGTGGCCCTCATGCCCAGCGTGTCGGCGGCCCTGACGGCCGTGGCCGGTGCCCTGGACTTCG
>CANPVF010000064.1 GCA_947581645.1 Candidatus Caribbeanibacter nitroreducens | reverse complement strand
GTCGCGGAGCCGTTCCAAGCCCTCGCGGTCCAGCGAGTAGTAGACCCAGCGGCCGTCCCGCCGGTCGTTCACCAGCCCGGCCTCTTTCAGCGACTTCAGGTGGAAGGAGAGAAGGGACTGCCCCACGTCCAGGGCCTCCGTCAGGTCGCACACGCACTGCTCGCCGCCGCGCAGCATCTCCAGGATGCGGAGGCGCTTGCCGTCCGAGAGTGCCTGGAAGCGTGCGGGGAGGTCGGTGTCGGCTGTCGGGGGCGTCGTCGTGGCCATGGTGCGTGCAATGTATCAACACGATTTGATATGTCAAGATCCGTCCACACCCGAGGGGGCGCGGGCAGAGTTTCCCCGGCGGCAACCGCTCCCCAGCTTTGGAGAGCGTGGAGCCTCCCTTCCCTCACCGCACCAGCTGCATGTTCATCGCCCGTGGCTGACGTCCGAGTCGTCTACGACGGCGACTGCCCGTTCTGCTCGGCCTACGCCCGCCTGACCCGGCTCCGTCAGCGCCACCACGTGGAGCTGGTGGACGCCCGGCAGGCGCCGGAGCTGGTGCGACGCCTGCGGGACCGGGGCTACGACCTGGACGACGGAATGGTCGTGCTGGCGGACGGCGACACCTACCACGGCGAGGACGCCGCCGCCTTCCTGGAGATGGAGAGCCGCCGCGGCCCGATCCTCTCCGCCGGGTGGATCCGGCGACTCTATCCGTGGGTCTACCGACTCAGGAGCCTCGCCCTGCGTCTGCTGGGACGCGACCCCCACGTCCGGGGGTAGGCGCGAGGAGGGACGGGGTCACTCCTCGCCGGCGGCGTACTCCCGCAGGTGCATCTGGAGGGGCCCGACCCGGGTCGTGCTCTCCACCCGGACGAAGACCGCCGGCCCGCAACGGACCGGCGCGGGGCGGGCACGCGGTGCACTGATACCCGGGAGCTGGAGAAGCGGCGCCCCTGCTCGTCCGATCGGACCGTGAAGACGGGACGTCGGGACGACCGCGAACTTGAGCCCCCGGCCCGCAGCCGACAGAATTGTCCCCCGACGGAGGGCGAGACACCCCGGCTCCCACCCATCCGCCCTCGCCGAGCACCTTCGCGTTCAGAACTGTTGAGAGGCTTCGCCCGTGACCTTCCGTCTGCACCTCGTCCCCCGATGTATCCAGATCTGTGTGGCGGCCGTGCTGCTCACCGCCGCGGACGTCTCCGCACAGGAGGAGCCCGACCCGTGGTCGCTGAAGACCGACCTGGGGCTGAGCCTGATCCGGGGGAACGCCGAGACCAGCACGATCTCCGCCTCCTCCCGACTTCGGCACCGGGACGGCAACCACACGTGGACGGCCTCCGGCAACTACCGGCGGTCCACGGCCGACACCACGGTGACGGTGAACCGCGCCCGGATGCGCCTCGAGTACGAGTACCGGTGGGGAGAGCGCACCTACTACTCGATTCGCATGGAGGGCTCCTACAACCGCCCCGCCGGTCTGAGCCTCCGGCTGAGCCCGGCCTCGAGCGTGGGCTACGAGGTGGTGAACAGCGAGAAGCTCACCGTCACCATGGCCGGCGGCGGCCGCTTCATCCGGGACCGCTTCGTGGACGGGACGGACGACCGGGGACTGTACCTGTCGGCCAGCCAGAACCTCACCTACGTGGTGGCCGACGGCACGAAGCTGCACCAGAACCTGGACGTGACGCCGAAGGCCGGGAACCCCGAGGATCTACTCTACGCAGGGGAAGTCCGCCTCGTGACGTCGGTGACGGAGGAGGTCGGCCTGGAGGTGAGCGTCGAGGACGAGTTCGAGTCCCGCCCCTTCGTGGACCCGAACACCGGAGAGGCGAAGTCGAAGCACGAGGTCAGCTTCTTCACGGAGCTGAGCTTCCGGCTGTAGGCGGACCACGGGACGGGCACGCCGGCGCCAGAGCGGACGCCACGGTAGGGAGGGAAGCGAGCGCGGCGCGGGACGCGGCCTACTCGACCTGGAACTGGATCCGCTGCTGCACCCAGACCGCCGTGGGGTCGTCCCGGTTCAGGGCCGGGCTGAACTCCATCGACTGCGCGACCTCCATGGCGGCCTCGTCCAGGGCCCGATACCCGCTGGACTCCCGGACCCTGCTCCTCCGCACCTCCCCCTGCTCGTCGACGTACATCCAGAGGACCACCGTCCCGCCGACCCCGCTGTCCTGGAAGGCCTCGGGATACTGCTCCTCCAGGACCGCCTGCACCCGGGAGGGATTCTGCAGCTCCGGCGCCACGTCGTAGGGGATGAACGTCGGCCGCTCGGCGAGCGCGCGCGAATCGCCCCCGGACCCGGGAGACGGGGCCTCGACGCCGACGGAGGCGTCGGCGGACGGCCGCGGTGCCACCGGCTCCCCGGCGGGCCCGGGCGGTGCCGCCTCGCACGCCAGCACCGCGGCGGCCGCCGCGAGGACCCCGAACGCCGCGGCGCGCACGGCCCGGTGCTCCGGCGGTGGGGCCACCATCCTGCGGATCCTCCCCTCGAGGCCGGACTCACTCTCCGAGAGCGGGACCGCCGTCCAGGGCGAGGTGGACCGCCGTCCGCCCACGGTGAGGAGCAGGTCGCCGTACGCCCGGGGATCTGCGTCGGAGCACAGGACCCGACCGTCACAGTCCAGCTCCACGGCACGCCGGAGCCGCCGCAGGTGCCACCAGAGGGGGAGGTTCCAGGGCGCGGCGGCCACGACGAGCCACCCGAACCCCGAGAGGACGGAGTCCCCCCGCCTCAGGTGCTCCCGCTCATGAGCCACGGCCAGCCGACGGGCGTCGGGGGCGAGCTCCCACAGCCAGGACGGCAACAGCACGCGGGCCCGTCGGCCGGGAAGCGCCCAGCAGGCCGGCCCCTCCTCGGCCGTCACGTGTACGGAGACGTCGCCCACGGTCCGCGTGCGGAGCCCGTCCAGGAAGCGGTGGAGCCGGAACGCCGAGGTCACGAGCCAGAGGGACGCGGCGGCGCTCAGTGCCGCCCACGTCCATCCGAGAGCGGACTCGAGCGCCGGAAGCAGCGTACCGTCCCCGCCGGCGGCGACCGCGACGCCGGAAACGGCCTCGCCGACACCGAGGGGAGGAAGGACGGCGGGCGATATCACCGACGAGCCGCCCGCGATGTGGGCGGCCAGTGGAAGACCGATCGAGGCGAGCATGGCCGCCAGCCACGCGCCCCGGGCCGGAAGCTCGTAGAGGCGAAGGACCCGCTCGGCCGCCGCCGCGCCCAGGCCCGCGAGGAGGGAGACGACGACGGCGTACGCGAGCCAGCCCGGGGTCACTCGTGGCCCTCCCCCGACTCGCCGCCGGACGAGAGACGCTCGTCCAGGAGCGACCTGAGCTCGCGCAGGTCCTCCTCCGAGAGGTCGGAATCGTCGACCAGGCGGGAGAGCAGGAGCTTCGGCGAGTCCCGGAAGATCTTCCGGAGGAGGTACCCCACGGCGGTGGACCCGGCCTGCTCACGGTCCACCTCCG
>CANPVF010000063.1 GCA_947581645.1 Candidatus Caribbeanibacter nitroreducens | reverse complement strand
TTCGCCCTGGAGATCGCCGAGCGAATCGGCCTCCCGGAGGACCTCCTGGACGAGGCCCGGTCGCGGATGAGCCGGGAGGAACGCGCCATGGAGGGCGTCCTCTCGGAGCTGGAGGAGCGGGAGGAAGAGCTCGAGCGGCTCACCGCCGAGCTCCGGCACCAGCGCCGCGAGCTCCGGGAGCGGGAGACGGAGCTGGAGGAGCGCGAGGACGAGGTCGAGCGCCGGGAGGCGGAGGTCGAGCGGGCCGCCCAGGAGCGCGCCGAGGAGTACCTGCTGGAGGCCCGCGAGGAGGTCGAGGAGGCCATCCGCCGGCTGGAGGAGGAGTACGAGGAGGCCCGGGAGTCGGCGCCGGCGGAGGGGGCGGGAGCGGCCGGACCGGACGAGGAGGAGCGGCGCGAGGCGGCGTCCGAGGCACGGGCCGCCGTGGAGGAGGCCGTGCGGGAGCGTCGCCGGCGGACGCCGGAGGTCCCGACCACGGACGCGGGGGAGACGGGCGGGACGGCCCCCGCCGACCTGGAGGAGGGCGACACGGTGGTCGTGCAGTCGCTGGACGGCACCGGCGAGCTGCAGGAGCTGCGCGGCGACCGGGCCGTGGTGCTCAAGGGCGGCGTCCGGCTCACCGTGGACCGGAGCGAGCTCGAGCGGGTCCCAGAAGGGGAGGAGGACGCCGATCGCGGGAACGGCTCGGCGCCCCGCGGGGCGGAGTCGCGCCCGGACTTCGACGCCAGCTCGGAGGTGGACCTGAGGGGGAAGCGGACGGACGAGGTGGAGGGACCGCTCATGACCTCCCTGGACGCGGCCATCGTCGCCGACCTCCCCAGGCTGCGGGTGATCCACGGGAAGGGGACCGGGGCCCTCCGTCAGCGCGTCCGCGAGCTCCTCTCCGGCGACGACCGGATCCGGGGCTTCCGCGAGGGAGGCCCCGGTGAAGGAGGGAGCGGCGTCACGATCGTGGAGCTGAAGGAGGGCGGCGACACGGGGCCGCCCGGCCCGGAGCCGGGGCCGGGCGGATGATCAGCGACGCCGTCGTCGAGGAGGTCCGCGCGCGGGCCGACCTGGTGGACATCGTGGGCGAGTACACCTCCCTCAAGCGGGTGGGGAAGAGCGTCCGCGGCCCCTGTCCGCTCCACGACGGCGACGACCCCAACTTCTCCATCGATCCCAACCGCCAGATCTTCAAGTGCTTCGTCTGCGGCGAGGGCGGCGACGTCTTCTCCTTCGTCATGAAGCACCTGGGCATGGACTTCCCGGAGGCCGTGCGCCACGTGGCGAAGCGGGTGGGCGTCGAGGTGGAGGAGGACGACGGCGACGACCGTGATCCCCACGCCGCGGTCCGCGAGGCGCTGGCCTTCGCGGCGGAGTGGTTCACCCGCAACCTGGTGGAGGGCGACGGGGGCGAGGCCGGGCGCCGCTATCTGGCCGACCGGGGCCTGGACCTGGAGGAGGCGGAGTCCTACGGCCTCGGTTTCGCCCCGGACGCCTGGCGGCGGCTCCGGTCGGCGGCCGGGAAGCACGGCTTCGGGGACGAGGTCCTGATGGAGGCCGGCCTCCTCTCCACCAGCGAGAAGGCCGACGAGCCCTACGACCGGTTCCGGAACCGCCTGATCTTCGCCATCCACGACACGCGGGACCGTCCCATCGGCTTCGGCGGCCGCACGCTCAGCCGCGACGACGACGTCCCGAAGTACATCAACTCCCCGGACTCGCCGGTCTTCCACAAGGGCCGCACGCTGTACGCCCTGAACTGGGCGCGCCACGCCATCCGGAAGGAGGAGGCGGCCCTGATCGTGGAGGGCTTCACCGACGCCCTCTCCCTCCACACCCGGGGTCGGGAGACCGCGGTGGCGCCGCTGGGCACGGCCATGACGCCGGAGCAGGCCGAGACGGTGGCACGCTACGCCGACACGGCCTTCCTGCTCTACGACTCCGACGCGCCGGGGCTGAGGGCCACCTTCAAGGCCGCCGACAACCTGCTCGAGGCCGGCGTCCATCCCATGGTCGTCACCCTGCCGCCGGATCACGATCCCGACTCGCTGGTGCGGGAGGAGGGGGTCGAGGCCCTGGACCGGTGCGTGAACGACGCCGTCGACGTCATCGAGCGAAAGCTCCAGATCCTGGAGAAGAAGGGATACCTGGAGAGCATCGAGGGGCGGCGGAGGGCCGTCGACGGGCTGCTCAGCACCCTCCGGGCCGCGGAGGACGCGGCGCTGCGCGACCTGTACCTGGACCGCGTGGCCGATCGCACCGGTGTGCGGCGGGCGACCCTGGTGAGCGAGGTGGCCCGGGCCGAGGAGCGGCGCCAGCGACGCGAGCGCCTGCAGGAGCGTCGCCGGGAGCGACGCGAGAGCGGCCGGGAAGCCGGCCCGGGGCGCCCCTCCGGCGGTGGATCCGGACCGGGCCCGCGGAGTCACGGGAGCGGCTCCGAGCGGGAGGACGTCGGCGACACCGGACCGGTGGCCGAGCGCGACCTCCTCCTGCTGCTCGTCCGGGACGACGATGGCGAGATCCTGGAGCGGAGCGTCGAGTCCGGGCTTGAGCCGGGCCACTTCGAGAACGAGCATTACCGTGCCGTCTACCGCGCCTTCCTGGAGACCCACGGCGCCGGGGACGACCCCCTGGGACGGCTGGAGGGTAGTGAGCGGCGGCTCCTGTCGCGGCTCCGGTCCAGCGGCACGGAGCTGACGCATCCCGACCAGATCTTCGAGCGGTGCGTGGCCCGGCTGAAGAACCGACCGCGGTTCCGCCGGCTGCGGGAGATCGACCACGAGCTCGAGATGGCCGACGACGACCAGGCCGTGGAGCTGGTGCAGGAGAAGCAGGAGATCGCCCGGGAGCTCCGGAAGGAGGGCGTGCCACTCTCGTTCGTCCACCGGTGGAGCGAGAGCGGTCCCGCCGCCGGGAGCCGCGGGGGGCGGCGGTGACGATCCGCTCCCCGCCCGGCCGCCGACGGATGTCGACTCGACGACGAACCATGACCCACCAGGCCCAGGACAGGATCAGGAGATGCCCACGAGTGAGACCGTCGACGCAGTAGACGCGCTTCTCTCGCTGCAGGAGGTCGACGAGGAGATCGACCGGCGGCGGGAGCGGCTCGAGTCCCTGGAGCCGGAGCTGTCCGACCGGCGCCAGCACGTGCAGGAGCTGGAGAACCGGGCCCAGGAGCTCCGCTCCCGGGTGGAGGAGGCGGAGTCGCAGCTGCGACAGCGCGAGCGGACCGTGAAGGCCGCCCGCGAGACCCTGAAGCGTCTCAGGAAGAAGGCCGACGACGTCCAGAGCATGAAGCAGCACAAGGCGGTGCGGAAGGAGATCATCAGCGCCGAGGAGAACCTGGACAGCTCCGAGGACGACGTCCTGGATGCCATGCAGGAGGTGGAGACGCTGCGGAGCCGCCTGTCGGACGTCGAGGAGGAGCTGGAGGAGGAGCGGGAGGACTACGAGGCCGCCGAGGCCGACGTCGCCACCTCCCGCGACGAGCTGGAGGAGGAGATCGAGGGCTGGAAGGAGAAGAAGCGGGTCCTGGAGGAGCAGATCGAGGATCGGCTCCTGGACGCCTACCGGAAGATCCGCAGGGGCACCACCGAGTCGGCCCTGGCTCCCCTGACACCCGACGGCGTCTGCGGCCACTGCTTCACCTTCGTCCCGCCCCAGCGGCGCTCGGAGATCCGATCCGGCGAGAAGCTCCACACCTGCGAGGGGTGCGGCGTCATCCTCTATCCCCCGTCCCGCGAGGAGGACGAGGACGACGATGGCTGAGGCCGGCCGCCGCTGGATCGACCCGGCGCCGGTCGATTCGGAGCGGGTCCGGGAGCTGGCGGCCGAGCTGGGTCTGAAGCGGGAAGTGGCGGAGATCCTCGTCCGCCGCGGCCGCGGGAGCCCGGCGGACGCCCGCCGCTGGCTCCGTCCCCGTCCCTCGCACCGCCACCCGCCCGAAGCGCTGCCGGACATGGAGGCCGCGGCGCGCCGCGTGGAGGCCGCCGTCGACGGCGGCGAGACCATCCTGGTCCACGGCGACTACGACGCCGACGGGATGTGCTCCGCGGCGCTGCTGACCCGGGGGCTGCGGCAGCTGGGGGCCGACGCCCGCCCCTTCGTCCCCCACCGCACCGAGCACGGCTACGACCTCGGGGAGGCGGGACTGGAGCGAGCCGTCGAGGAGGGGGCCTCGCTGATCCTCACGGCCGACTGCGGCGTCACCGCCCTGGACGCCGTCGAGCGCGGTCGGGACGCCGGCCTGGACGTGGTGATCACGGACCACCACCAGCCCGGACCCCGCCTGCCCGAGGCCGTGGCCGTCGTGAACCCGAGCCGTGCCGACAGCGAGTATCCCTTCGGGGGGCTGGCCGGGGTCGGGGTCGCGTTCAAGCTGCTGGAGGCCCTCTTCTCCCGTGCCGGACGACCGCCGGAGGAGCTGAACCAGCACCTGGACCTGGTGGGCGTGGGCACCGTGGCGGATCGGGTCCCCCTGGTGGACGAGAACCGGGTGCTGGTGCGGGCGGGGCTCGCCGCCCTGTCGCGGACGCGGAAGCCCGGGCTCCGGGCCCTGCTGGACGTGGCCGGATGGAGCGACGGCGAGGACCTGTCGTCGTCGGTGGTCAGCTACGGCCTGGCGCCCCGGCTGAACGCCGTCGGCCGCATCGCCGACGCGAACCGCGGGGTGCGGCTCCTGCTAACCGACGACCCCGACGAGGCCCGGGAGCTGGCCCGGGAGCTGGAGCGGCAGAACCGCGAGCGACGGGACGCCGACGGCCGGGTCCTGGCCGAGGCCCTCGAGCGGCTGGAGTCGAGCTACGACCCCTCCCGGGACCGGGGCGTCGTGCTGTGGGGAGAGGACTGGCACCCCGGCGTCATCGGCATCGCCGCCTCCCGGGTGGTGGAGAAGATCCACCGCCCGGCGGTCCTGGTGACCTTCCGGGAGGGCGTGGGCCGCGGCTCCGGCCGGTCCATCGACGGGTTCCACCTGGTGGAGGCGCTGGGTCGCTGCGAGGGGGCCCTGGAGCGGTACGGCGGGCACGAGATGGCCGCGGGGCTGCAGGTACGCCGATCGCAGGTGGAGGAGTTCGACGAGCGGTTCCGCGAGGTCGCCGGCCGGGAGCTCGGGGAGTCCGACCTGGTGCCGGAGCTCGCCCTGGACCTGAAGCTGCCCCTCTCCGAGGCGGACCGTGAGCTCCACGGGTGGCTGGAGCACCTGGCCCCGTTCGGCACCGAGAACCCCCGTCCCGTCCTGGCCTCCGAGGGGGTCCGCCTGGCGTCCACCTCCCGCGTGGGACGGGAGGGGAAGCACCTGAAGGGCCGGCTCGTGGACGACGACGGGACGGAGCTCGAGGCCATCGGCTTCGGCATGGGGGACCGGGCCGACGAGCTTCACCTGTCGGCCCGGTGGGACGTGGCCTACCAGCTCACCTCGGACAGCTACCGGGGACGCACCCGCCTGCAGGCGCGGCTCGAGGACTTCCGTCCCGGCGGCTCCGGGCCCGTGGAGGGCGCTCCCGGGACGTGAGGCTCCGGATCATCGCCGGCGAGCTGGGCGGCCGCCGGATCGAGGCGCCGTCCGGCCGTCGGACCCGGCCCACCATGGAGCGGGTGCGGGAGGCCTGGTTCAGCGCCATCCGGCGCCACCTGCACGGTGCCCGGGTGGTGGACCTCTTCGCCGGCTCCGGCGCCCTGGGCATCGAGGCCCTCTCCCGCGGGGCCCGCGAGGTGCATTTCGTCGAGTCCGATCGGAACGCGGCCGGCGTCATCCGCCGCAACCTGCGAGAGCTCGGCGTCGAGGGCCGGGGCACGGTGGTCCGCCGGGACTGCTTCGACTTTCTTGCCGACCGCTTCCCGGACCGGGAAAGATACGACCTGGCGCTGGCGGATCCTCCGTACGACGGCGACGCCGCCGTGCGGCTCGTCCGCGCCTTCGCGGAGCGGCCCTTCGCCGACCTGCTGTGCGTGGAGCACGCGCCGGATCGCGAGGACGCGCTCCGTGAGGAGCTGGAGCCGATCTGGCACCGGCGCTACGGCGACTCGGCCCTCTCGTTCTTTCGCCCCACGGAAGGAGCCACCGGTGAGCGATGATCCGCAGGTCGGGGTGTACCCCGGCTCGTTCGACCCCGTCACCTTCGGCCACGACGACCTCATTCGCCGGAGCCTGAAGATCGTCGACCGGATCGTGGTGGGCGTGGCGGAGGTCTCGACCGAAGAGAAGGAGGGGATGTTCCGCGTCCCGGAGCGGGTGGAGATCCTGCGCGAGGTCTACGGCGACCTGTCGCGGGTGGAGGTCGTCTCCTTCTCGGGCCTCCTGGTGGAGTTCGCCCGCCAGCAGGACGCCTCCCTCATCATCCGCGGGCTGCGGGCGGTGAGCGACTTCGAGTACGAGTTCCAGATGGCGCTCATGAACCGGTCGCTGTGGCCCGACGTCGAGGTGATCTTCATGGCCCCCTCGAACGAGTACACCTTCATCAGCTCGACGCTGGTCCGCGAGGTGGCCTCGCTGGGCGGCGACGTCTCCGACTTCGTCCCGGGGCCCGCCCTCCGCCGCCTGGAGGACCGCTTCGGTCCCGGCGTCCGGGGGGAGTGAGGGCGCGGCCGTGGGCAGCGCGGACGGGGAAGGCGGCGACGTGACGGACGGGGCCGCGGCGTTCCGTGACCGGCTCCACCGGCGGGCCTCCGCCCTCCGGCGCCGGATCGGTTTTCCGGAGCTCCACGACGAGCGGATCCGGGAGGCCATGGCCCGGCTGGACGGCCGGGGGTGGATCGAGACCGTGGGGGTGAGGGCCCCCGGGGACCCGGAGTCCGACGCCGCCGCCCCCGCGGGAGCGCCGGTCCTGGGCCCGGACGACGCCGGCGAGAGCCTCCCGGAGGAGGCGGGCGAGAGCTCCCTGGTGCTCGCCGCCCACCTCCTGCGGCTCGGGGTGCTGGACGGCGTCGTGGCCGGGGCGGCCACGGCCTCGGCCGAGATCGTCCGCGCCGGCCTCGACGTGGTGGGGACCGCGGCCGGCGTGGAGACGGTGTCCAGCTCCTTCTACATGATCCTGGACGAGCCCACGGCCGCCGGCGACCGGGTGCTCACCTTCACCGACGCCGGCGTGGTGCCGGATCCCACGGCGGAGCAGCTGGTGGAGATCGCGCTCGCCGCCTCCGAGGCGCGGCGGAAGATCGTCGGCGACGAGCCGCGGGTGGCTTTCCTCTCATACTCGACGAAGGGCTCGGCCGGCGGCGAGTCGGTGGAGAGGATGCGGGAAGCGGCCGGGGCCTTCCGCGAGCGGCGGCCGGAGCTGACCTCCGACGGCGAGCTCCAGGGCGACGCGGCCCTGGTGCCGGAGGTGGCGGACCGGAAGGCGCCGGGGTCGCCGGTAGGGGGGCGGGCCAACGTGCTCGTCTTCCCGGACCTGGACGCCGCCAACATCTCCTACAAGCTCGTACAGCGGCTGGGCGGCGCCATGGCGCTGGGACCGGTCCTCCAGGGGCTGGCGGCGGCGCTGAACGACCTATCACGGGGCACCAGCGTGGAGGAGATCGTGGACGTGGCGTGCATCACCGCCCTGGAGACCGCGCCGTCCGGCGGTCCCGGTCGCGCCCCTGCCTGAGGGACGGCGACGCGTGGCCGCGGCCAAGCGCTCGCTGAGCCAGAACTTCCTGGTCGACCCGAACCTCCAGCGCAAGATCGTCGATGCCCTGGGGGCGGAGCACGACGACCTGGTGGTGGAGATCGGAGCCGGCCACGGCGAGCTCTCGCGGCACCTGGTGGGGGAGGTCGGCCACCTCCTGCTGGTGGAGAAGGACGACGATCTGGCCGCCGACCTGGCGGAGGAGTGGGGCGACCGGGAGGACGTGAGCGTGCTCCACGCCGACGCCCTGGAGGTCGACCTGGAGGAGGCCGTGGCCCGCTGCAGCCGGGCCGCCGGCGGCGGGGACGACGGCGCGCCCTACCGGGTGATCTCCAACGTACCCTACGCCATCACCTCGCCCCTCACGTTCCGGATCCTGGACCTCCGGCCGCCGCCCCGCCGCGTGGTCCTGACCGTCCAGAAGGAGGTCGGGGAGCGGATGGCCGCCGACCCCGGCTCCGGCGACTACGGCTCCCTCAGCGTGGGCGTGCAGATCCGGGCCCGTCCCCGGGTGGCCTTCGGCGTGAGCCGGCACGCCTTCCGCCCCACGCCCGAGGTGGAGTCGGTGACCGTGGTCCTGGAGCCCCGGCCGGACCGCCCGGGGCCGGAGGCGGAGCGGGACGTCCGCCGCCTCACCCGGGCCTGCTTCTCCCGCCGCCGGAAGCAGCTCCAGAAGATCCTCCGCTCCGCCCCGGAGTACGGGCTCGGGAAGGAGGAAGCCCGGGAGCTGTGCCGGTCGCTGGACCTGGACCCCAGGGTACGGCCGGAGAAGGTGTCGCCCGCGACGTTCCTGCGCCTGGCCCGGCGCCTGGAGGCCGCCGACGACTGACCGTGGCCGATCGGGGCGGACCGGGTCGCCCCGATTGTCGCTACGCGCGCGGGCAGGTACCTTGATTTGTGAATCCTTTCACAAGCCGACGGATGAGCCGACGCGACATCTCCGAATTCACGATCAGGAGGCTCTCCCTCTACCTCCGCAGCCTGCGGGAGCTGAGGGAGGCCGGGACCGAGGTCGTCTCCAGCCGGCAGCTCGCCGACGGGAGCGGAACGACCCCGGCGCAGGTGCGGAAGGACCTGAGCCTGTTCGGCTCCTTCGGCAAGCGGGGGCGCGGCTACCAGGTACGCGAGCTCCTGGAGACCCTGGAGTCGATCCTGGGCCTGGACCGCCAGTGGAGGGTGGCCCTGGTGGGGGCCGGAAAGATCGGCCGGGCGTTGCTGGGCTACGCCGACCTGGAGCGCCGCGGGTTCCGCGTCGCCGCCGCCTTCGACACCGATCCCGAGAAGATCGGCACGTCGCACTACGGCGTCACCGTTCGTGCGCTGGAGGAGCTGGAGGAGACACTCCGGGCGGAGCAGGTGGAGATGGGGATCATCGCCACGCCGCCGGCGGCGGCCCAGGACACCGCCACCCGTCTGGTTGAGGCCGGCGTGACGGGCATCCTGAACTTCGCGCCGGTGAAGGTGGACGTCCCCCCGGAGGTCACCCTGCGTGGGGTGGACGTGGTCCTGGAGCTGGAGGGCCTCAGCTTCGCACTCACCTCGGACGTGGCCGGGGGCTCCCGCCGGGAGCCCGGCTCGGCCGCCGGCGGCTGATCGAGGATCCCACGGGAGGCGTCATGCCCCGAGACAGCTCGGCCGACGGCGAGCCCGGCGTTCGGATCACCAGCGAGATCGGCCCGCTGGAGAGCGTGCTGTGCCACACGCCCGGCCCGGAACTGGGGGTCCTGACGCCGGCGAACCGGGAGAGGTACCTCTTCAACGACCTGCTGGACCTGGAGCAGGCGACCCACGAGCACAGCCGCATGAAGGCCGTGCTGGAGCGCTTCGCCGACGTGCACGAGATCGCCGACCTCCTGGAGGAGACCTTCGAGGTCCCGGAGGCCCGCCGCTACCTGCTGGAGCACCGGCCGGACGTGGCCGAGGAGACCAGCCCCGATCTCTCGGCCGAGGAGTGGGTCCGGGTCTTCATCGAGGGCGAGGAGAGCAGCGGCGGGGCGCTGGCCAGCTTCCTGAGCGAGGCGGGCTACACGCTTCCGCCCCTCCCCAACCTCTTCTTCCTCCGCGACCCGGCGATGGTGATCGGCGAGCAGGTGGTGGTGGCCTCCATGCAGCATCGGGTGCGGTGGACCGAGGAGGTGATCCTCCGCGCCGTCTTCACCCACCATCCTCTCCTCTCCAACGAGGGCATCCTCTACGACGGGGCCGAGGAGGGGCGGCTGAACACGAGCATCGAGGGCGGCGACGTGCACGTCCTCCGCGACGACGTGGTGGCCGTGGGGATCTCCGAGCGCACCTCCGCCGCCGGCATCGATACCCTCCGCCGCGTCCTGTTCCGCGAGACCGACGTCACGGAGCTGTTCGCGGTCCTCATGCCCCGTCACCGGACCTCGATCCACCTGGACATGATCTTCACCATGGTGGACCGGGAGCTCTGCTGCGCCTACGCCCCCTACTTCCGCGGCCCGAAGCGGCTGCCGGTGCTCCACATGCGGGCGTCGGACGACGAGATCCACGAGCGGCCCGACCTCCTGGAGGCCCTCTCGGACGTGGGGATGGACCTGGAGCCGATCTACTGCGGCGGGAGCGAGGCCACCCACCAGGAGCGGGAGCAGTGGGCCAGCGGCTGCAACCTGTTCGCCGTGGCCCCCGGCCGGGTGCTGGCCTACGATCGGAACGAGCACACCCTCCGGGCCCTGGAAGAGGAGGGAGGGCTCCGTGTGGTGGAGGCCGTGGACTTTCTCACGGGAGACGAGGAGCTGGAGGACGGGGAGCGCGCCGTCATCACGTTCGAGGGCTCGGAGCTGGTGCGGGGCGGAGGCGGACCCCGGTGCATGACGCTCCCCCTGCGCCGCGGCCAGGTGTCCTGGTGAGCGACGCGAGCGGCGACGGCCTGCGGTTCCGGGAGGGCTCCGAGCTCCTGGGCCGCGCCGTGGAGGCCCTGCAGAAGTCGCCCCGCTCCACCGGAGACCTGGCGCGGGAGGTCTTCGGCCTGCGGAGCGCCCCGGAGGAGCTGGCGGAGCAGATGGTGCACCAGCTGCTGGGCGGCGACCGCCGCGTCGACCGGGACGACTCCGGGGTCTGGCGGCTCTCGGGCGCCGGCGACGACGGGCCCGGCGGGGCGCTCCACGAGCTGGACTTCGCCGTGGTGGACGTGGAGACGACGGGCACGTCGCCCGGCGAGGGCGCCCGGATGACCGAGATCGCCGTCATGCAGGTGAGCGCGGGGAACCTGGTGGACGAATTCTCCACCCTGCTGAACCCGGGACGGCCGATCCCGCCGTGGATCAGCCGACTCACGGGTATCACCGACCAGATGGTGGCGGACGCCCCGGACTTCGGGGAGGTGGAGCCCCGGGTGCGGAGCATGCTCGAGGGACGGGTCTTCGTGGCCCACAACGTGGGCTTCGACTGGCGCTTCGTGACGGAGGAGATGCGCCGGGCCAGCTCCCTCCTCCCGGTGGGGCCGCGCCTCTGCACCCTGCGGCTGGCGCGCCGCGCCCTGCCCGGGCTGGACCGCAGGGGGCTCGACGCCCTGGCCGAGCACTACGACGTGCAGGTGGAGGACCGCCACCGCGCCGCCGGGGACGCGAGGGCCACCGTGACCATCCTGAACCGCCTGCTGGAGGAGGCCGACCGGAAGGGGGTCTCCCGGTGGAAGGAGATGAGCCGGTGGCTGGGCGGCGAGCATCCGCCCTTCGAGTGACGGCGCGGGCGCTGCCCGCACCGGTGGACCGACGACACGGGAGGCAGGAGTGCTGATCCACGAGAGCGACGGGCTCACGGTGCGCGCGGTCCACGCGGGACGGGTGTGGCTGGACGGGGGCGCCATGTTCGGCGTGGTGCCGAAGCCCCTGTGGAGCCGGAAGACCGACGCCGACGATCGGAACCGGATCCCCCTGGCCACCCGCTGTCTCCTGGTGGAGGCCGGCGGACGGCGCATGCTCGTGGACACCGGGGTCGGGACCAAGGAGGACGAGAAGTTCGAGGACATCTACGGCGTGGAGTCGGGGCCGCCTCCCGGCTCCGATGCCGACAGCCGGCTGGAGGCCTCCCTGGCCGAGATGGGCGTCGCCCGGGAGGACGTGGACCTGGTGCTCAGCACGCACCTCCACTTCGACCACGCCGGCGGGAACACCGTCGCGGCCGGAGAGGACGAGTTCCGGCCGGCGTTCCCGAACGCCACCTACCTGATCCGCCGCGGCGAGTGGGAGTTCGCACACCGCGACAACGAGCGGATCCAGGCCAGCTACCTGCAGCACAACTTCGACCCGCTGCGCCGGGCCGGGGTGGTGGAGTTCCTCGAGGGCGACGAGGAGGTCCTGCCCGGCGTCCGGACGGTGCGGACCCCGGGGCACACGCCCCATCACCAGTCGGTGATCTTCGAGGCCGGCGACGAGACGCTCTGCTACCTGGCGGACCTGGTCCCCACCTCGGCGCACGTCCCGCTGCCGTGGATCATGGGCTACGACGTGGAGCC
>CANPVF010000062.1 GCA_947581645.1 Candidatus Caribbeanibacter nitroreducens | reverse complement strand
ACCACCGGGAGCACCGCCCCCCAGTACTCGTCGGGGCCGAATTTCCGGCTCTCCAGCCCGGGGGCCTCCACCGAGTCGTGCAGGCTCCACAGCTCATCGGCGTCGGCCGGCGGTTCCTGCGCCGACCCCGGCGCCGGTGCGGCCACCAGCACGGCGGCCGCGGCCAGCCAGGCGGCGAAAGCGGAGACCATCCCGGTGAGAGATCCTCCGGCGGAATGGGCCGGGTCTCGACTCGGAGCGTCCGTCGTCATCAGTCGCCTTCCTCCAGCAGATGATCGAGATGAACAGGTCGGCGGATCCAGACGGTCGGCAACAACATACGGTCGCGGCCGGGCCACGCGAGCGGTCCCCGGCGCGGCGTCTTGACGGCCCACCTCCCGGAGCGTAGCCTTCTGCATTGAGAATGATTCTCAACCTGCGCTCCATGGACGCGCAGTCGGCCTCCAACCCGACCACCGATCCCGGGCTGCACGTGGCCACGTCTCCCCAGCAGACCACCCCCAGGACGCGCTCGGATCGCCGCCCTTCGTCCGATGCGGCGGTGCGCGCCGGACCGGACACGGACGCCGGGGAGACCTTCGAGATCCGTGACGTCGCGTATCGCGTCGACGGCCGCACGATCCTCGAGGTGTCGGATCTCGACTTCCGGTCCGGATCCCTCTCCGGGCTGATCGGCCCGAACGGCGCCGGCAAGTCGACGCTCATCAAGCTGATGGCGCGGCAACAGCGTCCGAGCGCAGGATCGATTCGATTCGACGGGAAGGCCCTCGGGGAGTGGGGGGACCGGGAGTTCGCCCGCCGCGTCGCCTATCTCCCCCAGGAGACGCCGACGGCTCCCGGCCTCACGGTGGAGGAGCTGGTGGCGCTGGGGCGCTATCCCTGGCACGGCCCGCTCGGAAGCTTCGACGAGGACGACCGGGAGCGCGTCGAGCAGGCGCTGGTCCGGGCCGACGTGGCACGCTTCTCGGACCGGCTCGTGGAGACCCTCTCCGGCGGCGAGCGCCAGCGGGTGTGGCTCGCCATGCTCCTGGCCCAGGACGCCGACTGCCTGCTCCTGGACGAGCCCACGTCGGCCCTGGACGTGGCCCAGCAGGTCGAGGTCATGCGCCTCGTCCGGTCGCTGAGCAGGGACGAGGGGCTGGGGGTCGTCGTGGTCCTCCACGACGTGAACAACGCCTCCCGGTTCTGTGACCGGCTCGTGGCCCTCCACCGGGGGGAGGTCGTGGCCCGGGGACGCCCCGCCGAGCTCGTCGAGAACGACGTCCTGCAGAGCATCTACGGCGTGGACATGGGTATCCTGCGACATCCCTCCAGAGGGTATCCGATCAGCTTCGTTCAGTGAGCGTCCCGTCCCCCGGAGAGCGGGGACGCCCCCTTCGATCCCGCCGACGGAGGTCCGCTCTCCTCCCTCTCATCCTCCTCCTCTCCGTCGTCCCGCTGGCGGCGGGCTGTTCCGGCTCCGGCGACGGGAGTGCTGCCGGCGAGGGGGACCTGCCCGATGACCGCAACGTCCGGGTCGTCAGCCTGGACTACGCGCTGACGGAGACCCTGCTCGAGCTGGGCGTACGGCCGGTCGGCGTGCCGGACCTGGAGGGATACGATCGGTGGGTCGTGGATCCGGAGCTCCCGTCGGACGTGGTGGACGTCGGCTCGACCTTCGAGCCGAACCTGGAGCTCATCCAGCAGCTCGATCCGGACCTCATCCTCACCACGCCCTTCCTGGCCGGCGTCCGTCACCGCCTGGAGCGAATCGCTCCCACGCTCTCCCTGGCCATCTACAGTCCCGACGGAGGAGGGGCGTACGAGAGCGCCGTGGAGGTGACGCGGCGCCTGGGCGAGCGGCTCGGCCGGGAGCGCGCCGCCCGCGAGCTGATCGCCCGCGTGGACTCCAGCCTGGAGGCCGTGCGGGACTCGCTGCGCCCGCACCGGGACACGCCGATCTATCTCGTCCGGTTCATGGATCCGCGCCACGTGCGGGTCTTCGGCGAGGAGAGCCTCTTCGACGACGTGCTGGAGCGGGTCGACGTTCCCAACGGCTGGGAGGAGGAGACCAACTACTGGGGCTTCTCGACGGTCGGCATCGAGGCCCTGGCCACGCGGGAGAGCGTCCGGCTCTTCTACCTCTCGCCCCCGCCCCGGGAGGTCCTCCCCACGCTGGAGGAGAGCGCCCTGTGGTCGAGGCTCCCCTTCGTGCAGGCGGGCCGCGTCCATCCCTTCCCCATGGTGCTCCAGTTCGGGGGACTGCCCTCCGCCGAGCGGTTCGGACGGCTGCTCGTCGAGCGGCTGACGGCGACGGCGGAGTGACGTGACGACGCGGCTCACCCCCCTGCGGGTCGTCGCGCTTGTGGCCGCGGCGGGCGCGGCCGTCAGCGTGGTCGAGCTCGGCTCCCGGCTCCCGGCGACGATGTGGGCGGACGCCCTGGCGTCGCCGGACGCCGGGAACATGGACCAGCTCCTGGTGCGCTACAGCTGGCTCCCGCGCCTCGTCACCAGCCTCCTGGCCGGAGGGGCCCTGGCGCTGGCCGGCACCATCTTCCAGCAGGTCCTCCGGAACCCCATCGCGTCGCCGGCCACCCTGGGCATCGCCGCCGGATCCCGCCTCGCCCTGGCCGTCGTCACCGTGTTCGCTCCCGGGCTCCTGGCCTTCGGCCGGGAGTGGGTGGCCCTGGCCGGCGGAGCCGTCACCCTGGCCCTCGTCTTCTTCCTCTCGTGGCGGAAGGGGCTCTCGCCGCTGGCCGTCGTCCTGGCGGGTCTGGTGCTGAGCCTCTACTTCGGCGCGATCTCGGCGGCGCTGGTGCTCCTGAACGACCACCACCTGAACGGGCTGTTCATCTGGGGAGCCGGGTCCCTGAGCCAGCAGGGGTGGAGCGTGGTCGAGTACCTGGCGCCGCGGGTGGCCGTGGTCGGGGGGCTCGTGGCGCTCATGCACCGCCCCCTCACGCTGCTCGGACTCGACGACGAGGTCTCGGGCAACCTGGGCCTGTCGCTGCGGGGGGCACGGCTCGGTGCTCTCTCGCTGGCCGTGATCCTCACCGCGTTCGTGGTGAGCGCCGTCGGCGTCATCGGCTTCATCGGCCTGGCGGCGCCGGCGCTGGTCTCGCTGGCGGGGGCGCGCCGCCTGCGGGACCGCCTGGTGTGGGCACCCCTGCTCGGCGCGGCCCTGCTCCTGCTGACCGACCAGGTCGTCCTCCTGGTCAGCGGCGCCGGGGGCGAGCTCCTCCCCACCGGCGCCGTCACGGCCATCTTCGGCTCGCCGCTCCTCCTCTGGCTCCTGCCCCGACTTCGCTTCGCTCCGGACCCGACGCGCCTGCGAACGGGCGGCGAGGCCGACCGCGCCGAGCGGCCCGGACGCCTGCTCACAGGCCTGGCCCTGGCGGTGCCGCTGCTCTTCCTGGTCGTTCTCGGCCTCGGCCAGGGGCCGGCGGGATGGACCTGGAGCTGGGGGGCGGAGCTGGTGGAGCTGGTGCCCTGGCGGGGCCCGCGGGCCCTGGCGGCGCTCGTGGCGGGGGCCATGCTGGCCGTGGCCGGCGTCATCATGCAGCGCATCACCGGGAATCCGATGGCGAGCCCCGAGATCCTGGGCATCAGCGCCGGTGCGGCGTTCGGCATGATCGCCGCCCTGTTCCTGCTGGGCGACGCGGGCCGCTTCGTCCGCGTCGGGTCGGCCACGGCCGGCGCCTTCGCGGCGCTCCTGGCGGTGCTGGCCATGGGACGCAGCGCCGACTACGCCCCCGGTCGCGTGCTGCTGGCGGGCATCGCGCTCAGCGCCATGTTCGACGCCCTCGTGGTGGCGCTGATGGCGACCGGCGACCCGAGGGCCACGCTGATCCTGAACTGGATGATGGGATCCACGTCGGGCGTCGACTGGACCTCGGCCACGGTCACGGCGGCGCTGGCCGTCCCGCTGCTGGCCGCCGCGCCCTTCTGCCGACGCTGGCTCGAGGTGCTTCCGCTGGGCGACACGGTGAGCCGGTCCCTGGGGCTGGACCTGGACCGGAGCCGCCTGACGCTCCTCGGGCTCACGGCCGCCCTCACCGCCGTGGGTACACTGGTGGTGGGCCCCCTCAGCTTCGTCGGCCTGATGGCGCCGCACCTGGCGCGTCGGCTGGGGCTCCAGCGTGCCGCGAGCGAGATCGTGGGCGCCGCCCTCCTCGGCGCCCTCCTGATGCTGGCCGCCGACTGGCTCGGCCGGTCGCTCCTCTCGCCCTGGCAGATCCCGGCCGGGCTGTTCGCCATCGTCGTCGGCGGCCCCGTCCTCATGTGGCTGCTGCGCAGGACATGAGCCGCCCCGCACCGCTCGCCGACGAGCTCGACCGGCTCTTCACCGACGACCTGGCCCACTGTCGGGGCATGCTGGTCACACCCGACGACGACCGCTCCTTCGCCCCGGCCGGCGAGCTCCTGTCGGCCGGAGCCCTCGACGACGTCCTGGAACGGTTCGATCGCGCCCACGGCGGCGGCTCCGACCGGCGGGCCGTGGCCTCCCTCTGGTCGCAGTGGTACGCCGGCACGCTGGTGCCCCCGGCCGTGGCGGCGGGCCTCCTCCTGGACCGACGGCTCCCGCTCGGGATCGGGGAGGTCGGCGTCCTCCTGGACTCCGAGACGGCGCGCCCGGTCGCGTTCCGCCTCCCGCACGGGGGGACGGTCGACCCCGGGGCGTCCCCCTTCGAGCGGTTCGACGGGCTCGTCCGCCGGCACGTCGCCCCTCTCGTCGAAGCCCTCGCCCCCCACGTCGGCCTGTCCCCCGACACCGTCTGGACCAACGCCGGGCGGTACGTCCAGTGGATCCTGGACGAGATCGAACGGTCGAGGGGAGCCTCGGACGCGGCCCGCTCGGGCCGGCGTCTCCTCGACGCGAAGAGCTGGCCCGACGGATGGGAGAACCCCCTCCACGGCACGATTCGCTACGTGGACGACGACGGCCGGAGCGTGCCGAGGCGACGGGTGTGCTGCCTCCAGTATCTGATCCCCGACCTGGAGGGGTGCGGGGAGCTCTGCCCCCTGCCGCACGTGCGCGGGGAGTCCGGCGGCTCGAGCTGAGCCCTCCCCCCGAGTCCCTCCTTGACACCTTCCGGGGCGACCCGCTAGACTCCCGCCCTGGTTGAAACTGATTCTCAATCTCACTGCTGTCATAGATCGATCCCGGAAGGAGCCTGCAGCATGCGATCGACCGCCCTGTCTCTCGTCGCCGTCCTGGGTCTTCTCGTTCCCGGCGTCCTCCACGCACAGACCGGCGCCGTCGAGGGCCGCGTGGTCAACGCCGAGACCGGTGAGCCGATCGCCGACGTCCAGGTCAGCGTCCGGAACACGGAGCTCGGCACCATCTCGGCCGACGACGGCACGTTCCGGATCGAGGGCGTCCCGGCCGGGGCCCACACGCTCCGTGCCCGGTCCGTGGGCTACGGCACCGTCGACCGGGACGTCCGGGTCTCCGCGGGACAGACGGTCGAGCTGGGGGTCGAGCTCTCCCAGAAGGCCATCGAGCTGAGCACGATCACGGTGATCGGCCGCCGCGGCGGACTCGTCGCGGAGCGGGCCGGCACGGCCATGAAGTCGCAGCTGCCGCGTCTCGAGATCCCGCAGTCGATCTCGGTGGTCACGCGGGAGCAGATGGAGACCCAGAACGTGGAGCGCCTGTCCCAGGCCCTCCGCTACACGGCCGGCGTCCAGGGCGAGACCTTCGGCTACGAGCCGCGAACGACCTTCCTCCGGATGCGGGGCTTCGACGCCACCACCACGGGCCTCTACCGGGACGGGCTGCAGCTCCGGAACCCCGGCTTCGCCGTGAGCTTCGACCCGGAGCCGTACGGGGCCGAGCGGATCGAGGTCCCGCAGGGTCCGGCGTCCGTCCTCTACGGTGCCGGAAGCGCCGGCGGGCTGGTCAACTTCGTGTCGAAGAAGCCGACCCGGCAGCCCCGGGGTGAGGTGGCCGTCGAGCCCGGGTCGTTCGGGCGCATCCAGGCGAAAGCCGACGTGAGCGGCCCCATCGACGAGGACGGGACCTTCTCCTACCGACTCACCGGGCTGCTCCGGGAGAGCGGGACCCAGGTGGACTCGGTGCCGTACGACCGCCGCTTCGTGGCGCCCTCCCTGAGCTGGAGGCCGAGCGAGTCGACGTCGTGGACCGTCCTCGGCCGCTACAAGACCGACTACACCCGATCGTCGCAGCGCCTTCCGGCCGCGGGGACGCTGCGGCCGAACCCCAACGGCGAGCTCCCCGTGGGCACGTTCACGGGTGAGCCCGAGGTGGACGAGTACGACCGGACGAAGTACTCGGCCACCTCGATTCTCGAGCACGAGGCCGGTGAGGTCTTCAGCTTCCAGCAGAAGTCCCGGTACTACTCGGTCGACCTCGACAACGTGGGGATCTTCACGGCGGCGCTCCGGGACGACATGCGGACCATCGACCGGACGCTGTTCGAGAGCTTCGGGGAGCTCGACGGAATCGCCCTGGACAATCAGGCCCGCGCGCGCTTCTCGACCGGGCCGGCCCGACACGACGTGCTGCTCGGCGTGGACTATCAGCGCGTCGACGTGAGCCTGCAGCAGAACTTCGGCGGGGCGACTCCGCTGGACATCTACGATCCGGAGTACGGCGCGGACCTCCCCGATCCCTCCCCCTTCGTGGAGACGGAGACGGAGCAGGACCAGCTCGGCATCTACGCCCAGGAGCACCTGACGCTGTACGAGAACTGGATCGTGGCGCTCAACGGGCGCGTCGACTTCGCCAGCACGGACCGGACGAACGTCCTGCAGGACACGACGATCACGAACGAGGAGGAGGAGCTGACCGGCCGCGCGGGCCTGGTCTACCGCTCCGAGGTGGGACTCTCCCCGTACGCCAGCTATTCCCAGTCCTTCCAGCCCACCCTCGGGACGGACGCGGAGGGAAACCCGTTCGAGCCCCAGCGTGGCGAGCAGGTCGAGGTGGGCGTCAAGTATCGGCCCGTCGGCGCGAACGGCTTCGTCTCCGTGGCCGTCTACGACCTGACGCGGAAGAACTTCCTCCAGACCGATCCCGAGAACTTCACGCAGGTCCAGACTGGCGAGGCGAACTCGACGGGCGTCGAGCTGGAAGGAAACGCGAGCCTGGCGGGCGGACTCAATGCCCACGGGAGCTTCACCTACCAGGATGTGGAGATCACCGAGAGCGTGGTTCCGGACGAGGTCGGCGATCGCCCCACCCAGGTCCCCGAGACGATGGCCTCGCTGTGGCTCCACTACACCGTTCAGGACGGCGCCCTGGAGGGAGCCGGTCTCGGCGGCGGCGTCCGCCACCAGGGCTCGAAGTTCGGCGACACGCCGAACACCCTGGAGGTGCCCGACGCCACGCTCGTGGACGCCATGGCGCAGTACCGGATCGGGGACGTGCACCTGCAGCTGAACGTGCAGAACGTGCTGGACGAGCACTACGTCGGATCCGCGTTCGGCGCCGGCCCGCAGGACTTCGCGACCTACGGGGCGGAGCGGACGATCCGGGGCAGCCTCAGCTACCGCTGGTAGCTCCCCGGAGCACCGCCCATCCGAGCAGGCCCGAGACGAGGGAGCCGGCCAGGATGCCCATCTTCGCCTGGTCCAGGAGGGCGCCCTCGAAGGCCAGGCCGCCGATGAAGATCGACATCGTGAACCCGATGCCGCAGAGACAGGCCACGCCGTAGACCTGCCGCCAGGTGACGCGGTCGGGGAGCGTGGCCAGGCCCAGGCGAACGGCCGCCCACGCGAAGCCGGCCACCCCCAGCTGCTTACCAGCCAGCAGGCCCGCGAGCACGGCCAGCGTGACCGGCGCGGTCAGGGCGCCGACCGGGTCCGCCCCGAACCGCACGCCGGCGTTGGCCAGCGCGAACACAGGCATCACGCCGTAGGTGACCCACGGAAGCAGCCCGTGCTCCATCCGCAGCAGCGGGCTGTCCACGCGCTCGGTCCCCACCTCCAGGGAATGGATCGCCTCGTGCTCCTCCTTCGTGGGAACACGCTCTCCGGGCGCCCCCGTCTCCGAGAGCCGGTCCAGGAGAGATCGGGCCCGCTCCACGAAGTCGGTCAGGTCGATGCGCCGCCCCACCGGCACGGCCGCCGCCAGGAGCACGCCGGCCACGGTGGCGTGGACCCCGGACTGGAGCACGGCGATCCACAGCAGCACGCCGACGGCCCCGTACGCGGAGAGGGCGCGGACCCCCAGCCGGTTCATCGCCACCAGCACCACGAAGATGCCCCCGGCCGCCAGCAGGGCCGGAGCCGAGACCTCGGCCGTGAAGAAGAGCGCGATCACGAGCACGGCGCCCAGGTCGTCCGCGATGGCCAGGGCGGCGAGGAACACGCGCAGCGAGGAGGGCAGGCCCCGGCCCAGGAGCGCCAGCACCCCCAGGGCGAAGGCGATGTCGGTGGCCATCGGCACGGCCCACCCCGAGGCCGCCTCCCCGCCGCCCGCCACGGCGACGTACAGGAGGGCGGGCGCGACCATCCCGCCCGCCGCGGCGCTCAGCGGCAGGGCCGCCTGCCGCAGGGACGCGAGCTCGCCCACCAGGACCTCCCGCTTGATCTCCAGGCCGACGAGCAGGAAGAAGGCGGCCATCAGACCGTCGTTGATCCACAGCAGCAGCGGCTTCCGGAGGCCCACGGGGCCGAGCTCCACGGCCACCGGGGTCTGCCAGAGGGCGAAGTAGGAGGCGGACCACGGGGAGTTCGCCCAGCCGAGCGCCCAGACGGCGGCCACCAGCAGCAGGATCCCGCCGGCCGCCTCCAGGCGGAAGAAGCGCTCGAAGGGCTCCACGACGTACGAACGAATTCCCGGGTACCGGCTCGACTCCTCGGTGGAGGCCATCTCTCCCCTCCTTCTTCGGGGCTGTCGTGACGGCGGCGGCTGAACGTAGCGTTGCCCCTCGACTTGTGGCGACCGCGACGACGCCGCAGTTGTCCGGGCCCGACCGCCGGGGGAGCGACCCCCCGGCTCTCCTCCTCACCCGAACCGCGACCGGCAGACGGTATGCTCTCCCTCTTCGAGTCCACCGAGGAGTACGGCCCGGGGGACGCCCGCGGAGACCTGACGGCCGGGCTCACCGTCGGCGTGATGCTCATCCCCCAGGGCATGGCGTACGCCGTCCTCGCCGGGGTGGCGCCCATCTACGGCCTGTTCGCGTCGCTCGTGCCCCTGCTCGTCTATCCGGTCCTGGGGACGTCGCGCCATCTGGCGGTGGGCGTGACCGCGATCTCGATGCTGATCGTCGGGGCCAGCGTCGGAGACCTGGCGCAGGCCGGCACCCCGGAATACCTCACCCTGGCGGTGCTGCTGGCGGCCCTGGTGGGCGCCCTGGAGATCGTCATGGGCCTGGCCCGCCTCGGATTTCTCGCCAACCTGATCTCCCGCCCGGTGATCGCCGGCTTCTCCACGGCCGCGGCGCTGATCATCGCCTCCAGCCAGCTCGGCAACCTCCTGGGCCTGGAGCTGGGCCGTTCCCCGCGGGTCCACGTCCTGGTGGCCGACGCCGTGGCGCACCTGGGGAACCTCCACCTGCCCTCCCTGGCCGTCGGCGCCGGGAGCATCGTCGGGATCGTGGGCCTCCAGCGCTGGAGGCCGCGGCTCCCGGCGGAGCTGATCGTCGTGGCGGTCGCCACCGTCCTGGCCTGGAGCCTGGGACTCGGCGAATCCGGTGTCGAGCTGGTCGGCGACATCCCGGCCGGACTGCCCGACTTCGCGGTCCCCGACCTGGACCCGGGCTCACTGCGTCAGCTGGGCTCGACGGCCGTGACCCTGGCCCTGATCCAGTTCATGAGCGTGATCTCCCTGGGACGGGTCTTCGCCAACCGGCACCGGTACACGATCGACCCGAACCGGGAGCTCATGGCCGTCGGCGCCAGCAACCTCCTGGGCAGCTTCTTCCAGAGCCTTCCGGTCTCCGGGAGCTGGTCCCGCACCACGGTCAACGAGCAGGCCGGCGCCCGCTCAGCCCTGTCGAACGTGGCCGCTGCCGCGCTGATCGGGCTCACGCTTCTCTTCCTGACGCCGCTCTTCGGCTACGTGCCCATGCCGGCCCTGGCGGGGCTCATCGTGGTCGCGGCCGCGGGGCTCGTCGACCTCACCGAGCTGCGGTACCTGTACCTGGCCCGGGAGAGCGACGGGTGGGTGGCGCTGGGCACCTTCCTGACGACGCTGGTGCTCGGCATCCAGGAGGGGATCCTGGCCGGCATCGTGGCGGCGACCCTCGTCCTGCTGTACCGGACGACACGGCCGCACGTCGCCGAGCTGGGCCACCTGCGCTCGACGCGCTCCTTCCGAAACCCGGATCGGTTCGCCGAGGCCGAGCCCGTGGAGGGGCTGCTCGTGCTCCGGGTGGAGGCGGGCTTCTCCTTCCTGAACGCCAGGACCCTCCGCAACGTCATCCTGGAGAAGATCCGCGAGGAGGGTCGCGACGTGCGGGCCGTGGTGATCGACGGGATGAGCATCAACTACCTGGACACCACGGCCGTGGAGGCCCTCCAGGACATCACGAACACGCTGGACGGCCTGGGCGTGGACCTGCACTTCGCCGGCCTCACCGGTCCGATCCGCGACGTGATCGACGACTCCGGCCTCGGGCTCTGGCTGGGCTCGGACCACTTCCACATCGACCCCTACCACGCCGTCCTCCACATCCTCGAGCGGTGGGACCTGGAGGAGGGAACGGAGCGGGCCGACGCGTACCGGGCGAAGGCCGAGGAGGAGCGCGAGGACGTGGACCCGACGTCCGAGGCGGAATACCTGTAGCCGAGGGGGGGCAACGTCACCCGGTGGCGCGCGCCTCCTGTCGTCCGCCCGTGGACCGCCGTTCAGTCCCCCTCGTCCCCGTCCTGTCCGGCGAGCCACGACTCGATCCGCTCCACCCGCTCCTCCGGCGGCGTCGCCTCCTCCGGGAGCTCCATGCCGCCGCCGACGCGACGGTAGAGGAACGCCGCCTTCTCCCACCGGGACCGGGCGGCGCCCGCGTCCCCGAGGCTCCGGGCCGCCAGCCCGTCCACGAAGAGGATCTCCGCCGCGGCCCACAGCCGTCCGCCGCCTCCGGGGCCGCCGGCCAGCGCGCGGGAGAGCGTGGCCGCGTCCACCCGACGCGCGGTCTTCAGCTCCACCCCGACCCGGGCCGCCGCCGAGGCCAGCTCCTCGTCGAAGGCGCTCTCCGCGCGCTCCGGATCGCGATCCGTCACTTCCTCCCGCAGGTCCTCCAGCTCGCCGCCGCCGGCCTCCACGCTCCGTTCCATCTGCTGGAGCCGCTCGGCCAGACGCTGCATTCGCTGGGCGGAGAGTATGACCACGGTTCCGGATCAGTCGGGTGAGGTCGTCAGGCCGGCCCGCTCTCGGAGCTGCTTCGCCGCCTCCGACGCCCGGATCGTCCAGTGGTCCGGCGTATATCGCCGGATCATCAGGACCGAGCAGTCCACGCCGGCGGCGACCTCGTCCGGGATCGACCCGAAGAGCACCTGGCGGAGCCGGGACTCCCGGGAGGCGCCGATGACGACCAGGTCGTACTGATGCTCGGCCACCGCGGCCCGGATCTCCCCGGCGACGTTCCGTCCCTGACGGATCCGGACCGTCACGTCCTGGACGCTGTCGGCCAGGGTCTCGACCATGTCCATCTGCGTCGCCTCCTCCGCGCCGGCGTCGGCCTCCGGATCCACCACGCGGAGCAGCTCGATCTCGGCGCCGGTGCACCGCGCGATCCGGACCGCGACCTCCAGCCCGAGCCGCGCGTGGATGCCCCCGCCCCAGGGGAGGACGATTCTGTCCAGGTCGACGAGACCGCGGTCCTTGAACACCGCCAGGTCGGCCCGGACGCGGGACATCACCTCCTGCAGCGGATGCTGGCCCATCCGTCTCAGGTCCACGCTCCCCCGCCACCCCGCCAGCAGCAGGTCGCCCCGGCGGGAGGCGGTCTCCTCGACCAGGGCGTCGCCCACGTCGTGGGCGTAGTCGGTGACGACGCTGAGCTCGGTCTCCGAGATCGGACGGGGCGGGGCCTCCCGGGACTCGTGCTCCGCCGCCTTCCGCTCGGCCTCGGCCTGGAGCGTGGCCTCGATGAAGTCCGGCCCCGGCGCCTGCTCCCGGGCGGCCTCGATGGTGGTGTGGAGCGGAATCGGCTGGAAGTGGAGCCCGATCACCGTTCCCCCCTCCTCCCGTCCGGTGGCGATGTACCGGCCCAGCTGCATGAGGTCCGCCTCGTGCTCGGGCGCCCCCAGGGCGACGACCACCCGCCTCGGCAGGTCGGGCTCGATCTCCCGCTTCGGCGGCAGCTCGGGTCCCGCCGCTTCCTCCGGCGCGCCCAGCGGAGGCAGGAAGAAGGCCCGGAGCCCGAGCCGGACCCAGTTTCGGCGCAGGAGATCCACACCGTGCTCCATGTCGACCCGGGATCGCCCCCAGGCCCAGTACCAGGCCAGGCTGGCGGCGACCAGGACCAGGACGGCGAGCTGGGCGTTCGGCCCCGAGTAGAGGATGATCGCCAGGCAGCCGGCGGCGGCCAGCAGTGGCAGGTAGGGGTAGCCGGGCACCCGGTAGTCGGGCCGGTACCACCGGGGACGCGCGCCACGGAGCGCCACGCAGGCCACGTTCAGTGCGGCGTAGATCAGCAGCTGCAGCGAGCTCGCGATCTTCGCCAGCTCCTGGATGCTCTGCACCGCCAGGAAGGCGATGGCGATTCCGCCTGTGACACCGATGGCCCGGTGCGGCGTCAGGAGCTTCCGGTGGACCGCCGCCAGCCAGCGGGGGACCAGGCGGTCGCGGGCCATGGCCAGGTTGATCCGCGAGGAGGCCATGATGCTGGCGTTCGCCGAGGAGGCCGTGGCCAGCAGGCCGGCGAAGATGATGGCGCCGGCCCCGACGGGCCCGAACACCAGCCGGGCGGCGGCCGTGAGCGGGTCGTCCACCGCTCCGATCCGCTCCTGGGGGAAGATGCCGCCGATGGAGAGCAGGATGATCACGTACAGCAGCGTGACCACCGCCACGGAGCCGATGAGCGCCCTGGGGAGATTCCGGGCCGGGTCGCGGATCTCCTCGGCCACCGCGGCGATCTTCACGAACCCCAGGAAGGAGACGAACACCAGCGCCGTGGTGCCGGCGATCGGAGCCCCGCCGAAGGGGAAGAAAGGCGTGAAGTGTCCCCCCTCCATCCGGAACAGGGACCCCACCACGAACACCGCCAGGATCCCCACCAGGGTGAGGACGATGGCGATTTGCGTCCGACCCGACTCCTTGGCTCCCCACACGTTCAGAGCCGTGAGGAGGACCCCGCCGACCGCCGCGCCCCAGACCGCCGGAAGCGGCACGAAGTAGGCCAGGTACTCCCCGAGCCCGAACAGGTAGAAGGAGATGGCCACGGTGAGGCTCAGCCACGTGCCCACCCCGGCGATGGCCCCCACCGCGGGGCCGAAGGCCCGGGAGACGAAGTAGTACGCACCCCCGGACGTGGGCATGCCCGTGGCCAGCTCTGCGGCGCTGGCGGCGGTGACCACGCAGACCGCCCCTGCCGCCACGTAGGCGAAGATGGCGGCCGGCCCGGTGAGCTCCAGCGCGACGCCGGCGAGGAGGAAGATGCCGGCGCCGATCATCGTCCCGACGCCGATCGTCAGGGCGTCCCAGAACCCGAGCTCGCGTCGCAGTTCCTCGGTGGAGTTCATTCGTCACCCTGGTGAAGCGGGTTCGTAGGCCGTCCGTCCTGGATACACCGGGGCCCAAGGTAGCGAGGGGAGGCCCTTCTATTCAGTGCCGGCGGACAAAGCCCTGACGGCCCGCCGGTGAACCGCATCTCCTCGGGGGGAGGGGGTGACGGAGGAACGGATGTTGAGCTCTATATACGTTGACCCGACAGCCCACTCTCCGACCGGGTGCATCCCGCGGGAAACGCGGGATGATTCCTTCGATGAGTCGACGGAGACCACCAGTGTCCCCTGACGACCCGGACCCCTACCTCCCCACGTCCGGCCACCTCCTCGTCACCTACGAGGGCGAGACGCCCCCCTGGCCGTCCGTCCCCGCGTTCCTGACGGCGGGCCTCGACGGCGACCGGCGGCTGGTGTACCTGCACGACCGGAGCGAGCCGGGGGAGGTCGAGGAG
>CANPVF010000061.1 GCA_947581645.1 Candidatus Caribbeanibacter nitroreducens | reverse complement strand
CCCCGCCGCGCCTCCGCAGCCCCCGCATCAGCTCCGCCAGCCCCGGATCGCCGGTCGGCGGCGCGGGGCCGAGGTGGACGTGGAGGACGGGGAACGGGGGCTGCTCGGACATGGAGGGGCGAACCTACCGGGATCCGGGTGCGCGTCCTAGAAAGGCGATCAGAAATCGCGTGTGGACGCGCCTCACCGGGGTTTCTGATCGCCTTTCTGGGCCCGGGCGTCTCCGCGGAGACGTCTCCGGGCCGTCCGACGCTCGACGGGCTGCGGCTATGTTGTGGGTGTGATGACCGACGCGACTCCCGGGGAGAGCCCCGTCCCCGACTGGCTCCAGGACCGCTTCGCGGTCCGCCGCAGCGGCCCGGTGACCGCCGTCGTCCGGGACGACTTCGGCGAGTACTTCCGCCGGTACGAGCTCATGGAGGCCGCCGACCGCCCGCCGGACGCCCCGGGCGTGGGCACCTCCGGCGGCGAGGGCGCCGGCCGCGGCGTCGTCTACCACCTTCCGGCCGGCCGGCTCGGCCAGGCCGTCCTCCGGCCGTACCGGCGGGGCGGCCTCGTCCGCCATCTCGTCGAGAGGCGGTACTTCTGGGGCGACCGCGCCTTCGACGAGCTGACCCTGACCGAGCGCCTCCGCCGCCTGGACCTCCCGGTCCCGGAGCCCCTGGCCGCGGTGCAGCGGGACCTGTCGCCGGGCTACCGCGCGGCGCTGGTGACCCGCCGGATCCCCGGCGTCCGGCCTCTCCCGGCGCTGCTCGGGGAGGGGAGCCGGGACGCGGAGGAGCTCATGGCCGCGGCCGGCCGGACCGTGGGGCGCCTGCACCGGGAGGGGGCGTGGCACGCCGACCTGAACGCCTTCAACCTGCTGGCCGATCCCACCGGCGGGCCGGTGCACGTGGTGGACTTCGACCGGGGACGCTTCCTCGAGGGCGCCGTCACCGGGTTCTTCGCCCGCTCCAACCGGAAGCGGCTCCGGAAGTCGCTGGAGAAGCTGGAGCTGGACGCGGCGCTCGAGGCCTGGCCTGCGTTCGAGGCCGCCTACGGCGAGGAGCTGGAGCGGGAGGACGGCGGCGCGGGCTGACCCTGCCCGGCCGTGACCCGGCCGTACCGCAGCACTTCGGCGTCGGCCGCGGGCGGGGAGGCGGGCCGCAGGCTGTCGACCCGCAGACCCCGCCGGCTGTCGGAGGGCATGGCCAGGTCCGGTGTCCCGTAGGGCTCCCAGCGCTCCGTGGTCTCGGTCCGCACGGGCAGGCCCAGGCGACGGAACAGCGGCTCCAGGTCCGCCCGCAGCGTCCGGGCGGCGGGCTCCACCCCGACCGAGAGAGGCTTCGCGCCGGTGGGCGTCAGGGGTGCCCACGAGAACGGCACGTCGCGCAGGAACCAGAAGTCGGTGCGCAGGTGCACGTCGGCGCTGTCCGACCCGAGCCTCCGGCCGATGCCGCGGGGCTGGAAGACGACGCGAACGTCGGTCTCGAGCACCCAGTGCTGGGCGCGGCGCCCCGCCACCCTCCGGTCCGACGCCCCGCGCCAGAAGCGGTAGTCCAGGTCCCGCAGCACCACCCGGGAGCGGCCGCGGTCGGCCGCCACCCCGGGTCGGTAGCCGGGTCCGTCCTCCCACAGCGGGACCAGGGCCCTGCGGGCGCCCTTGACCAGCCACGGCCGGCCGTCGACGGCAGGGCCGGTGACTCCCCAGGCCGCCGCCAGGTCCCGGCCGTCGGCGGCGGGCAGGAAGACCGAGGCGACCTCCGGCCCCTGCACCACCCGCCACACGGCTTCCCGGGAGGACCCGCCGCCGCGCCGGACCGCGACGCGGTACCGTACCACGTCCCCGAGCTCCGGGACGGTGTCGGCCCCGGGGGGCGCGGCCGCCGACGCGGAGGTGGGCTCTGGAGCCCCCGGAACCTCAGGAGTCGCGGGTGCGGCCGGTGCCGACACCGGGGACGGACCGCCGGCCAGGAGCGCCGCGGCCGCCGCGAGCGCCGCCGCCACGACGGCAACCGCGCCCGCCGCCGGACCCCGGGAGCACGAGCCCCGGTCCGGAGAGACCTTCCCCGCTTCCTCCGTGTCGATCTCCCGAGTCATGTGCGTCCCTGTTCCTCCTCGATCCGATCCGCGACCACTTCGGCGAAGGGCAGCGCGCAGGTGAAGCCCGGCGAGACCGCGTTCAGCACGTGGGTCGAGTCGGCGTCGCCCTGGAGGAGGAAGTCCATGACGAGCTCCCGCTCCTCCACGTCCACCAGCTGGGCCCGGACGCCGGGCTCGCCCCAGCGCCGGAAGTGATCCGTCTCCACGCCCCGCGCCAGGTCGGAGGCCAGCTCCACCATCTTCGAGCGCCGGTGCTTGGCCAGCTCCTCGGCGGCCAGCGTCCGGAAGCCGAAGTCGTTGCGCACGAAGTGGCCGGCCTCCCGCCGGAGGACGTCCCACAGCTCCCCGGCGTCGAAGTTGGCCAGACCCCGGTAGTGCTCCCGCCAGAACGCCGGCGTGGCGGTGGGCCCGATCCTCGCCCGCCCCCCGACGCCCACCGTGAAGTGAACGCCCAGGAAGGGACGGTCGATCCTCGGCACCGGGTAGATGTTCGTGCGGTAGCTCCCGGCCGGCTCGTCGGAGTGCAGGTACAGCCCCTTGAAGGGCAGGATCCGGTACCGACGCGAGTAGCCGAAGTCCCGGGCCACCCGGTCGGCGTAGAGGCCGGCGCAGTTCACCAGGTGGCCGGCCGAGACGCGCCCCGCGTCGGTGCGAACCTCCACCGACCCGGCCCCCGCCCCGCCGGTGGCGCCGCGGTAGGCCACGCCCGTCCGGATCTCCACGCCGGCCCGCTCCGCGTCCCGGGCCAGCTCCCGGACGACGGCCTCGGGATCCACCGTGGCGGTGGCCGGCGACCAGAGCGCGCGGCCGGCGGTGCGGACCCGGGGCTCGATCTCCCGCGCCTCCTCCTCCGTGACCATCTCCAGCTCCACGCCGTTCTCCCGCCCCCGGCGCGCGAGCTCGTCCAGCCCCTCCTGCTCGGACTCGTCCCGGGCCACGACCAGCTTGCCGCACTCGTTGATCGGCAGGTCGCGCCGGCGGCAGAACTCGGTGAGACGGCGGTTCCCCTCCCGGGTGAGCTCGGCCTTCAGGCTGTCCGTGGCGTAGTAGAAGCCGGCGTGCAGGACGCCGCTGTTCCGCCCGCTCTGGTGACGCCCGATCTCGGGCTCCTTCTCCAGGAGGAGGACGGAGGCGTCGCCGCGGCGCGAGCGGAGCTCCCGGGCCACGGCCAGCCCCAGGACGCCGCCGCCGACGACCAGCACGTCGGCCGTGGCGGGGCTCATCGCGGAACCGACGCCCCGGCTCCCGTCCGACCGCCTGTCCCGGGCCTCATCCTCCCCCTCCGATGGTCCGGTCGAAGAAGTCGCCGGCCCGGCGGTAGGCCTCGACCCAGTTCTCGTGCAGCAGGAAGCCGTGCACCTCGTCCGGGAACACCAGCTGCTCGATCTCCGCCTGTCCGTGCCGCCTCAGCTCGGCGATCATCCGCACCGTCTCCGTGAAGGGCACGTTCCGGTCGTCGTCGCCGTGGACGAAGAGCACCGGTGACCGCCACTCGTCGGCGTCGGCCATGGGCGAGGCCTCGAAGGCACGCTCCCGGAACTCCGGGCGCGCCGCCGGATCGTAGTCGGGGACGAAGTTCTCGATGACCACGTTCCAGTTGTGGACGCCGTGGAAGTCCACGCCGGCGGCGAAGAGGTCCGAGGCCCGGGCCAGCCCCAGGGCCGTCAGGTATCCGCCGTAGGAGCCGCCCCACAGGCCGATCCGGTCGCCGTCCACCTCCGGCCGCTCCCGCAGCCAGGTGCCGGCGCCCCGGATGTCGTGGAACTCGCTCCCGCCGGCGGCCCCGTAGTCCACGGCCTCCCGGAACTCGAGCCCGTAGCCGATGCCGCTCCGGTAGTTCACCGAGAGCACCACGTATCCCTTCGACGCCAGCCACTGGTTCATGGCGTAGGCCCGGTGGTAGTAGCCCCGGTAGTGCCACCCCAGGAGCATCTGCCGCCGGGAGCCTCCGTGCATGAAGATGGCCGCCGGGCGGTCGGCGGACTGGCCGGGCTCCACGCCGTCCGGCAGGAAGAGCTGCCCGTGGATCCGCTTCCCGTCGGAGGCGGAGTAGATCACCTGGCGGGGCTCCACCAGCTCCTCGCTCGGGAAGCGGTCGGGGAGCGTCCCCGGCGCCAGCCACCTCCGCTGGCCCGCTCCCCCGTCGGCGGCGGGCATCACCTCGGCGTGGGCCGGGTCCCGGGCCCCGGAGGCCATGAAGGCCAGGCCGCCGCCGGGCAGGGGAGCCGGCCCCCACTCGATGCCCTCGCCCGAGGTGAGCTGCCGCGGCTCGCCGCTCCCGTCCGCCGGGACCCGCCACAGGTGGCGGCGGTCGATGTCGCCGTGGTTGGCCGAGTAGACCAGGCTCCGGCCGTCCGGCGCCAGTGCCGCGTGCTCCACGATCCCTTCGCCCGGCGTGAGCTCCGTCGCCTCGCCGCCGGAGCCGGGGATCGAGTACAGGTGCACCCAGCCCGACTCCTCCCAGGGGAAGACCAGGCGGCCGCCCTCGGTCCACCAGAGCGGCCCGCCGGAGGCCGTGCCCCGGAACGCCGAGCCGTACCCCTCGTCCGCGCTCCAGACCTCCCGCGCCTCCCCGCTCTCCAGGTCGAAGGCCTGGATCGACCACGGCTCCGCCACCGTCCGCTCCGGCGTGAACGGCAGGTCCTTCGGCTCCGAGGCCGTCCGGATCCACGCCAGCCGCGTCCCGTCCGGCGACCAGGTGGGGGCGAAGTCCCGGTCCACCGAGGGCGCCTTGAAGTCCAGGGTGTCCGCCGCGGGGTCGTAGAGGCCGATGAGGCTGTGCTCCTCCCGGCCGCTGGTGAACGCGAGCCACCGTCCCTCCGGCGACCACGCCAGGTCGCCGGCCCCGCCCCGGGCCTCCACGGCCGGCTCCGGCTCGGCCCCCTCCCCGAGCCCCACCCGCCACACGTCGCCGTCTCGCCCGAAGGCGATCCGATCCCCGGAGGGATGCACGGCCGGGCCCGATCCCTCGGCCAGCTTCCGCGGCTCCGCCGGCGTCTCCGCGGAGACGTCCACGATCCAGATGTCCCGGGTCCGCGGCTCGGGGTCGCTGGTCGGGTTGGCGATGACGCCGGCCGAGTTCGGGTTGCCGCCCCGGACGAAGAGGAGCCGCTGGCCGTCGGGCGTGAACGTGAGGTCGCCGATGGGCCATCCCTCGTCGCCACCGTAGCCGGTGAGCCGGCGCCCCTCCCACTCCGGCGCGGTGGCCACCCACACGTTCCGCACGCCCCCGGCGTTCCGCACCCAGGCCACCGTCTCCCCGTCCGGCGACGCCGTGAGGCCCGAGGGGAGCGGCGCGCTCAGGACGTCCTCCACCGAGAAGTCCGCCTCGGCCGGCTGGGCCGGGGCGGGCGCGACGGCGGCGGCCAGGAGGGCGATGGTGGCGACGGCGGCTGCGGCGAGTCGACGTCCGGACACGGGGAGCTCCCTTCTCGGCGGTTCGGAGAGTCGCTTCGGAGCGTGGCGGCGGATCGGCGTCGGATCGGGCCCGCGGCGGCCCGACGGGGCAAGAGAAGGCCGCCGCGGCCGGCGGGCCAGCCGGCGCCCCCGGTACCCGGACGCGCGGCCTACGCGGCGCCCCGGGAGTCGTCCCCGGACTCGCCGCCGGCCAGCTGCAGGTCGTGCAGGCGCCGGTACAGCCCGCCGCCGGCCAGCAGCTCCTCGTGGGTGCCCCGCTCGGCCACCCGGCCGTCCTCCAGCGCCAGGATCCGGTCCGCGCCCCGCACCGTGGAGAGCCGGTGGGCCGCCACGAAGACGGTGCGTCCCTCCAGGAGGCGGGAGAGGGCGTCCCGGATGAGACGCTCGGACTCGTGGTCCACCGAGGAGGTGGCCTCGTCCAGGATCAGCAGGGGCGGGTCCCGGAGGATGGCCCGAGCGAGCCCCACCCGCTGCCGCTCGCCGCCCGAGAGGCGGACGCCCCGCTCCCCC
>CANPVF010000060.1 GCA_947581645.1 Candidatus Caribbeanibacter nitroreducens | reverse complement strand
CCAACGGAGCCCCCATCACGATCACGGCCAACGTGGGGGGGACCCTGATCAACAAGACCCTCACGCTGAGCAGCGACGCGCAGATCAGCCAGTCGGACCAGATCTGCTACCTGCTGTTCAGCGCCCCGTGCGTGAGCGTCGCCGGCGGGACGGGGCAGGGTCTGGCCGGCGGCGGGCTGACCCAGACCCTTCAGGAGCAGCTCCTGGGCAGCGTGGGATCGCAGATCACCTCGCTCCTGGTGGCCGACACCTGGCTCGACTACGCCACCGTCCAGACCGGCGGGCTGTACGGGAACGGCAGCGGCGCCGGGCAGACGGACTTCCTCTCGTCCTCGTTCCTGTCGCAGACGGAGGTGCAGGCCGGCAAGTACCTGGGCCAGAACCTCTTCGTCTCCATCACGCAGCCGCTGGGGAGCCGCCTCCCCGGGGCGGCCCTGGAGTGGCAGTTCCGGCAGGACTGGACGCTGGAGGCGCGGACCGAGAACCGGTTCGGCCGCGGCATGCTGACGCTGGGCTCCGACGCGCTGAACGCCCAGCGGATGTGGGGGCTCTTCCTCTTCCGCGAGTGGGGGTTCTAGGGGAGCTGGCGGTCCCGGCCGATCGTCCCGTCGCGTCCCCTCGCCGCACCCGAGCGGCTCTCGGGTGTATAGAGCGGGCCGAAATCTCTAGGTTGTGCGGCGCTCCGCGCCGGGAATGAACCTCCATCCTCCTGAACGCGCATGAACTACGTGAAGACGTTCGGCCTGATGGCGCTGATGACGGCGCTTCTGGCCGGCATCGCGGGCTACTTCGGCGGCGGCAGCTGGGCCGTGGGGGCCCTGGTCTTCGCCGCGATCTTCAACTTCGGCAGCTACTGGTTCAGCGACCGGGCCGTGATGAAGATGTACGGGGCCCGGGAGATCGACCGCTCGGAACACCCGGAGCTCTACGACATGGTGGACGAGCTGCGGCAGCGGGCGGGTCTCCCCATGCCCACGGTGGCCATCGCCGACAGGGACCAGCCGAACGCCTTCGCCACGGGCCGCAATCCCGAGAACGCCGTGGTGTGTGTGACGAAGGGCATCCTGCCCCTGCTGGACCGGGACGAGCTCCGGGGCGTGCTGGCCCACGAGCTGGCGCACGTCCAGAACCGCGACATGCTGATCATGACGCTGGCGGCCACCATGTCGGCGGCCATCGTCACCCTCTCCCGCTTCGGGGTCTTCTTCGGAGGCGGCCGGGACCGCGGCGGCGCGGTCGGCGCCATCGCCATGATGATCCTCGGCCCGCTGGCGGCCATGCTGATCCAGATGGCCATCAGCCGCGCAGGGGAGTTCCGGGCGGACCGCACCGGGGCGGAGATCGCCGGCGACCCGAACGGGCTGGCCGGCGCCCTGGAGGCCATGGAGCGGGCGGCGGAGCGGCAGCCCATGGAGGTGAACCAGGCCGCGGCGCACCTGGCCATCGTCAACCCGCTGCGCGGGGACCTGGCCTCGGGCCTGGCGAAGCTGTTCCGGACGCATCCCCCCACGGAGGAGCGGGTGCAGCGGCTGCGGGAGATGGCGACACCGGGTGCCTGAGTTCCCCTTCTCGAACTCGGACCGGACCCTGGTCCTGCTGAACCCGAGGGCCAGGGGCGGGGGGGAGTCGTCGTCCCTGCGGCGCGAGGTGGCCGCCGCCTTCGCCGATCGCCGGGTCCCCTTCGACCTGGTGGAGCCGGAGAGCGGGCCGGAGTCCATGCGCGTGGCGCGCGAGGCGGCCCGCGAGGGCTTCCGGTGCGTGGCGGCCGCCGGCGGCGACGGCACGGTGGCGGCGGCGCTCCGGGGCACGGCGGGCACCGGGGTCCCTGTGGCGATCCTCCCGTTCGGCACGGGGAACCAGCTGGCCGGCAACTTCGGGGTTCCCCTGGACCTGGAGGAGGCCGTGGACGTGGCCGTCGAGGGCGAGGAGGAGCCCCTGGATCTGGGCCGCATCGACGGCGAGTACTTCGCGCTGGTCGCCGGCGCCGGCCTGGACGCCGAGGTGATGGCCGAGGCCACGGACGACCTGAAGCGGCGCTTCGGGGGCGCTGCATACCTCATGGCCGGCCTCCGGGCGGGCCTCAAGAACCTGATGACGCCGAAGGCGGCGGACTTCCGCATCGTGGCCGACGGCGAGGAGATCGAGATCACCGCCACGATGGTCCTGCTGGCGAACGTGGGCCACATCGCGGCCCGCCCCTTCTCCATGGACATCCAGGTGGGACCGGAGGTGTCCTACCAGGACGGCCTCCTGGACGTGGCGGTCTTCGCGCCCCGCAACGCCCCGGAGATCGCCGAGATCATCCTCAAGCTGGCGCGACGCGACTACGACGGAGACGACCGAACGCTGTATCTGCAGGCCCGCGAGGTGACAGTGGAGGCGGATCCCCCCATGAAGACGCAGATCGACGGAGAGCCGGCCGGCGAGACACCGCTCGAGGCGACCGCCGAGTCGCTGGCCGGGCGGATCATGGTGCCCTCGCCGTGAGCGGACGGGAGGCCGGGACGCGGGAGGCGGGGAACGGCGCGGAGCCGGGCGCCGCCGCGGCGTCCCACGCGGCGGGGATCGCGCCGGAGGTGCTGGAGGAAGTGGCGGCCGAGATCGGCACCCCGGCCTACGTCTACGACGGCCGGGCCCTGGACGCCGGCGTCCGGCGGTGGACGGAGGCCGTCCCGCCGGAGGACATCCTGTACAGCGTGAAGGCCAACTCCAACCTGTCGGTGCTGCGGCGCCTGGCGTCGCACGGGATCGGCCTCGAGGCCGGCACCTGGGGCGAGTACGCCCGGGCCCGCCGCTCCGGCGTCCCCTCGGACCGGGTGACGCTGGGCGGCGTCCCCAAGGACGAGACCACGGTTCGCTCCGTCCTGAAGGCCGGGGTGGGCCTGGCGGTCTTCCAGGCCGAGGGCGAGGTGGAGGCCGCGGCGCGGCACGCCGACCCCGGCCGCCCGACGCCGGCGGGGGTGCGGGTGCTGCCGGGCATCCGGGCCGGCGCCCACCCGTCGCTGGAGACGGGGGCGGCGGACGCCAAGTTCGGGTTCGCGCCGGACGAGGTGCCCGCGGTCTGGCGGCGGCTGGCCGAGACGCCGGGGCTGGAGCCCACCACGCTGGCCGTGCACCTGGGATCCGGGCTGGACGACGCCGCCCCGTACGTGACGGCCCTGGACCTGCTGCTGGACGTGGCCGGGGAGCTGGGCGGCCACGGGCCGGCGGTCCGGGCCCTGGACGTGGGCGGCGGCCTGGGGGTCGACTACGAGGCCGGGGACGCCGAGGGGGACCCGGATCCCGGCGAGCTGGCCCGCCGCCTCCGGCGCCGGATGGAGGAGCGGGCGGGCGAGGAAGCTCCCCGGCTCCGCTTCGAGCCGGGGCGCTCGGTCTGCGCCCGTGCCGGGGTGGTGCTGACCCGGGTGCAATACGGCCGGGAGCGCGGCGGCCGGCCCGCGCTGGTCTGCGACGCCGGGTACAGCGACTTCCCGCGCCACGTGCTGTACGGGGCCCACCACGACATCGGCCCGATCCGGGGCGAGGGGCGCGGGCCGGCCGACGTGGCCGTGCTGGGCCCCACCTGCGAGTCCGGCGACGTGCTGGGTGTGGGACGGTCCTTGCACGGTGTGGAGGCGGACGACCTCCTGGTCGTGCGGGACGCCGGCGCCTACGGCTTCGTGATGGCCTCCAACTACAACAGCCGGCCCCGGCCGCCCGAGGTGCTCGTCGACGGCGACGACTGGCGTCCCATCCGGGACCGGGAGTCGCTCGACGACCTGTGGCGCGGCGAGACGAAGCACCTGCTGGACGACTGACGTCCGGGTTCCCGACGCGCCGAGATCAACCGACACCGCTACCCGAACGGATCGACATGGAGAGCGCCGTAGACACACTCGAGGAGAAGCAGACCCGCAGCCCCCGGCAGACCGGCGAGCGGGGGACGATCCGCGTGCTGGGCGCGCGGCAGCACAACCTGAAGAACATCGACGTGGAGATCCCCCGCGAGGAGCTCACGGTGGTGACGGGGCTCTCCGGGTCGGGGAAGTCGTCGCTGGCCTTCGACACGATCTACGCCGAGGGGCAGCGGCGCTACGTGGAGTCGCTGTCGGCCTACGCCCGGCAGTTCCTGGGCGTGATGGAGAAGCCGGACATGGACCGCATCGAGGGGCTGTCGCCGGCCATCGCCATCCAGCAGGCCGGCACCACCTCGAACCCGCGGTCCACGGTGGGCACCGTCACCGAGGTCTACGACTACCTCCGGCTGCTGTGGGCCCGGGCCGGGGTGCCCCACTGTCCCGAGTGCGGCCGGGCCGTGGAAGAGCAGTCGCCCTCGGAGATCACCGACCTGGTGCTGGAGTGGGCCGACGGGCGCGAGGTGGAGATCGTGGCGCCGCTGGTCCGGGGGCGGAAGGGCGAGTTCAGGGACCTCTTCGACGAGGCGCGCCAGGAGGGCTACGTCCGGGCCCGGGTGGACGGCGAGCTGGTGGAGCTGGAGGACCCGCCGGAGCTGGACAAGCGGAAGAACCACGACATCTCGGTGGTGGTGGACCGCCTGTCCGTCCGGGACCGGGACCGGGACCGGCTGGCGGACTCCGTGGAGACGGCGCTGGGCCTGGCCGGCGGCACCGTGCAGGTGGACCGGCACGCCGCGGACGGCGATGAGCCCGAGTCCAGGCTGTTCAGCGAGGAGTACGCCTGTCCGGTGTGCGGAATCAGCATCCCGGAGCTGGAGCCGCGGCAGTTCTCCTTCAACTCACCCTACGGCGCGTGCCCGGAGTGCGACGGCCTGGGGGTGCGCCAGGAGCCGGAGGCCTCGGAGGTCACCGGCGGCGACCGGATCTCGATCCTGGAGGGCGTGATCCTCCCCTGGGGGCCGCCCCCGGACGAGCTGAAGGAGGGCGTGCTGCCGGAGATCGCCGAGAAGTACAGCTTCGACCTCAACGACCCCTGGGGTCGGCTCTCCGAGACCCAGAGGACCGCGGTGCTCGAGGGGGACCCGGAGCTGGACTGGGAGGGGGTGCTGGAGCACACTCGCCGCCGGTACGAGGAGACGGACAGCGACAACGTCCGGAACGACCTCGAGGAGTACATGCGCGAGGTCACCTGCCCGGCGTGCGAGGGCGGCAGGCTCAAGCCCGAGAGCCGCGCGGTGACGGTGAACGGCACCCGGCTGCCCGAGGTCGTGACCCTGCCGGTGAGCCGGGCCCTGGAGCTGTTCGGCGACTGGCGCGACGAGATCGAAGAGTCCGGCGGGCCGCAGGCCGAGATCGTGAAGCCCATCTACAAGGAGGTGCACGAGCGCCTCCGGTTCATGGACCAGGTGGGACTCGGCTACCTGACATTGAACCGCTCGGCCGACACGCTGGCCGGCGGCGAGGCGCAGCGGATCCGGCTGGCCACCCAGATCGGGAGCCGCCTGGTGGGCGTGCTCTACGTGCTGGACGAGCCGAGCATCGGGCTCCACCAGCGCGACAACCGGCGGCTGCTGGACACCCTGGAGGAGCTCCGGGACCTGGGGAACACGGTCATCGTCGTGGAGCACGACGAGGAGACGATCCGCGCCGCCGACCACGTGGTCGACCTGGGCCCGCGGGCCGGCCGCCACGGCGGCGAGGTGCTGGTCTCCGGCGGCCTGGACGACCTGGTGGAGAGCGAGGACTCGCTCACCGGGGCGTACCTCCGGGGGGACCGCGAGATCCCGGTGCCGGAGGATCGGCGGCCGCCGGAGCCCGACGAGGAGCTGGTGGTGAAGGGCGCCCGGCAGCACAACCTGAAGGACATCGACGTCCGCTTCCCGCTGGGCACCTTCATCTGCGTCACCGGCGTCTCCGGCTCCGGCAAGTCGACGCTGCTGGAGGAGATCCTGTACCGGAAGCTGGCCGGCAAGCTGTACAACGCGAAGGCCGCCCCCGGGGAGCACGACGAGATCGAGGGGCTGGAGAAGGTCAACAAGGTCATCGACGTGGACCAGAGCCCCATCGGCCGCACGCCGCGGTCGAACCCGGCCACCTACACGGGGCTGTTCACGCCCATCCGGGAGATGTACGCCAAGCTGCCCGAGGCCCGGATGCGGGGCTACGACAAGGGGCGGTTCAGCTTCAACAAGAAGGGCGGCCGCTGCGAGTCCTGCGGGGGCGACGGCATGGTGAAGATCGAGATGCACTTCCTGCCGGACGTCTACGTGCCCTGCGACGTGTGCCGCGGGAAGCGCTACAACCGGGAGACGCTGGAGATCCTGTACAAGGGGAAGTCCATCGCCGACGTCCTGGAGATGACCGTGGACGAGGCGCTGGAGTTCTTCGAGCCGGTGCCGAAGATCAAGCGGCGGCTCCAGACCCTGCACGACGTGGGGCTGGGCTACATCCGGCTCGGCCAGCCCGCCACCACGCTCTCCGGCGGCGAGGCCCAGCGGGTGAAGCTGGCCACCGAGCTGTCGAAGAAGGCCACCGGCGACACCCTCTACATCCTGGACGAGCCCACCACCGGACTCCACTTCGAGGACATCCGCATCCTGCTGGACGTGCTCCACCGCCTGGTGGAGAAGGGGAACACGGTGGTGGTCATCGAGCACCAGATGGACATCATCAAGACCGCCGACTGGATCATCGACCTGGGCCCGGAGGGCGGCGAGGAGGGCGGAGAGATCGTCGCCGAGGGGCCGCCGGAGGAGATCGCCCGGACCGGGGAGAGTTACACGGGCGAGTACCTGCGGGACCTCCTGTAGGACGGACAGGACGGCGTCCCGGAGCAGCCGGGAGGAACGAGTCCCGGGAGGAGGGCGGATGGAGAGCCGCGGCCGTGACCTGAACCTCACCGCCCGCACGTGGATGCGCATGGGCGTGCGGCGGCGGGAGCCCGTGGAGTCGGTCGAGCCCCGGGTCCCCGGGGAGGACGCCCGCGTGGCCGTCCTCTCCACCGGCGGCGCCCTGGCCCCGGGGCAGGAGCCCTTCGACACCGGCAAGAGCGGCGACCCCACCTTCCGCACCATCCCCTCCGACACCGACCCGGCGCAGCTGCGCTGGGCCCACCCCCACTACGACACGTCGCTGGCCGAGGAAGACCCGGACTGCATCTTCCCCGTCCGGCTGATGGGCGAGCTCGCGGCGGACGACGAGATCGGCTCGCTGGCCCCCACGGCGTACTCGATGATGGGCTACGCGCCGCTCACCCGTCCCGTGATCGAGGAGACGGCCCCGGCGGTGGGTGAGCTGATGCAGGGCGAGGAGGTGGACGCCGCCCTCCTCTGTCCCGCCTGACCGACCTGCAACCAGACCGTGGGTCTGGTCGCCCGGGAGCTCGAGTCGCGTGGGATCGCCACCGTGAGCCTCATGCTGCTCAGGGAGGTGGCCGAGAAGGTGTGCCCCCCCCGCAGCCTGGTGGTGCCCGAGTTCGGGTGGGGGCAGCCCCTGGGCCCGCCCGGCGACGCCGCGCTCCACCGCCGGGTGGCGCTGGAGGCGCTGGAGATGATCTGGGAGACGCGGGAGCCGGCGGCGATCCGGACCTTCGGGGAGGGCGGCGACGGGGGCGGATGAGCCCCGCGTGACCCCACTCCGCCCCCCCGCGGCGCGACGGAGGGCGCCGTCCGACAACGAAAACGCCCCCGCCGGCTCTCGAAGGAGCCGATCGGGGGCGCTTCTCCGGGAGGAATGCCCGGACACCGTGCTGTCGGGCGCGTCCGGCCCGGAAGATTTCCGGGCCGGGTCGCGTCAGCGTCGGGTCAGTCGGGTCAGCTGCCGACCTCGCCGCTGAACTCCACCACGAAGGTGACGCGGCGGTTCTCGATGCCGGAGCGGCCGGGTCCGGTCTGCTCGTTGATGAGCCGGTTCTCACCGTAGCCCACGGCCCGCACCTGGTCCTCGCTCAGGTTGCCCTGGTTGACCAGGAACTCCTTCACCGCCTGGGCGCGATCCATCGACAGCTGCTCGTTGTAGGCCTGCGAGCCCGCCTGGTCGGCGAAGCCCTCCACCGTGACGACGCCCTGCGACATGTGGTTCCGGATCTCGGTGGCGAAGCGGTTCAGCAGCGGCTCGTCCACGGAGCGGATCTCCGCCCGGTCGAACTCGAAGTGGATCGGGAGCGTCAGGACCAGGCGGTCCTCCAGCTCGTTGATCCGGGCGTCGAAGTCGCTCCGGAGCTGATCGAGGGCGCCGCGGAGCTCGTCCTGCGTCGTCTGCAGGTTCTCGATGGCCGACTCGTTGTCGGCGATCCGCTGGCTGTTGTCGTCGATCTGCGTGCGCAGCGAGTCCAGCTGCGGGTTGAGCTCCTCCTGGCTCACGTGGCCCGCGCAGGCGGACAGTCCGAAGGCCAGGCCGAGAGCCGCTAC
>CANPVF010000059.1 GCA_947581645.1 Candidatus Caribbeanibacter nitroreducens | reverse complement strand
AGAACTGGTATCGTCTCTCGCTGGAGGAGCGGGAGGAGCTGATGGCGGAGCACGGCCGCATCGGACGGCGCTACGCCGGACGGGTCTCACAGGTGATCTCCGGCTCGGTAGGATTCGACGACTGGGAGTGGGGCGTCACGCTGTTCAGCGACGATCCGCTGGAGTTCAAGACCCTGGTCACGGAGATGCGCTACGACGAGGCCAGCGCCACCTACGCCGAGTTCGGCCCGTTCTTCGCCGGCAAGCGCATGGAGGCCGACGACTGGATCGGGCTGGTGGAGGGCTGACGCCTCCCGCCGTCCGCGGGCCCGGCGTCCCGTCCCCGTAGTACCGGTCAGGCCGGCGGCAGGAGTCCGCCGACCACGCTTCGCGCCAGCTCCGTGGCCGCGGGCCCGACCACCTCCAGCGCGGAGCCGTTGAGCACCAGGACGGCCAGGAGCATGGGCAGGTACAGCAGCGACACCAGGAAGACGCCCCGGGCCCCGTCCTCGTCCAGCCGGAGGGCGAAGCGCGCCGCGCTCCCCACGTACAGCAGTCCGAGTCCCGCCGCCACGGCAGCGTAGGCGTTCCCCGCCAGGCCCAGCGGCAGGGGAAGCAGGCTCACCGGCAGCAGCGCCAGCGTGTAGCCCACCGACCGGGCCGAGCTCCGGCGGCCGCTGGCGTCCTCGGCCGCCAGCACGCGGAAACCCGCCTCCCGGTACTCCTCCCGGCAGAGCCACTCCAGGCCCAGCAGGTGCGGGAGCTGCCACAGGAAGACCACGCCGAACAGCACCCATCCGCCGGCGTCCAGCGTCCCGCGGGCGGCGGTCCATCCCCCCAGGATCGGCAACGCCCCCGGAACCGAGCCCACCAGGGCCGAGAGCGACGACACCCGCTTCATCGGAGTGTACACCAGCACGTAGGAAGCGGCGGTGAGGAAGCCCAGCAGCGCGGTGAGCCCGTTGACGGCCGCCAGCAGATAGCCCGTCCCTCCCAGCACCAGAGCGCCCGCGAACGCCGACGCCTCGATCACCCCCAGTTCACCGGCCGGCAACGGCCGGCTCCGGGTACGCGCCATCCGGGCGTCGTGCTCCCGCTCCAGGATCTGGTTGAACGCGTTGGTCCCTCCGGAGAGGAGCGCCGTACCCACCAGGGCGTGAAGCAGCAGGAGCGGGTCGACACCGGCGGTGCTGGCCGTCACGAAGCCGGCGGCCGTCGTGATCAGCACCAGGCCCGTGATGCTGGGCTTCGTCAGCGTCAGGAAGTGGGACGCCCGCTCCACCAGCCGGGACGCTCCCCGGCCCTCCCCGCGCTGGTCACCGTCTGTTCGAGTCTCTCGACGCACTGCTGCCTGCTCTGGTGCTCGAAGTTGAAGCTCGCCGGGATGGACCGTCGACGGCGAGGCGAAGAACCTACGCCGGGAGCCGCCGGGCTTCCATACCGGTCTTCAGACCGCCGCGGTTCTCATCACATCGGATCGTGCCCGACCGCGCCGGAGAGCGGCTTCCTCCGGCTCCCGATCACGGTTATCGGCACGGACCATGCCTGTACTTCCTCCCTTCGACCGCGACCATCCCCCGAAGGTACGGACGTCCAACGTGTCCCTGGTCCGCTTCCACACACTCGTCACCACGGCCCTGACCCTCGGACTCGCCGCCCTGGCGGCGTGGCGGGGCGAAGCGTTTTTCGCCGGCGGCAGCTGGACGGACCTCGCGGTCGCTATCGTGGCCGGCCCGTCGGCCCTGGGGCTGCTGGTCTACCTGGCCCGGCTCCGGACCGTACTCCACCGGGAGCCCGGACCCGGCGTACCGCACGACATCGACGACTGACGGCCCAGCGGCTCCGCTCCTAGAGCTCGTGAAACCAGCGCCGGACCTCCTCCAGCGCCCGCGCCCGATGGCTCATGGAGTTCTTCACCTCCGCCGGTAGCTCGGCGAAGGTCTTCCCGTGCTCCGGGACGATGAAGAGCGGGTCGTAGCCGAATCCGCCCGTGCCCCGCGGATCCCGGGCGATGCGCCCCTCGACGGTGCCCGTCCAGATCCGGCACCGGGAGCCGTCGTAGGCGGCGATGGCACACCGGTACCGCGCCGTGCGCTCGTCCTCGGTCACCCCGTGCAGCTTCTCCAGGAGGTACCGGTTGTTCGCCTCGTCCCGTCCCCACCGGCGGGCGAGCTGCTCCGGGGCGAAGCGCTTCGTGTGCACGCCCGGCCCTCCGTCCAGGGCATCCACGCAGAGGCCGGAATCGTCGGCCATCGTGAACCGCCCCGTGCGCTCGTGGAAGTAGCGGGCCTTGGCGAGCGCGTTCTCCTCGAAGGAATCGAAGCGCTCGATCCCCTCCTCCTCGGCCCGCTCCTCCTCGCCGAGCTCCTGGAGCGACACGACCTCGTACCGCGAGTCCGAGAGGAGCTCCCGGATCTCCTCCAGCTTGTGCGGGCTCCTCGTGGCGACCAGGACCTCCCGGCCGTCCGGCACCGGATCCCCCGGCTCCGCGGGCCTGAGCTCCGGATGCAGCTCCACCTCGACGCCTCCTCTCGCGCCGGACGATTCCCGCTGCTGCGCGCCCGGCGACGTCCCCTCCGCATCCCCGCCATCGCCCTGCTCTACCGCCTCGGCCGCGCGCCGGAGGAGACGCGAGGTGGACCGGCCCTCCAGCCGCGACACGAGCTCGACCATGCCCCCGGCCGCCTTCACCTCGTCCGCCCCCACGACCTCCGCCTCCCGATAGTCGTCCCCCTTCACCAGGACGTCGGGCACAAGCGCCCGGATCAGCTCCAGCGGGGTCTCCTCGTCGAACACCGTCACCGCGTCCACCGGTCTGAGGGAGGCCACCAGGGCCGCCCGGTCGGCCGCCGGCTGCACCGGCCGCCCCGCCCCCTTGACCCTCCGCGCCGAAGAGTCGCCGTTCACGCCGACCACCAGCCGATCGCCCAGGGACGCCGCGCGCTCCAGGCAGTGGACGTGACCCGGATGCAGGAGGTCGAAGACGCCGTTGGTGAAGACCACGGTACCTCCGTCGGACCCGCCGAAGCGGCGAACCGCCTCCTCCCGCGTCAGGATCGGGGCCGCAGCGTCGCTCCCCTCTCCGCGGCGTTCCGTCACCAGGCCTCCCGGTCCAGCTCGGCCAGGATCTCGTCGGCTCCCATCTCCAGCATCCGGCGCCCGAGCTCGCGGCCCACCCGCTCCGGTCGACCGGCGTCGCCCGCCGTCGATTCGCGGACCGTTCGAGTCCCGTCCGGCGACAGCACCACCGCCTCCAGCCGGAGCTGGTCTCCGTCCCGGCTCCCCCGGGCTCCGATGGGCACGCGGCATCCGCCCTCCACCTCGGCCAGGAAGGCACGCTCGGCGGTGACCTCGGCCGCCACCCCGGGGTCCTCCACCTCGGCCACCGCCCTCCGCGTCGGCCCGTCGTCCGAGCGCCCCTCGACGCCCAGGGCGCCCTGGGCGGGAGCCGGAAGCCATTCGGGAGGGTCCAGGTACGCCGTGACGGCGCCGTCCATCCCGAGCCGCTGGAGGCCGGCCGCGGCCAGGATGACCGCGTCGTAGCCGTCGCCGCGGGCCTTCTCCACCCGCGTCTCCACGTTCCCGCGGATGGGCTCCACGGAGCAATCGGGGCGTCGCGCCAGGAGCTGCGCCTGCCGCCGGAGCGACGAGGTTCCCACGACGCATCCGTCCGGGAGCTCGTCGACCCCGCCCTCTCCACCGGGCCATACCAGCACGTCCCGGGCATCGGCCCGCTCCGGGACCCCGAGGGTCGCCAGCCCCTCCGGGAGCTCGGTGGGCAGGTCCTTGAGGGAGTGCACGGCCAGGTCCACCTCGCCCTCGAGGAGGGCGGCCTCCAGCTCAGCGGTGAAGACCCCCTTCCCTCCCAGCTCGGGGATCGAGACGTCGGGCCGCCGGTCGCCCCGGGTGTCGATGGTCCGCACCTCGGCCTCCAGGCCGGGCCAGCGCTCGCGGAGAAGCTCCGCCACACGGTTCGCCTGCCAGAGGGCCAGGCGGGATCCCCGCGTGCCGAGCACGAGGCGGTCGGCCGGCGGGGTCGCGGAGTCGTTCATGGGAGATCTGATGTCGAACCGGGTGAAACGGGAGGCGCGGTGGCGCCCGGAATCACACCTCCGGGATATCGGTCTCGCTCGCTGCCTCGGCCGCCTCGGCCGCGGCCGCCTCCGTCTCCGCCTTGTTCGCGAAGATCACCTTGAGGAACGGCGGCGCCATGAAGGTCGTGACGATGACCATGATCAGGATGGCGCTGTAGACGGCGCTCGAGAGGACGCCGGTCGAGAGGCCGATCGAGGCGAAGATCAGCCCCACCTCACCCCGGGGCACCATGCCCATGCCGATGGCCGAGCTGCTCACATCGGGATCCCGGACCGAGTATCCGGCGACGACCTTGGAGACGACGGCGATGAGCGTGAGGATGCCGCCGACGGCGAGCACGCCGGTGGAGAAGTCCTCGGTGCCGGGGATGAAGAGGGCCACGTTCACCGGCACGCCCACCCAGACGAAGAAGATGGGCGTGAAGATGTCGGCCACCGGCTCCACCCGCTCCACGACGGTGTCGAACTGGTTGGTGGAGGAGAGGACGATTCCCGCGGCGAAGGCACCGATGATCATCGCCGACCCCACCATGGCCGCCAGGGCCCCCACCAGCAGCGCGAAGGACAGGGCGGTGACCAGCAGCACCCCCCGGACCCGCATCTTGTCCACGACGTCGAACAGGTAGGGAGCCGCCCAGTTTCCGATCACGACGGCCGCGATCAGGAACCCGAACGCGACCACGATGTTCTGGGCCACCGACATGACCGTGACGGCAGCTCCTCCCACCAGTCCCGCCACGATGCTCAGGAGAACGATCCCGAGCACGTCGTCGATGACCGCTGCCCCGATGATGACCCGGGCCTCCGGGGTGTGGAGCTGATCCAGGTCGGTCAACACCCGGGCGGTGATGCCCACCGATGTCGCCGTCAGGGTAGCCCCCACGAAGATGGCGACCATCCAGAACTCGATCCCTGCCGGGTGGGCACCGATCTGGGGGTCGAAGTAGTACCAGTAGGCGAAGCCGAGTCCCGCCGGGAGCACCACACCGATGAGCGCCACCGCCGTGGCCGAGCCGCCGACCCGGAACATCTCCTTCAGGTCCGTCTCCAGGCCGATCTCGAAGAGCAGGATCGCCACCCCGATCTCGGCCAGCACCTCCATGACGTGGACCAGGGTGGTGCCGGCCTCGGGACCGGGGATGACCCCCAGCACGCTCCCGCCGAGGATCACGCCGGCCAGCAGCTCCCCGAGCACGGCAGGCTGTCCCAACCGCTCGAAGCCCTCGCCCAGGAACTTGGCGAGGAGCAGGGCCGAGATGAGGACCAGGAAGATGCGGGGAATGTCCGGGCCGCCGCCGTGGCCGCCGCCACCCTCCTGCTGCTGCGCCGACGAGCCGTGACCGCTCTCCTGCTGGGCCGCCCCGCCGTGGCCGCCGCCCTCCTGCTGGCCGGCGGCAGCCGAATCCGAGGCCTCCTGCTGGCGGTTCCCGTCCGTGGCCGGTGTCGCGGGTCCGGGCGGGGCCTCCGCCGACGCAGCGGCCGTGGAAGCCGGCGCCGCCGCGGCCGTCTCGACACCCGTTCCGTCCGGCAGCCCCGTGCCCAGCAGGACCGCCAGCACGGCGGCTCCCGCGACCAGGGTTGCCAGCTTCCCTACATCGGCGTTCCGAGGATCCATCGCGCTCACCCGTTCTCTCCTCCGCCCGCTTGTCGACGTGCAGGTCGCCCGCCCGGAGCAGATCCGGTTCCGTCGGAATCCGCGATCCTCGCGGCTACCACTGGGACTGTGCGCCGTTGACGATCTTCTGGATCAGGTTCTCGAGAGCGAGACGGCGTCCTGCCTCCTCGGTCTCGCTCTCCGGGGCATACTCCCCCGCCCCTGTCACCGACTGGGAAGACCAGATCGCCCGGTCGCGAGCGACGTCGTAGATCTCGACCGAGGCGCGGATGGTGACCCGGCGCTGGAACACCTGGGCCCCCTGCCCTTCCTGCGCCTCGAAGTTCAGAGCCTGGTCATCGTATCCGGTGATGGCGGCCCTGACAATCGCATCCGCCTGGTTCTCAGCGGCGAGCTGAGCCCCGAGGCGGCCCGTCATCGCCTCCGTGAGCTGCGTCGTGAATGCGTCCACCAGGGCGAACTGCGACGTCTCGTTCTGGATCGGCGGAACGGCCACCGTCTGCACGTGCTCCGGAAGCCCGCCGCCCCCCGAGAAGCTGTACACGCAGCCACCGAGGCCCGGAAGCAAGGCCAGCAGGAGGAAGAGGGCCCGAACGCTCGGCTGCCGTCTGGCGTGGAAGGTCATAGATGTCGGAATCGAAGGGCTGCGATCGGAGGTCGACGTCGCGAACCTGCCAGCGAACGCGGCGTGGCGTCACCGTGCTTCGGTACTCGGCGGAGACGGGCCACGCTCCTCCCGAATCCCACTCCACCGTCACCCGGCGGAGCAGGCGTCCCTCCCGCCGGTCCTCGAGGCGCAGGAGGCGTCCGTCATCAATGAGATACTCCCGCCGGAGTCCGCCGTTCGTGCGGTACCGGAGCATTAACCCCCGGTTGGTCTCGAACGCGGCTTCCGGTCCGTCCTCCGCGGGCCGGAAGAGGCCGGCCATGGCGTAGAGGAACGGAGGGGACGGGAGCTCCACGTTCTCGATCTGCCCCGACGTGCTGAGCCGTCCCGAGGTCAGGGCGGCGGCCAGGCTCACGTCCCCGGACGTGAAGAGATCGACGCGGAGGCTGTCCGGGGGGTTCGCCCGCCCCGCGCCGTCGCCCTCCACGTTTCCGCGCTCGTCGGCGTACTCCCACTCGAAGCGGAGCAGGGCGGGCCTCCGTTCCACCGGGAACTCGGCCGCCTTCCGGGCCGCCGCGCCGGGGTCGGGGAGCGGGGGGCCCACCTGGAGGCCCGGGGCGCACGCCCCCGCCGCCAGGCAGGCGACCGTCGCCGCCGTGGCGCCCGCTCGCCGTCCGAGCGGTGTCACGGTGACTCCACCGCCCGCCCCCGCAGCAGCTCCCGCACGCCGTCCGGGAGACGACGGGGGGCGCCGTCGGCGTTCACGCAGACCAGCTCCGTCCGGGCCCGTGCCAGGAGCTCCTCGTCCGGAAGCCGATGGAGCTCGTAGTCGAAGGTCACGGAGCGGCTCCGGACCGCTTCCACCTCCGTCGTGATCCGGACACGGTCCTCGTACTCGGCGGCCCGTCGGAACGAGACCTCCAGGTTCGAGACCGGCAGGTAGACGCCGCGCTCCTCCAGCTCCCCGTAGCTCGTGCCCAGCCCCCGCATGAGATCGGTCCGGCCCACCTCGCACCACACCACGTAGTGGGCGTGATAGGCGCGTCCCATCTGGTCCGTCTCCGCATACCGGACCCGGACCTCCACCTCTCCCGGCTCCCCGGTGGAGCCGGGGTCGCGCCGGGGTCGGGCCTGGTCGGATGCGCGAGGCATGGAGCTCCGTCGGGACGGGTTGGTGGCGTGCGGCGGTACGGCTCCGCCGGGGTCGGCGACCCCGCGAGTGCCGTTACGCTACGCCGGGGTGCGCGCGGCTGTCAAAGCCGCCGGCGGCTGGCTCCGGACTCGAGCCGTCGGCTACGTTGATGCGGCCATGTCCGACCTGACCTACGTGATCTCCGACGTCCACCTGGGCGGGGTGCCCGCCGACAGCGAGGCCCGGTTCCTCGACTTCCTGGGCCACGTGGCCGAGCGTGCCGACGCCCTGGTCATCGCCGGCGACCTCTTCGACTTCTGGTTCGAGTACCGGTCGGTCGTCCTGCGGGAGCACTTCGCGGCACTCCGCGGTCTGGCGGACGTGGTGGAGGCCGGGGTCGAGGTGCGGATGATCGGCGGGAACCACGACGCCTGGGGCGGTGGCTTCCTGGAGGAGGAGGTGGGACTCCGGTGGCTCGAGGGGCCGGCGGTGACCGAGATCTGCGGCCGGACGACCTACCTGGCCCACGGCGACGGGCTGGCCGACGGCGACTGGAGCTACCGGGTCCTGAAGAAGATCGTCCGGAGCCGGCCGGCAAGACGGGCGTTCCGCGCCGTGCACCCGGACCTGGCCGACCGCATCGTCCAGCGCCTCACGCGAACGCCGGAGCGGGAATCGCAGGAGCCGAGCGGAGAGCTGGAGCGGGCCCGGGCCCTCTCGAACCACGCGGCGGAGCTGCTGGGAGCCCGACGGGAGCTCGACCTGGTCGTCTTCGGACACGCCCACCGCGCGGAGCTCCGGGAGGTGGAGCCGGGGCGGCATTACCTGAACCCCGGCGACTGGATCCACAGCTTCAGCTACGGGATCGTCACGACGGAGGGGATTCGCCTGGAGGAGTGGAACGGCCGCCCCGGCTGAGCGCCGGCGCCGGGCCGTCAGCCGCCCCCCAGCGGCACGCTCACCCGCACCGCGGCCCCGGCGCTCCCCTCCTCGGGCGGCGTGATCGCCCCCTCGTAGTCCCAGAACTGCGTCGACACCCAGGCGTCGACGCCGCTGAACAGGGCCCAGAACACGGAGAGCGCGATCCAGTCCTCCCGCTGCTCCGTCCGGGCGTTCGCCAGCGCCGTGTCTCCCCCGGCCCGGGCCGCCTCCAGCTTCGCCTGGGTCTTGAAGACCATGAACATGCTCACGGCCTCCATCCCGAAGTAGAACGCCCCCCTTCCCGGCCGTCCCGCCGCCGCCTGCCCCCACCCGGGGAGGACCAGGGACCGTGCGAACGCTCCCAGGGGCGAGACCGGCGGACCGGTGGTGTCGACGGCGGCCTGCTGGCCCTCGAGCACCGGTGACCGGGCCGTGTCGGCCTCCGCTCCCTCCTGGGCGTGGACGGGGACCGCGGCCGCCAGGAGCAGGGCCGCCGCGGCCGCCCCCCTCCACCTCCATCGTGACGCGTCCGGGCCGCGGGGCCTCACGGGGCGTTCATCGGCTGCCGGCGGGGGATGGCGGGAGCGTGTGGGAATCGAACCCACCCGGGACGCTGTTCACGCCCCGTGACGGCTTTGAAGGCCGCAGGCGACACCAGTCACCATCCGCCCCCGCATCCCCGGAGAGCACCGGCAGGGCCCGTCAGCCTGCGGCCCTCGCCACCAGCTCGATCTCGACCCGGGCGTCCCGCGGAAGCGTCGCAGCCTCCACGGCCGACCGGGCCGGGAACGGCGCGGTGAAGTGATCGCCGTAGATCTCGTTCACGGCGCCGTAATCGTCCATGTCGGCCAGAAAGACCGTGGTCTTGACCACGTCGCCGAACCCGAGGCCCGCCTCCTCCAGCACGGCCTCCAGGTTCGCCAGGGCCCTGCGGGCCTGCTCCTCCACGCCGCCCTCGACGAACTCCCCGGTTGCCGGATCCAGGCCGATCTGTCCGGCCGTGTAGAGCCAGCCGTCGGCCAGGATGGCCTGGGAATAGGGGCCGATGGCCTCCGGCGCGTCGTCGGTGGAAATCTCTCGTCGGGACATCACGTCCTCCGTCGTTCGCATGAACTGGTCGTCTCTCGTTCGAACTCCGTCTCGCCCGGGCCCCTGCGGCCCGGGATCAGCCCGCCTCGGCGGCGTCGGCCTCGAGCTCCGCCCGGGTGACCGGGCGTGCCCCGAGCTTCTGTACCTCCAGAGCCGCCGCCCGGTTCGCCAGCCGGGCCGCCTCGGCCACGCTCCGGGCCCGGGGCAGCGCCGCGGCCAGGACGGCCGCGACGGTGTCGCCGGCGCCGGTGACGTCGTACACCTCGACGCGCCCGGCGGCGATCCGGTCCACCTGCCCGTCCGGGCCCACGACGCTCATGCCGTCGCCCCCCAGGGTGACGAGCAGGTGCTCGACGCCGAGGCGCTCCCGAAGGCGGGCCAGCTCCAGATCCGACTCCGGCGGAGCGGTGGCGTCCGCGGCCCGGGCCGCCTCGCGTGCGTTGGGCGTCAGCACCGTCGCCCCGGCGCACTCGTCGAGGCGGGCCGGACTCGGATCCACGACCACCGGCACGCCCTCCCGCTGTGCGGCGCGGAGCAGCCGGGGGAGGACTCCGCCGTCCATGAGCCCCTTCCCGTAATCCGACACGACCACGGCGTCCACGTCCGGCAGGATCTCCAGGGCGCGCTCCACGAGCCGCTCCCGGGCTCCCGCCCCGAGGCTCGTCCGATCCTCGCGGTCCAGGCGGAGCATCTGCTGATCGCGGCCGACCACACGGGTCTTCACCGTGGTGGGCCGGTCGTCGACGGCCATCAGCCCCCCGGGGTCGACGCCCTGCCCTGAGAGCAGGCTGCCCAGCCGCCGCCCCTCCTCGTCCCGGCCCACGGCGGAGAGGAACCGGGACTCCGCGCCGAGGGCCGCCACACCGGCCGCCACGTTCGCCGCCCCGCCGGGACGGGATTCCGTCTCCGTCACCCGGACCACCGGCACCGGCGCTTCCGGCGAGACCCGGTTCACCTCTCCGCGCAGGTAACGATCGACCATGGCGTCGCCGAGCACCAGCACCGTGGACGACGTCAGCCCGTCCACCAGCCGCCGGCGCTCCTCCGCCCGGCTGTCGCCTCCGCTCACGGGCCCGTCACCCGGAGCCCCGCAGTTGCGCCCTCCAGATTTCCCGCGTACCCTGCCGCCGCGCGCCCGGTCGACTCCACGGCCCTCCCGGGCGCGGTCGTCGCCATCCGTACCTCTCGCTCAATCGGTCCGCCCGGATGATCGTACCATCACAGAAGTCCTGCCGGATGCGACGGGGCCGCGAGGCGCCCGGGGATCTCGCAGATCGGCGGCGAAGCTAGCGGGCCGGGGTCGAACGTGTCAAAGCAGCCCCACCAGCGCGGTCGTCCCCGTGAGGACGGGTGGATCCTGGCCTCCCTGAAGTCCGCTGCCGTCCGGACGGACGAGTACTTCACGCTGCTGTGGCGCAGCCTCCGGGCCACGTTCAGCCGGCCGTTCTACGTCGACGACCTCTTCCAGCAGATGGACACGGTGGGGGTCGCGTCGCTGTGGATCGTGATCCTCACCGGACTCTTCACCGGAATGGTGCTGGCCCTGCAGTCGGCCGTCGAGATGGAGCGCTTCGGAGCCACCATCTACATCGGGCGGCTCGTCGGGGCCACCACCGTGCGCGAGCTGGGACCGGTGCTCACGGCCCTCATGGTCACCGGCCGGGCCGGCTCCGGCATGGCCGCGCAGCTGGGCTCCATGGAGGTCACCGAGCAGGTGGACGCCCTGGAGACCATGGGCGTGAACCCGATCCGGAGGCTGGTGGTGCCGCGGCTCCTGGCCGGCGTCATCATGATGCCCATCCTCACCGTGATCACGGACCTGGTGTCCATCGTGGGCGGGCTCCTGATCGCCGTGGTCAAGCTGGACCTGTCGGCGACCCTCTACCTCCGGTCGGTGTGGGCGACGCTGCAGCAGACCGGCTTCATCTTCCGCTACATTCCCATCGACTTCGTCCAGGGACTCGTGAAGCCCGTGGCGTTCGGAGGGATCATGGCCCTGACCGCCTGCTATTACGGGCTGAGGACGCGGGGCGGGACCGAGGGGGTGGGCCGCTCCGCCACGAAGGCCGTGGTCACGTCCTCGGTGCTCATTCTCGCCACGGACTACTTCCTCACCCAGGTCCTCATCACCCTCCTGGTCGAATGACCGACGACGGGAACGGCGCCGGTGAGCGGGACGAGCCCATGGTCCGGGCGGAGAACGTCACCCTGTCGCTGGGGGGACGCAGGGTGCTGGACGGCGTGAGCTTCGAGCTGACCCGGGGTGAGAGCCTCGCCATCCTCGGCGCCTCCGGCAGCGGAAAGACCACGCTCCTGCGCCTGGTCCTCGCCCTGGCGGAGCCGGACGAGGGCGAGATCTGGGTGGCCGGCTATCCGCTGAGCCGGTGCTCCTTCGAGGACATCCTGAAGCTCCGCCGGGACATCGGAATGGTCTTCCAGGGCTCGGCGCTCTTCGACTCGATGAGCGTCCTCGAGAACGTGGCCTTCCCGCTGCGCGAATACACGGACCTCCCGGACCCGGAGATCCGAGAGCGGGTGCACGAGACGCTCCGGATCGTGGACCTGGATCCCGACCAGGTGGAGCACCAGCTGCCGGCGGAGCTCTCCGGCGGCATGCAGAAGCGCGTGGCCATCGCCCGGGCCATCGCCCCCCGCCCGGACATGCTCCTCTTCGACGAGCCCACCGGCGGCCTCGACCCCATCACCACCCGGACCATCAACGAGCTGATCGTCAAACTTCGCGAGGAGCTGGGGGTAAGTGCGATCGTCGTGACGCACGACATCCGCTCGGCGCTGCACACGGCCGACCGCGTGGCCCTGCTCCACGAGGGGCGCCTCGTGTTCGTCGGCACCCCCGCAGAGATGAAGGAGTCGAAGGACGACTATGTGCAGGAATTCCTGGGGGAGGCGCTCTTCACGTGAGTGACCGCCGCCCCGTCGGAGAGATCGACTCGTGAGGCGCTCCAGCCCCCTCACCTGGGAGGAGGCACGGGTCGGCCTGCTCATCATGGCCGCCCTGGCCGCGCTCGCCGGCGGGGTGTTCTTCGTGGGGTCCGCGGGCCACGTCTTCGGAGAGCGCTTCCGGCTCGTCACGCTCATGAACTCCGCCTCCGGCCTGGCGCCGGGCGCCTCCGTGCAGCTGGCGGGGCAGAACGTGGGACAGGTGGCCCGGGTGGAGCTCATCCCCCCGGAGGCGCGCTCGAACGAGGGCGAGGCCGTGGCCGTCACCCTGGCGGTGAACCGGAACGTGGCGTCGCAGATCCGGACCGATTCCCGGGCCCACATCCAGACCCAGGGGCTGCTGGGCGACCGCCTGATCAACATTTCGCCCGGGAGCCCGGACGCCCCCCGGCTCTCGGCGGGCGACACGCTGACCTCGGTGGAGCCCCTGGACTACCAGCAGGTCCTGAACGAGGCGTCCGGGGCGGTGAGCAACCTGACCACCATCACCCGGGACCTGTCGAGCCTCACCGAGCGCATCGCCCGGGGCGAGGGCACCGCGGGCCGGCTGCTCCTGGACCCGACGCTGTACCGGCGAATGGTGAGCCTCAGCGGCAGCCTGGACTCGACCCTGACCGCCGTCAATCGTGGGGACGGCGGCACGCTGAGCCGCCTGCTCCACGACGACGAGCTGTACAGCCGGATGGTGGCCTCTGCGGCCTCGCTGGACACGATCACGGCCCGGGTGAGCGAGGGGGAGGGCTCGCTTGGCCGGATGGTGGCCAGCGACTCCCTCTACCGGTCGGTCTCCGGGGCCGCCGGCCGCGCGGACTCGCTCCTCCAGCGAATCCTGGCCGGCGAGGGGACGGCGGGACGGATGGTGACGCAGGACTCCATGTACGACGAGCTCCTCCGGACCCTGGTCGACCTCAACGCCACCCTGGAGGAGATGCGGCAGAACCCCCGGCGCTTCATTCCGCCCGTCAGCGTCTTCTGATCCGCCGTCCCGGGCGCGGGGTCGGTCGCCTCAGCTCTCCTCGGACTCGGCGTCGACCAGCTTCCCTTCCTCGGCCATCTGCGGCAGGGTCATGAGGTCCACGATCTCGTAGTTCACCCGGCCGTTGGGCAGGCGCACGGAGACCTCCTCCCCGACCTCCTTGCCGAGCAGCGCCTGGCCGATGGGGGACTCCATGGAGATCTCGGAGTTCTCGAAGTCGATGTCGTCGCCGAAGGCCAGCTTGAACTCCTCCTCGGTCCCGTCGTCGACGTCGCGGACGGTGACGCGGGAGCCGAAGCCCACCCGGTCCTCGGGGACCTCCTGCTCGTCGATCTCCTTCAGCTCGGAGAGCCTGCGGGCGATCTGCTGGAGCTTCGCCTGGACGAGCTGCTGCCGGTCCCGGGCCGCCTCGAACTCGGAGTTCTCGCTGATGTCGCCCTGGGCGACGGCCTTCTCGATCTCCTCGGGCAGCTCGTTGTTCAGCTCGTGCTGAAGCTCCTCGGCCTCCGTATTCAGCTTTTCGATAAGGTCTTCCAGCATTCGATCCTCCGACTCGTTGAACGGGGGATTCGAATCAACAGGGTCCGTCGGTGTCAATAAAAAAGTCCGCAACGTCCCCCGTTCCCGGGCGACGCTGCGGACGAGTGGAGGCGGCGGGAATCGAACCCGCGTCCGCGTACCCTTCTGGCGCGGATTCTACGTGCGTAGTCTGCGGTTGGGTTGTATCGCCGACACAGGGTCCACAGACGACCCGCGGCGGCTAGCTGCGGAAAAATCTCACCAGCGGGATCCACAGCAGTCCCGACTGGCCAGCCCGATTCAGCGTCGTCTCACGACCCGCCTCGGGCCGGGCAAATCGAGAGACGGACTACGCGTTGATTACGCAGCCAGTGCCATGTTGTCGTTGGCAGGTAAAGCTTTTCCCGGTGTTTTACGAGGATCCAGGACCTCGGCACGGCTACCACGACATCCGGCGCACACGTCGATGCCAGATCGCCCCCTGATTGTGAAACATCCACGCAGCGGGTGGCGGCCCTGTCGGTCGGGGCCTCGGAAGAGGCCCGTCACGGGCCGCGTCCGCTCCGTGTCGGAAAGGCTATACCCGCCCTTCGCCGAAAGGTTCGGCGGACCCACGTTCCGACCCGTGGGCCTCGCCGGGCCCGCCGCGTCCCCCGTCGTCCTCCTCCCGAGGGGGAGCGCCGCTCCGGGATTCGCTCCAGGCGCACCAGGCCGTGTGCCGCCGGATCGCCTCCAGGGCTTCCCGGGCGGCCGGCCGCGGTGACGAGGAGAACCAGAGGCAGACACACAGGCCGAAGGATCGGACCGGAGCCACGAGGGCCCACCCGTCCGGACCCGCCGCCTCACCGAGCCGCTCCGCCGGCAGCTGCAGCTCCAGCTCCTCCTTCAGGGACCACGTGAAGGGATGGCCGGGCGCCTCGACCGAGCGCGCGGAGGCCCCGCCCCAGCCGGAGCCGGTGACCTCGGCCACCACCCGCCACTCCGCTCCGCCGCTGGTGAGCCTCCACAGCGTCGCCCGCCCGCACTGCAGGGTCTCCCGCAGCAGGCCCAGCAGCGAGGTCCAGCCCTCGCCGGCTCGTGGCCGTTCGTCGGACTCCGTGCCCGGACGCGCGGGGGGGACCCGCGGCGCCACGTCGGGACGCTCCTCGCTCTCCCCGCCGCCGGGCCACCACGAGCGTGGCCACCAGGAGGGACGTTGCATCAGGCCGGCCTCCGTCTGTTCTGTGGGTGTAGATCCTGCATGCAGGTTAGGTGACGAGACGACGACCCCGAGAGCGGCCCGAGGGCCGGCGACGAAGCGCAACCGCGGGAGACAGATATATGCAGTTACGCGACTTCTTTTCTCAAGATTGCATCAAGCTGGATCTGGAGGCGGAGGACAAGGACGAGGCTCTCAAGGAGCTCGTCTCCCTCCTGGACCTGGACGAGAAGTCCGAGGGCATCCTGTTCAAGATGCTCAAGCGACGCGAGAACCTGGGCTCCACGGGCATCGGGCGGGGCATCGCCATCCCCCACTGCCGGTCCCTGGTGGTGAATCGGCTCCGCGTGGCCTTCGGACGCAAGGACGGCGGCATCGAGTTCAAGGCCATCGACGAGCAGCCGGTGGAGAACCTCTTCCTCATCGTGGCTCCCCCGCTCGAGGTCTCCAACCAGTACCTCCCCGTGCTCGGGAAGATCGCGCAGTTCAGCAAGGAGCCGGACGTGCCCGAGCGGCTGGCCGAGCTCGAGGAACCGTCGGAATTCATGGACCTCCTGGAAGAGAAGGGCGTGTAGGATGCATCCACAACTGGAACTCCTCCTGGAGATGCAGGACCTCCGCTCGCAGAAGCAGGCGCTGAAGGAGCAGGCGGACGAGCGCGAGGTCGAATCGGACGTCTTCGAGGTCGAGATCGAGGAGGCCCTGGAGGAGCTGGACCGGAAGCTCGAGGAGCTTGAGGACCGCCTGGACCCCTCGGTGCAGTCGACCTACCGCCGGGTGTCGCGCTCCATGGACCGTGCGGTCGTGCCGGTCCTGAACGGCGTCTGCTACGGGTGCTTCATCGCGGTGCCCCGGTCCTGGGCCTCCGAGGCCGCGGAGAACGAGGAAGTCCGGACCTGCGAGAACTGCGGACGCTTCCTCTACTACGTGGACTGACGGCTCGTCTCTGCCGGGGCGGTCCCCGTCCCCGGCTCCTCGGCGCTCCGGCCGCCCCCCTCGGGATCGGCCAGCACGCGTCCGTCTCCCGTTCGCCGGCTGAGGCCCGTCCGGTCCAGGTGCTCCAGCAGCGGGATCAGGTAGCTCCGGGTCACGCCGAACGCCTCCTTGAAGGGACCGGGCCCCACCGGCTCCTCTCCCTCCCGCAGGACCTCGGCGGCGGTACGCCGGAGCCGGCGCTCGCTGTCGGGCGTCAGGTACAGGTCCGGGCTCACCCGGACCAGTTCCCCGGCGGAGACCATCAGCTCCAGGAGGTCGTGGAGCAGGTTCGCGTCGCCGTCGACGCGTGAGCGGAGATCGCCGACCTCCGGGGGAGCCAGCCCGCCCCGATCGATGGCCTCCAGCAGGCGCTCACGGAGCCGCTGCTCACGCTCCGTCAGCTCGGGACGATGGCCCGGACGTCGGATCCTGGGGCCCGAGCGGACCACCTCCCCCTGCTCCGCCAGCCGTCCCAGGGCGCGCTCCACCAGACCCTCGGCGTAGCGCCCGGAGACGGCGCGCCGGAGGGCCTCCAGGGAGACCCCCTCCGAGCGCCGGTCCTCCTCGTGCAGTCGGTCCAGCTCCCCGGCGAGGTCCCGCGTAGCCGCCCGGAGCGTCTCCTCCGGGTACCAGCGACCGTCCGCCTCCACCACCCCCTCCGGAGGCTCCGGCACCTCCTCCAGGAGTCGACCCGACGGGATGCCCGTCGCCACCGGGAGCTCGTCCGGTGACCGGCCCCGGCCGCCGCGGAGCTCGACGGCGGCGCGTACCGCCCGCGCCGGGGTCTCCGCGGCCACGATCTCGCCCCAGGCCTCGATGTCCTCCGTCCACCCCCCGCCGGCTCCCGGCTCGAGGTCGGCCACGCGGCCGCCGCCGATCGTGGTCACGGGAGAGTAGAAGCGGAGGACGAATCGGTCGCCTGCGCGGGCGACCACCGGCTCCTCCAGATCCAGCCGGGCCCAGCCGGTGCTCCCGGGAGCCACGGGGCGGTGCGCCGCCAGCCGGACCCGGGCCATGACCTCGCACGTCCCGAGGTACACGCGCACCCGCTGCCCCTCCTCCACCACGCGGTCGGCGTGGCGCAGGAGACGCAGGCGGACTCCGAGGCGCCGGACGGCCCTCCACCCGGGCCCCGAGACCAGAACGCAGCCCCGCTCCAGCTCGTCCGGATCGACGCCCGAGAGGGCCACCCCGCACCGCCTGCCGGCGCCGGCCGCCTCCCGCGTCTCACCGTGCACCTCCAGCGACCGGACGCGCACCCGGCGATCCGACGGGAGGACCCGCAGCTCGTCGCCGGTCTCCACGGTTCCGCTCCACACCGTCCCCGTGGCCACGGTGCCGGTGCCCGTGAGGCTGAAGGAGCGGTCCACCGGGAGCCGGAAGAGGTCGTCGGTGGGTCGGGCCGGAACGCGCTCGGCGGCGTCCTCCAGCTCCCGGCGGAGCGCGTCCATTCCCTCGCCCGTGACCGGGGAGACCGGGAGGATCGGCCACTCCTCGCCCACGCCCACGGCCCGCAGCTCCTCGCGAACGGCGTCGCGTGCCAGCTCGATCCACTCGGGATCGTCCACCAGGTCCACCCGGGTGAGCGCCACCACGCCGCGCCGCACGCCCAGGAGACGGGCGATGGACAGGTGCTCCCGGGTCTGGGGCATGGGGCCCTCGTCCGCGGCCACGGCCAGCAGCAGCACGTCGACCCCGGTGGCGCCGGCCAGCATGTTCGTCACGAAGTCCTCGTGGCCGGGGACGTCCACGATCCCGATCTCCGCCCGGTCGTCGGCCGCCGGCAGACGGGCGAAGCCGAGGTCGATGCTCAGGCCCCGCTCCTTCTCCTCGTCCCAGCGGTCCGTCTCCACGTCGGTGAGGGCCCGGACCAGCTCGGTCTTCCCGTGGTCCACGTGTCCACCGGTGCCCACCACCAGCGCCCGCTCTCCGTCCTCCGCTCCGCGGCTCACGTCCCCCTTCCCCCCCTTCAGCCGAAGGCCCGCGGATCCAGGAACTCCAGCGAGCGGAGGCTGGTGCCCTCCGCCAGGTGGTAGCGTATGAAGTCACGGAGGAGGCCCGGCTGGGTCCCCGAGTCCAGGGAGGCGTCCAGCGGCCTGCCGGCCTCCAGGCGGCGGAGGGTCCGGAGCTCGCCGGGCTCCAGCCACCGGCCCGGGCTGTCGCCGCGCGGGCAGTGTCCGCAGACGAGCCCGCCGGCGGAGAAGTCGAATCGCGCCCCGTCCTCCTCGAGAACGCGCCCGCAGGAGACGCAGGCCGCGAGCTCCGGCGTGAAGCCCAGCGTCCTCACCACCCGCCAGACGGCGCTCAGCGCCACCTGCTCCACCTGCCCCTGATCCGCCTCCAGGAGGGCGTCCAGGGCGTTGAGAAGGGTCCGGTACAGCCGGTCGTCCCGCTCCTCCGGCGCCAGCCGCATCACCAGCTCGCAGGCCAGCGACGCCCCGGTGAAGCGCGGCAGGTCGACCCCGAGACGCTGACGGTCCCGGATCAGCTCGAACTCCGAGAGCGTGTGGAGGTCACGGTTGTCCTTCAGGTACATCGTGGCCTCGCCCTCGGCGAAGGGCTCCAGCACGCCGCCGAACTTGCTCTTCGGCCGGAGCGCTCCCTTGGCGATGGCGGAGCGGGGCCCGTGGTCGCGCGTCATGAGCCGCAGGATCTTGCTCGTGTCGCTGTACCGATAGGTCTGCAGGATCACCGACCGCGTCGAGACGATGGGCAAGTGGAGCGCTACCTCGCATTCGGAGTGTCGGGATTCGCGGGACCGCTGCCGGGGCGGGGTTCTCATATCCGGAAACCCGGCGCCGGATCCGTTTGCGGGCCTCCGGTGCCCGGCCTACGATGGAGCCGCGGGCCGCCGGAGAGGCCGGTGACCCGCCCAGGCAGGACGAACGGGGCATCGTGGAAGCCCGGTGAGCCGGGGAGATTCCGGCGACTCCGGCGCGGCCCCGCCACTGTGAGAGGACGGGCACGGGCCAGCCCGCCGTGCCCGGCCGCGCGAGACGCCACTGGCTCCGGTTCACCGGGGCCGGGAAGGCAGCCGGCCAGCGCCTCGAGCCAGGAGACCGGCCCCGTTCCCCCGCCGGACGTCGCCCGGGACCGCGGTTCCGGGACGCACGGCGAGCTGCCGCACAGTCGCTCGGGCCTTCGAGGGAAGGGCCGGGCCGGTGCCCGCCCAGCGTGCACCCCTCCCCCTCCCCTTCCCTGTCTCGCCGCCCGCGCGTCGACCCGCACCTTCACCGCCAGCACGCGCCCGGGAGGCACCATCCGAACCGGATCGACCGCCGGCCGCCGGCTCCCGCCGGTACCGTGAGCGCCGCCGTGCGCAGGCTCCTGCTGCTGGCCCTGGTGGCCGCGGCCGCCCTGGTCGTCGCGGTGATCGTGGGCCCGGTCTCCCTGGCCCCGGGACGGGTGCTGGACGCGGCCCTCGGCGACGCGGGCGCCACCGCGACGACCATCGTCCGCGGGATCCGACTCCCGCGGGCCGTGCTGGCGGCGCTGGTCGGAGCGGCCCTCTCCCTGAGCGGCGCCTCCTTCCAGGCGCTGCTGCGCAATCCCCTGGCCGAACCGTACATCCTCGGCGTCTCGGGCGGCGCCGCCGTCGGAGCCGTCACCTCCATCGTTCTCGGGTGGACGGCGGCCGGCGGATGGGTGCTCCCCCTGGCCGCCTTCGCCGGGGCCACCGCAGCCATCGCGGTGGTCCTCCGGATCGCCGCCGCCGGGGGCATGGGGCTGGACACCCGCGTGCTTCTCCTGGCCGGCGTGGTAGCCGGGGCCTTCTTCAACGCCGTGATCTTCTTCCTGCTCACCTTCGCCGAGGCCGAGACCTTCCGCTCCGCGGTGTTCTGGATGATGGGCGGGCTCTCGGGCGCCGACTGGGACGCCGTCGTCGTGGTGGCGGTGGGCCTCGTCCCGGCGGCGCTCCTGCTGATGGGGCTGGCCCGGTCGCTGAACCTGCTGGCCGTGGGCGAGGAGACCGCGCTCTTCCTGGGCACGCGCGTGGAGCTGGCCAAGTGGGTCGTCTACCTGACGGCCTCCTTCCTGGTGGCGGCGGCCGTCTCCGTGAGCGGCGCCATCGGCTTCGTCGGGCTCATCGTCCCCCACGCCATACGTCTCCTGTGGGGAAGCGACCACCGCTTCCTGCTCCCCGCCTCCCTCCTGCTCGGCGCCGCCTTCCTGCCGCTTGCAGACACGCTGGCCCGGACCGCCGCGGCACCGTCGGAGATCCCGGTGGGCGTCATCACCGCCCTGGTGGGCGTGCCGGTCTTCGTGCTCCTGCTGGTCCGTCGTCCGCCCGGACCGCGGCGCGGCATGGGCCGGACGGAGGGACCGTGACGTCGCCCCTGCTGGCCGCCTCCGGCCTCCGGTTCCGCTATCCCGGCGCCGCCCGACCGGCCGTGGACGAGGTCGACCTGTCGGTCCCCGAGGGGGCGCTGGTCGGCGTCATCGGCCCGAACGGATCCGGCAAGTCCACGCTGGTCCGGCTGCTCCTGGGCGCCCTGGAGCCCGACCGCGGCGAGATCCGGCTCCTGGGACGCCGTCTCTCCTCGTGGCGGCGCCGCGAGCTGGCCCGGCGCGTGGGCGTGGTCCCGCAGAACGAGAGCGTCACCTTTCCGGTCTCCGTGCGGGAGTTCGTGGCCATGGGGCGCTATCCGCACCTGGGTCCCTGGCGGACCGAGGGCCCGGAGGACCGGGACGCCGTCGAGCGGGCCCTGGCGCGGTGTGACGTGGAGGACCTGGCCGGACGGGCCTTCGCCACCCTCTCCGGCGGGGAGCGGCAGCTGGCACGCGTCGCCCGGGCGCTGGCCCAGGAGCCGGACCTCCTGGCCCTGGACGAGCCCACGGTGTCCCTGGACGTCCGCCACGAGATGGAGATCTACGAGCTCCTCCGCGAGCTCGTAGCAGGGGGCACGACGGTGCTCCTGGTGACGCACAACCTGAATGCCGCCGCACGCTACGCCGATCGGCTCCTGCTTCTGCACGGGGGGCGGGCACGCGCGGAGGGGACTCCGGCGGAGGTGCTCACCCGGGAGACGGTGGAGGAGGTCTACGGCTGGCCGGTGCGCGTCGTGCCGCATCCCGGGCCCGGCCCGGACGAGGGGGCCCCGCAGGTCGTGGCGCTGGCGGGCGGCGACGGAGGGCACGCTCCGAGCGAGGGGGAGCGGGACCGCTAGTCCGGCGGGAGCAGCCCGAGGTCGCGGAGCGAATCGGCCACCGGCGGATGGAGGGCCGCCGCCAGGTGCGCCGCTGCCTCCCCCAGGCGGGGCCCGAGGCGGGACATCAGCTCGCCGTCCACGGCGGCCACGTTGCCGGCCTCCACCGCGCGCAGCTGGCCCCATCCCGGGCGCTCACCGGGCGGCAGCCGCTCTCCGCCCCCGCCCCGCGGGGCCACGATCACCTCGGGCTGCCGTTCGACCAGCGCCTCCAGGCTCACCTGCGGCGAGGCCCCCTCGAGGTCGCCGAAGACGTTGTGCCCGCCGGCCACGCTGACGAGGGAGTCCAGGTAGCTCCCGGCTCCCGCCGTCCGGGGCGGATCCGGCCACAGGTCGTAGTAGACCGGCACCCGGCGCCGCCCGCTCACCACCTCGGCCACGGCCTCCAGCCGGTCCCGGATCGAGGCTGCCAGGGAGTCGGCGGCGGGCTCGCGCCCCGTCAGGGCTCCCAGTCGTGCGATGTTTCGCATGAGCTGGGGGATCGTGTTGTGCTCCAGGACGAGCACCGGTACGCCCAGCTCCTGGAAGCGACGGATGGCCCCCGCGTTGGTCTGCCCCGCGTACACCAGCACGGCGTCGGGGCGCCGGGCGATCACCGCCTCGGCCGAGGGGCGGATCCCCTCTCCGACGCTGGGCACCTCCCGGGCGGCGGGAGGATGCGTACCGTAGCGGGTCCGGCCCACGAGGCGGTCCCCGGCGCCCAGGGCGAAGACGAGCTCGGTGGCGGCCGGGATCAGCGACACGATACGCTCCGCCGGCGCCGCCAGCTCCAGGGTATCGCCGCGGTCGCCGGCGATCCGGATCGTGTCCGCCGGGGCGGGAGTCGCGGGAGCCGCCTCCGCCGCGGCGGGGCCGGCGGC
>CANPVF010000058.1 GCA_947581645.1 Candidatus Caribbeanibacter nitroreducens | reverse complement strand
CACCCCACCGCCCTCCGCATCAGCGCGGTGCCGAGTCCGCCGCCGCGGTGCGCTGGCTCCACGTACATGTTGGTCAGGTAGGCGTGGGTCTCGGCCTCGTCCGTCGGGTTCGGAACCTTGGGGACGAGCTGCACCCACACGTGCCCGCGGATCACCCCGTCCGGCTCCACCACCCAGCACCGCCAGGGCTCCAGCCCGGGGGCCAGCCGATCCCGCATCCACGGCTCACACCGCTCCAGGAACGACTCGCGCTCCTCCACCACGGGATCCTCCGCGGCGCGGAACTCGTACCGGAGCCGGGCCAGGCGGCCGGCGTCCCGGGGGGCGGCTTCCCGAACGCGCGTCACCGGTCCGACCGTCCCTCCATCCCCTCGCCCCCGTCCGGCAGGTCCCGGTGGCCCACCCGGTCCTCCGCCTCCGGCGGCACGCCGAAGGTGTCGTCCAGATCGCCGCCGCCGTAGACGCGGAGCACCCGGGAGATCTCGACCCGGTACCCGGCGTACCACTCCCGATGTCGTCGCTTGGCCTCCCGGTGGTCCGGGTCGGAGGCGAACTCCCGGAGGGCGTCCATGGACTCCCAGTAGTAGGTGACGGCCCGGTGTCCCTCGGAGTCGCGCCAGTCCTTCCGGCCCAGGTATCCGGGCCTGGATCGGGCGATCCGCCGGATCCGCTCGTTCAGCTCCTCGAAGGCGTCGTCGCGCCGCACCTGGTCGAAGACGAAGGTGGCGGCGATCGAGCCGGCCGGCGGCATGGTGGCCTCCTCGCTCACGGGCCACCCCTGAGCGCGACGGAGCCCCGTCCGGGGAGGATCGCCGCGAGAAGCAGAAGGAGCATCGCGGGGCGGTGACATCGGAGCATGGGGGACATGGCACCGTAACTATAACGTCGGCGGGGCTCCTGCATCCGTTCGGCGCAGGACGCCCGGCCGTGGTGTAGGAGCCAGCGGTCGGCGGCGACCGACGTGCTGTCGTCCTCCGAAGGCATCGGCACCCTCCGGGAGCGACTGCGATGCGCGAGCTCCAGCTCACCCTGACGGCGGTCGGCCTGGTCGGCCTCCTGGCCCTTCCTCACGTCCTCCCCTCCCTGCCACCCGCCCCCCCGGACCCGGCGGCTGACGGCGCCCGGAGACAGCCGACGATCCGGGACATCGGCACGCTGGGCGGCGACTGGAGCGAGGCCAACGGCGTGAGCGACGACGGGCGGGTCGTCGGCGAGAGCCGGGTGGCCCCGGGGCGGCTCCACGCCATCTCGCGTCACGCCTTCCTGTGGCGCGACGGGGAGATGCGGGACCTGGGCACGCTCGGCGGCACCGAGAGCGCGGCCCGGGACGTGAACGACCGCGGCCAGGTCGTGGGGGTGGCGCAGTTCGACTCCGTGCGGGGGCGAGTGGGACGCTTCGTGGACGTGTCCCGCCGCGCCTTCCTGTGGGAGGAGGGGCGCATGCGCGGCCTGGGGACGCTGGGAGGCGAGAACAGCGAGGCGCACGCCGTCAACGATCAGGGAGCGGTGGTGGGTCGGGCCCAGGTGCGTCCGGGCCGACTGCATTCCACCTCCTACCACGCCTTCCTGTGGCGCGACGGGGAGATGCGGGACCTGGGCACGCTCGGGGGCACCGAGAGCGTCGCCTTCGACATCAACGACAGCGGGCGCGTCGTCGGAGCGAGCCAGATCGCGCCGGGCCGGGACCGTCGCGTGGACGTCCACGCGTTTCTCTGGCACGACGGAGAAATGCGTGACCTGGGCACGCTCGGGGGTCGGCTGAGCCGCGCCCACGCCATCAACGATCGCGGTCAGGTGGTCGGACACAGCGCGACCCGGGACGGCGAGGTCCACGCCTTCCTCTGGGAGGACGGCGAGATGCGGGACCTGGGCACACTCGGAGGACGCTCGAGTCGTGCCTACGACATCAACGACCGGGGGCAGATCGTCGGGAGCAGCGCGACCCGGGACGGTGAGGTTCACGCCTTCCTCTGGGAGGGCGGCGAGATGCGGGACCTGGGAAGCCTCTCGGACAACAGCAGCGCCAACGCCATCAGCGACAGCGGGCTGGTGGTCGGCGCGAGCCGGACGAAGCGGGAGCGGCTCGGGGCGGCCTCCGTGCACGCCGTGATCTGGCAATCGGCCGGTGGCGGATGATGACGAAGCCGGCGGGCGGCCGATGCCGCACCCGGCCGGGTGGGGGCCCGCTGATCCCGTTGGATCAATTCCCGGCCGCGTCCGGCTCGAAGCGGATGCGCTGCTGCACCCAGACACCGACCCTCTCACCTCGATTCATGGCCGGGCTGAACTCCATGTCGCCGATGATCCGGCTGGCAGCCATGTCGAGCACCTCGCGGCCGCTGGACGTCTCGATCAGGCTCTCCCGCACACGTCCCTCCTGGTCGACCTTGAGCGAGAGAACGACCGATCCTCCGATGCCCGCGTCCTCCAGCGAGTCGGGATACAGCTCCTGCAGTCGCTTCCCGACCTCCTCGCTGTTCTGGAGCTCCGGCGTGACGTCGTAGGGAACGAACTCGGCCATCACCGGCGCTTCGGAGAGCGCCGTCGCCTCGGACCGACGTTCGGCAGCGGTCTCGTCCCCAGGCTCGGGAGCCTGAGACTCGCAGGAGGTGAGGCCGGCCGCCAGGGCCGCCACGGCCAGGAGGGCCGGAGGGACAGCGCGAGTACATGACGTGTCGATACTCATTTTTCGCGGCCTCCGCTCGGGCGAGTGGTGTCACGGCTATAAACTACGTACCTCGTAAATACTATACTAATAGTCTTACTGTCAACTACGGAATCCGCGAGGAAGCAGACGCGGTGCGAGGGGAACGACCGAATGGAGGGAAAGAGCGGGATCCGACGGATGGAAGGGTTACGGCGCCCCCACCCTCGCACCCGGAGGGCCGCGAGCCCGTGGGCGCTACCCGCCGGTGCGGGTAGCCGTCAGACGCTCTCCACCCGCAGCGGTTCGCCGGCCAGATCGGCCACCAGGTCCGTGTACTCGACGCTGAACCACTCGTAGAAGCGCTCCAGGTCCCGTGGCTCCGGCCACACCTCGCGGTCCTCGGTCCAGGCGACGAGCTCCTCCTCGAAGATCGATCCGTGCACCCCCTCGACGAACTCGTCCACCTCCTCCAGCGTGCCGAACTGGGGGATCAGGTAGGCCGCGGGCATCCCCTCGTCCAGGTGGAAGTCCGGCCCGTGGTGCTCCAGCCCGTTGGCCCAGTCCAGGTAGGGCTGCCGCGGGACGACCAGCAGCAGCCCCCGGTTCACGACATCCATCGCTCTCCCTCGTCTCGGTGCGTGCTTCGGCGCGCGCTCGGATCCCCCGACCGGGCGATCTCGGCCGGATCGCGGGAAACCCACGGTCAGAAATGTAGGTGTCGCCGCCGGGCCGGGCGTACCCACCCCGGGGCCGGTCGGTGGCGCGGTCCTCGTCCCGTTCCGTATCATGCAGCCGTCACTCGCGCCCGGACTCGATCCTCGGGAGGCCCGCGTGACGTCCAGACCACAGGGGCACGACGGACCGGACGCGATCGGTGAACCGGAGCGCTTCCTCGACACCATCGCCGGCAACCTCCCCGGGATCCTCTACCGGTGCCGAAACACCCGGACGTGGACCATGGAGTACCTGTCCCCGGGAACCGAGGAGCTCACCGGATACCGGCCGGAGGAGCTGCTCCACGACGAGGAGGTCGCCTACGGGGATCTGATCCACCCGGACGACCGGGAGGACGTCTGGGGCGAGGTTCAGGATGCGCTGGACGACGGCCGGCCGTATCAGCTCCAGTACCGGATCCGAACCCGGGACGGAGGCGTCCGCTGGGTGTGGGAGCAGGGCCGCGGAGTGCACCCCGATTCCGGCGAGCGCCTGTACCTCGAGGGCTTCATCTTCGACATCACCGCCTGGCGGCGTGCGCGCGAGGAGAGCGAAATGGCGACCTCGCTCCTCTCCGCCACCGTCCGGAACATCCCGGACGCCGTCTTCGTCGTGAAGCACCCGGAGCGGCGCCTCGTCTTCTGCAATCCGGCAGCCGAGCAGCTGTTCGGATATTCCCGGGAGGAGCTGCTCGGCATGGACACGGAGCTCCTCCACCTGGACCGGGAGAGCTACGAGCGATTCGGCCGTGTCAGCCAGGCCGCTCTGGCGGAGGAGGGAGTCTTCCGCGGAGAGTTCCGCATGCGGAGAGCGGACGGCACCACCTTCCCCACCGAGCACGTCGTCAGCTACGTGCTCGGAGACGACGGTCCAGAGTACGCGGTGAGCGTGATCCGGGACGTCACCGGGTGGAAGGACGTCGAGCGGAGCCTCCGGAAGTCGAGGACGAAGTTCGCCACGGCCTTCCAGGTCAACCCCATGGCCATGGCGATCACGGGCCTCGGGGACGGCCGCTTCCTGGAGGTCAACCGCGGGTTCGAGGAGATCACCGGGTACGACCGAAACGAGATCCTGGGCAGGACGTCCCTGGAGATCGAGTTCTGGGACGATCCCCGGGACCGCCGGGAGGTGCTGAGCCGCATCGAGGCGCAGGGCGCGGTCCGCAACTACGAGACGCGCCTCCGGATGAAGGACGGCGAGGTCCGCGACGCTCTCTACTCGGGCCAGAAATTCGAGCTGGACGGCCGGCCCTGCCTGCTCTCCGCGGCCCAGGACATCACCCAGCGGAAACGCTTCGAGGAGGAGCTCGAGCACCAGGCCCTCCACGACGGGCTCACGGGCCTCCCGAACCGGACGCTCCTCCGGGACCGCCTGGAGCAGGCGCTGAGCCGTGCCGAGCGCTCCGACGGGGAGGTGGCCGTCGTCTTCCTGGACCTGGACCGCTTCAAGGTCGTGAACGACACCCTGGGCCACCCCGCCGGCGACGAGCTCCTGCGGACGGTGGGGACCCGCCTCGGGGACGCGACGCGGGGCCAGGACACCGTCGCGCGGTACGGCGGCGACGAGTTCGCCGTCCTCTTCGAGGGAATCGCGGGAGAGGACGAGCTGCGCGTCGTCACCGGGCGAGTTCGGAGCATCTTCGACGCCCCCGTCACGGTCGCGGGCACCGAGATCCATCCCAGCGCCAGCATCGGGGTGGCCGTGAGCGGGCCGGAGTGCCGGGATCCCGACGACCTGATCCGGTACGCCGACATCGCCATGTACCGGATCAAGGCGCCCGACTCCACGGCCATTCACGTCTACGATCCCGCCGCCGACGACGGGGTCACGAATCAGCTCCACCAGGAGAACGAGCTGCGGCGAGCCGTGCGGGAGGGGGAGTTCGTCCTCCATTACCAGCCGGTTCTGAACCTGGAGACACGATCCGTGGTCGGCGCCGAGGCCCTGGTCCGCTGGGAGCACCCGGAGGCCGGACTCGTCGCCCCGGGGGAGTTCATCCCCCTGGCCGAGGAGACGGGACTCATCGTGCCCATCGGCGAGTTCGTCCTGGACCGGGCCGCCCGGACGGCCGTGGGCTGGATGGACAGGCACGACCCCGGGGGAAGCCGGTTCCGCGTTAGCGTGAACCTGTCCGCCCGCCAGCACCGCGAGGAGGAGCTGCCGGCACGGATTCGCGCCTTCGCCGATGACGCGGACCTCCCCCTGGACCGACTCACCCTCGAGATCACCGAGAGCGTCCTCATGAGCGGTCGGTCGAAGCTCCAGGAGCTGCGGGCCGCCGGCCTGAAGCTGGCCATCGACGACTTCGGGACCGGCTACTCCAGCCTCCAGTACCTCCGGAGCCTGGAGGCCGACGTTCTCAAGATCGACCGCGGATTCGTGGCCGACGTGGAGTCACCCGGTCGGGAGAGCGTGATCGTGCAGGCCATCCTGATGATGGCGCGCCAGTTCGGGATGGAAGTGGTGGCGGAAGGAGTCGAGACCGAGACGCAGGCCCGTCACCTGGAGAATCTCGGCTGCGGCTACGCCCAGGGCTTTCACTTCGCCCGACCGATGCCGGCCGAGAAGTTCGAGGAGGAGTGGCTCGCCGGCTAGCCGCGCTCCCGGCATTGTGCCGCCCGCCGGGTTCCCTCCCCCGCGACCGGCCCCGCCAGACTCAGCGGCTGACGCCCGGGATCCGGGTCCAGCCCCAGTGGAAGAGGCGGGTGGCTCCGTAGAGCACGACCGCCCACGCCACGAAGCCGCCGCCGGTGATGACCGCGGCCCGGCCCATCCCCTGCCGCTCGGCCATGGACGCCACCATCTCGGCGCCGCCCATCAGCAGCCACGACAGGGCGCAGGCGACGGCCACGGAGAGGCTCAGAGCGAGGAAGCGGGGGCTGCTGTCGTCGTCCACGGTCCCGTGCCTCCGGTTCGGCGGTGACGGTCCGGACGGATTCGAAAGATAGCTGCTGACGGGGCTCCTTCCACCCCGGCCCGCCACGATCGACCGCGTCACCCCTCGCCCCACTCCCCGGCCTCCCCGATCTCGTCGGTGGCGTACAGGAACCATACCCAGAAGGCCTTACAGGTGCGGTAGGCGAGGAAGATGGAGAGCACCAGGGCTCCCACGCTCGTCCACACGACCCAGGTGCGGAGACCGAAGGCCCACCCCAGCGCCGTGAGCACCAGGAGTCCCGTCACTCCGCCCACCGTGTAGCCCAGGACGATGGGTCCTCCGTAGTGGGCCCCGTGCTCCCCGCGGAGGTCCGTCCCGCAGCTCGGGCACCGGTCGTGGATCCGGTATCCCTCGCTGAAGAGCTCGCCGTCTCCGCACGCCGGGCACCGGTGCTGGAACGTGGTGCGCGCCAGCCGCTTCCAGTCGACCTCGAGCATGCTCTCTCTTTGCCTCCGTCCGGACCTGTTCGGCGGTGTCACGGTCGCGGGCGTTCCCCTAGCTTCGACCCGTCCTGCATCGTCCGCGCTCCTGGTTCCAGCAGCAAGGGAGACTCCATGCGACTCCGCGCCTCCCTCCCCCGCCTCCCGCTCTACTGCGTCGTCGGCGCTCTCCTCGCCCTCCCGGCTCTCGCCCCGCCGGCGATCCAGGAGGCCGGGGCCCAGCCGGCCGACGCGGACTCCACGCTCCAGCTCGAGCAGTACCTGGAGATGGAGGACGTCTACGACCCGCGGCTCTCGCCCGACGGCGACCAGGTGGTCTACGTCCGGAGCTGGATCGACCCGATGCACGACACCCGCAAGTCCGCGGTCTGGATCATGGGCGCCGACGGCAGCCGCGACCGCCACCTGGTGGAGGGGAGCTCCCCCCGGTGGTCTCCCTCCGGCGACCGTCTCGCGTTCCTGGCCTGCGGCACGCCCGGCGGTGACCGGAGCGCCCTGCAGGAGTGCGGCGAGGACGCCGAGCGACAGATCTGGGTTCGGATCATGGAGGGCGACGGCGCGGGGTCGGTGACCCAGGTGACCCGACTCACCGAGGGGGCGAGCGACATCGCCTGGTCTCCGGACGGCGAGCGCGTCGCCTTCAACCGCTTCGTCGAGGACGAGGACAGCTACCGCGTCGAGCTCCCGGAGCGCCCCGAGGGCGCCGAGTGGACGGAGGCTCCGCGCGTGGTGGACCGGCTGGACTACCGGCAGGACGGCGCCGGCTTCACCCGTGAGGGGCACGATCACGTGTTCACGGTCTCCGCCGGCGGCGGGACACCGCGGCAGGTGACCCACGGTCCCTACGACCACGGCGATCCGCGGTGGAGCCCCGACGGGTCGACGATCTACGTGGACGGGCTCCGGACCGAGGACGCCGCCTACGAGATCCGGGAGTCCGAGGTCTACGCCGTGGACGTGGACACCCGCGAGGTCACGGCCCTCACCGACCGGAACGGCCCGGACGGAAGCCCCGCCCCCGGCCCCGACGGCGAGTGGATCGCCTACACCGGCGCCGACTCCACCGGCCAGACCTACCAGACCTCGAACCTCTACGTCATGCGCCCCGACGGCTCGGGGGTCCGGGAGCTGGCCGCCGACTTCGACCGCTCCCCCGGCGGCCTCACCTGGGCCCCGGACGGAAGCGGCGTCTACTTCACGGCCGAGAACGAGGGCACCGAGGACCTCTACTATGCCGGCCTGAACGGTGACTTCCGTCGTGTCACCGAGGGACAGCACGTGCTCGGCACCACCGACATCAACGACGACGGCACCGCCGTGGGCGTCATGGAGACGCCGAAGCGGCCCGGCGACGTGGTCACGTTCGACGTCTCACAGCCGGATCCCGAGTACCTGACCGCCGTGAACGAGGACGTCCTCTCCGGCGTCCGGCTCGGCGACGTGGAGGAGATCTGGTACGAGTCGGTGGACGGGTTCCGGGTACAGGGGTGGATCGTGAAGCCGCCGGACTTCGACCCCTCGGAGCAGTACCCGCTCATCCTCCACATCCACGGCGGCCCCCACGCCATGTACGACGTGGGCTTCAGCTTCCGCTACCAGCACTTCGCCTCCGAGGGCTACGTCACGCTGTACACCAACCCCCGGGGCTCCACGGGCTACGGCACCGAGTTCGGGAACGCCATCAACCACGCCTACCCGGGCCGGGACTACGACGACCTGATGGTCGGCGTGGACAGCCTCATCGACCGCGGCTACATCGACGCCGACAACATGCTGGCCACCGGGTGCAGCGGCGGGGGCGTCCTCTCCAGCTGGATCGTGACCCAGACCGACCGCTTCGCCGCCGCCGTGGTCCGCTGTCCCGTCACGAACTGGCTCTCCTTCGTGGGCACCACCGACAGCCCGTACTGGTACTACAACTTCCGCGACTTCCCGTGGGAGGACCCGACCGAGCACCTGGAGCGCTCGCCCCTGATGCAGGTCGGCCAGGTGGAGACGCCCACCCTGCTGATGACCGGCGTGAACGACCTCCGGACCCCCATGCCCCAGACCGAGGAGTTCTACCAGGCGCTCAAGCTCCGGAAGGTGCCCACGAAGATGATCCGCATGAAGGACGAGTGGCACGGCACCGGTTCCAACCCGTCGAACTTCATGCGCACCCAGCTCCACATCCTGAAGTGGTTCGAGAGCTACATGACCGGGGACATGAAGGAGAGGATGCAGGAATAGAGGAGCGCACAGAAGAGGAAGGGGCGGCCCGGGTCGGTCGCCGCCCTCAGCCTCCGTCGTCCGCGTCCGCCAGCCCCACGGCCCGCATCAGGGCCAGGGCGTTCGTGGAGGGCGCCGGGCCGGGCCGGAGCCGGTAGTCGAAGCTGAGCAGCGGCCCCTCCGCTCCCTCGGAGACGTCGCCGGTGAGGTGGACGACGTCGGCCGCGGCCTCCAGCTCCGGCGTGTGGTGCACCCGGAGGTCGTGAGTGGCCACCGCGCCGACGGCGCCTGAGCCCACCAGCCGTCGGAGCACGATCCGGACGCCCTCCCGTCGCTCCGCCTCGTTGGTGCCCTGGAGCGGCTCGTCCAGGAGGTAGAGGGCCCGGGCGGGCCCGTCGCCGGCGGCCTCGGCCCCTGCCACCACCTGGCGCATGCGCCGCAGCTCGGCCATGAACTCCGAGACGCCCTCCGACAGGGAGTCCTCCACCTGCATGGAGGTGTGGACCTCCAGCGGCGGCAGCCGGAGCCGGCCCGCGGGCACCGGCGCGCCGGCCTGCGCCAGGACGGCGGCCAGGCCCAGGGAGCGGAGGAGCGTGCTCTTCCCGGACATGTTCGACCCCGTCACCAGCAGAAACGTCCCGGGCGGGCCCACCCGGACGTCGTTGCGGACGCATTCGTCGGGCTCCAGCAGCGGGTGGCCGAGGTCGCCGGCCCCGAGGGAGTCCGCCGACTGATCGATCTCCGGATAGGTCCAGTCGTCGTGATCGGCATCCAGGACCGACAGCGCCAGCAGGGCGTCCACCCGCCCCAGCGCGTCGAACCACTCCCGTACCTCGTCCCCGAACCGGCGCTGCCATCGCTCCAGCAGCCAGAGCAGGTGCACGTCCCAGAGGAAGAGGAGCTGGAGCGGCAGGTGCGCCAGGGCGTTCCGGCGCACGTCCGAGGCCGAGATCAGCTGCTCCAGCCGTTCCAGGGCAGCGGCGGCGTCCGGAGGACCGCTCACCGCCCGGCGGGCCTCTTCCAGCAGCCGGCCCTCGCCCGGCATCGAGACCACCGTTTCCAGCAGGGATGCGTGCCGACCCGCATTCTCCTCGCCCCTGGTGACGCGGTCGAAGACCGGGTGGATCCGGGCCGAGGAGACGCCGGAGACGGCCAGGGCGGCGACGAGGCCCAGGAGCCACCACGGATAGGCCGTGACGCCGGCGGCGTGCGCCGCCATGAGCCCGCCGTTCGCGAGGGGCAGGAGCCGGGCCGTCCACAGGAGCCAGCCCCGATCCGCGAGCCAGGTGGCACCCTCCGCCCACTCGAGGAAGGGGCCGACCCGATCCGCCGGCGTGACGCCCGCCTGCCGGGCCGCGGCCACCCACCTCTGGCGGACGTCGTCCTCCGGGGCCAGCGACCGGACGGTCTCCTGGCGCGAGGCGACGTCCTCGGGCCCGGCCCTGTCGAGGAGCCACCGACGGACCCTCTCCGCCCCGGCCGCCGTCGACACGGTGCTCAGCAGGCGCACCACCGATGTCCGCCCCACCACGTCCAGGTCGTCAGCGTACGGGTGCTCCGCCGGCCCGTCTGCCCGACGTGCGCCGCCGTCCGCCGTCTCGGGAAGAGCCTCCCAGTCCCGGCGGAGCCGTGCCCGGGCCTCCCGGTTGACGTCCACCAGGTGCTCCAGGCGCTCCCGCTCGCGGCGGACGCGCCGGTGCCGCACCACGAGCCATGCGAAGGCCAGGCCCGAGGCCAATCCGCCCGCGGCCAGCGCCGGGGAGAGAACGCCGCCGGTCCACTCGGCTCCCAGCAGAAGGACGAGGGCCCCGAGAAACGAGGCGATCCGGCCCGTCCTCAGATGGCGGAGGCGCCCGGAGAGGGCCTCCACACGCTCCGAGAACCGCTCCTGTCGCTCGGCGTAGCGCTGCTCCGCGGTGTTCACCTGCCGTCCCCGCCCTATCGCCCCGGACGGCCCGTGCGGCGCCCCTCCCGGGATGGAGGCGATCTCACTTCTCCGTTCGCCGCTCCACGAGGTCGTCCACGCTGAGAGCCGCGAGGCCCGTCTGCTCCATCACCAGGTCGGCCAGGCGCAACGCCCGGTCGCGACTGGCCACGAACCACCAGTTCGGGTACTCCACCCGGGCACGGAGCCGGCCCTCCGGATCGTACAGCCGCAGCTCGTCGTGATCAGCGCCGAAACGCCAGTCCGTGGGGGTCCGGACCCCGCTCACGACCAGGCGCGAGATGAGCGCGCTCCACACCAGGTTCCGAAGCGAATCCTGGAGGACGCTTCGGAGGGCGGTCACCGGGTAGTCGTGGAGCACACGAATGTGACCGCTCCTCACCGCGCCGCCGATGTCCTCCGACGCCTCGCCGGTCTCCAGGTCGGTGATCCTCCAGCTGTCCCCGTGATCCAGGATGTCGAAGTCGGGACTGAGGATGCCGAGGGCGTGCTCGGCGGAGCCCGGCGCGACGCCGATCCGGTAGTCGTCGTCCTCGGCCCGGTGAAGGGCTACTTCGACCGGCAGGCGCGGGGGCCTCATCTCTCTCCTCCCGCGGGCGTCCGGGGCATCGTCGCCCCTACTGGGTGAAGAAGTCGAAGATGTCGCCGATCATTCTCCCACCGTCCGGGAGCTGCCGGCTCCCCACAGAAAGAGCCCGAGTCCCGCCAGGAAGATACCGAGTCCCGCTGGATCGCCCCATCCGAGCTCCATGAGCCCTCCTTCTGGTGGTGAACGTACGTGAGTGCCCCCCAATCCTGCGCGGCTGATTCTGAGCGGCGCAAGCGGGTCGACGGCCGGCCTGCCGCCGTGTCAGCCCTCGCCCGTGGCCTCCAGCACCGAGGGATCGTCGTTCGACGGGTCGTTCACCCGGCGGCCGATGGGGTGCAGCTCCAGCCCCTCCGGCTCCACGGGGGCGAGCATCGCCTGCAGCTCCTCCTTCTCCGACTCCGGGTCCAGCCAGCGGTCGTAGTCACCGGGGAGCAGGAAGGCAGGCTGTCGGTCGTGGACCGTGGCCACCAGGTCCGAGGCGTCGGTGGTGAGGATCGTGTACGAGCGGAAGTAACTCTCCTCGTCGCTCTCGCCCCACCGCTCCCACAGCCCCGCGAAGGCGAACGGGCGGTCGTCCTCCAGCCGGATGTGAAAGGGCTGCTTGGGACCGCCGTTCCTGGCCTGCCACTCGTAGAAGCCGTCGGCCGGCACGAGGCACCGCCGCTTACGGAAGGCGTCGCGGAAAGAGGGCTTGTCCGGGGCCGACTCGGCCCGGGCGTTGATGAGCGTCGGGAAGTCGTCGGGTTCGTCCACCCAGAACGGGACCAGCCCCCACCGGCCGTCTGCCAGCTGACGTCCCTCCTCCTCGGCGGAGCGGACGAAGAGGGCGTCCTGGGTCGGAGCGATGTTGTAGCGAGGTCCGGACCACTCCAGCTCGTCCAGGGGCGGCGCGTCGAAGGCGTCGGCCACTTCCTCGGCGGTCCGGCGGAGCGTGTAGCGTCCGCACATCGTCGGGCGGGCTCCCCTGTCCAGGAGGTTCGGGCGGTCGTCCCTCCGTACAGCTTGGCGGGTCGAGCGATCGTGCACCACCCCGTCCCCGACGGGGACGGCGCCATGGCGTGGATCCTCTGCATTCCGGACGCCGTTCCCATACTGTGGCCGAGGACGCCGGGTCCCGTGGCATGGCCCACGGCCCCTTCGTCCCGGACTCATGCTGAGATCACCACGGAACGCGGAGGTCGCCATGAGAGAGGGACACATCCTGGAAGCGCTGGCCGTGCTGGCGGCGGGGAGCCTGATCCTCATCGGATGGATCCTGGCCGCCCGGCCCGAGGGGTCCTGGGTGGCCCTGGCCGCCGGCATCCAGGCGCTGGCCACCGTTCTGCTCGTCACGGTGGCGATCTCGCTCACCTCGATGGTCGAGCAGCAGACCGAATCGTCTCGGGAGAACGTCCAGCGGCTCGTGCAGCGGGACCTGGAGCGACAGCTCCGCAGCCTGCGAACGGTGCACGCGGCCATGACGAGCCTCGCGAACGAGGCGCGCCGGTGGGACGTCCGGGACGACATCCTGCGACTCGCCCGTCAGGGCACGCTGCCGGACGACCACCTGGAGCCGGACAACCTGCTGGAGATCCGGGACGGGGCGGCGGCCCTGGGCGCGGAGACCTACGAGGCCGTGTGGCGGGCCATCCAGTCGGCGCGGTCGGCCCGGCACTCCCTGGACGTCCTCCGGCGGTGGGGCGGCCGTGCGGCCGGAGAGGACACCCAGAACGAGCTCAGGCGTCTCGACCGATCCCTGGCCGACGTCCGGGAGGAGGCACGACGGGGTGCCGCCTCGGCGGAGGAGGAAGTCGCCGAGCTGGAGAATAGACTCGACGGAGAGATCGGACCGGGACGGTGAGACGACGG
>CANPVF010000057.1 GCA_947581645.1 Candidatus Caribbeanibacter nitroreducens | reverse complement strand
CTGGGCGACACGGTGCAGGTGCCGACCATCGACGGCACCGCCGAGGTGAAGATCCCCGCCGGAGTGCAGAGCGGCCAGAAGCTGCGCCTCGAGGGACGGGGGATGCCGCGTCTGCGCGGCGCCGACCGCGGGGACCAGATCGTCCAGGTTCGGGTGTGGACCCCGTCCGACCTGAGCGACGAGCAGCGGGAGGCCCTGGAAGAGCTGCGGCGGGTCGAGGACGAGCCGCCGCCCCCGGACCAGCGCGACGCCGGGCTGTGGGAAAAGGTGAAGCGGGCCTTCACGGCGTGAATCGCTGACAGCCCGTTCAGATCGAGCTGCGTCTACATGTCCTGAGCGTTCAGCGGCACGCCGGTCGCAGGAGTCGTGTCGGTATCGTATCGTCTTCGACGATCAGACTGGCGTCGATCTCAGCGTCCCCGCATCGGTCCGTATGAATCAAGGTCTGGCGGATCTGCATTGTCGTCGAATCGAAGTGGAGGATCATGGGGACTCGACGTCCCTCGTGCTGACCGGAAACGAGGAACTGCGCCGAGTCACCGGTTTCGACGAAGCCCTCTCCCACGATGTTGCCGTCCTCGGCTTCGGTGACGTCCATCCTCATCGGTATGGCTCCCTGGGAGGGATCTGTCGTCCACGACCCGGACAGGTCCGGAATTTCGAGTTCATCGGTGCCTGTCAGTGCGGAGCAGGATGTAAGCGTAAACACCGTGAGGACTGCCAGCAGCGGTCGCATGTCGATCCTCCCCGATTCCGGCCACTTCGACGGAACTCGTCCGGTCCCTCTCCGAGCTCCCAGCCGCCGAGGTCGTCGCCGTCCGGGCCGATCCGTCGCCCCCGGAGCCGCACTGTTTCGTAAGGTGTAGCAGCTGCGCAGAGCGCAACAACGATAATTATCGTACGGTGCAGGTGAAGTCGAGCGCCAGGGGGTGAGTCCCCCGACGCCTGCGCCTGCTCCTGAGCTTTCTCCGTACGGGGCTTTTCGACGGCACGATGCAGTGTTCTGGCCCGTTCCCGGTGGACACGTCGGGGCGATCGGCTAGGTTTCGCCCCTCACGGACGACCGACCATTCCGAGCGAGGAGAGGACGCGATGGCCTCCGAGATCACCACCAAGGAAGTGCTGGAAACGATACTGGAGCACCACAAGCCCGTGTCCGAAGGCGGGTGCGGCGGCTGCAACATGGTCGATTCCAAGGAGTTCCTGCCCCGGGTCCGCGTCTCGGAGAGCGCGGACGGCTTCGAGATCGAGACGTTCTACACCTGCTCGTACTGCGGCGAAGAGAAGTAGAGACGTGACGTGAGCGCGGTCCCCGTCCCGCGGGGTCTTCCCTGCCGGAACATGGGCGGGTCGACAGGGCGCAGGACCGCCGTCGGCGCTCAGCCCGTCCCGGCGGCGTCGATCAGGGTGAGGTCCCGGCGGGGCGGGAAGCGGTCGGCCCCGAGGTGCCGGGACTCGAATCCGGGCGCCGGGAGCGGGTGTCCGAACCAGTAGCCCTGCAGGCAGTCGCATCCGAGGAGGGCCATCTGCCGGCGATCCTCCTGGCTCTCCACTCCCTCCGCCACCGTCTCCAGACCGAGCTCCTCGGCCAGCGTGGCGATGGTCCTGGCGATGGCCGGGTCGCCCTCGGGTCCCGGCCTGGACTGGACGAAGGTCCTGTCGATCTTGAGGGTGTCGACGGGCAGCTCGTGCAGGTACCGGAGGCTCGAGTATCCGGTGCCGAAATCGTCGACGGCGAAGCGCGCTCCCTCCCGGCGGAGCCGGAGCAGGGCGTCGCGGGTGGAGGGGGCGTCGTCCATCAGGACCTCCTCCGTGAGCTCGAGCTCCAGGATGGCCCCGGCGCTCTCGAGCTCCGCCGCCCGCTCCGCCGCGATGTCGACGAACGCAGGTCGGTTCAGCTGTCGGGCCGAGACGTTGACGCTCATCACGAAGGGCCCCACCTCCGGTGATCGATCGGCCCACTCATCGGCGCGGCGCACGGCCTCGTCCAGGACGCGTCGCCCCACGGGCTCGAGCAGGTCGGATGTGGCGACCAGCGGAAGGAAGTCCCCCGGAACGACCAGGCCCCTCTCCGGGTGACGCCATCTGAGGAGGGCTTCGGCGCCCCGCAGGTCCCGGTTGTCGGCGCGGACGATCGGCTGGAAATGGAGCTCGAGCTCGTCCTCTGCCAGGGCCCGCCGCAGCTCACCCTCCAGCTCCAGCCGCTGTCGGGCGCGGGCGTGCATCTCCTGGCGGAACAGCAGGACGGATCCCGGCGCCTCCCGCTCGGCCTCGACCAGGGCGGCGTCGGCGTCCCGGATGATCTCCTCCGGCCGGCCGTAGTCCGACCGCGAGAGCACGACCCCGGCGGAGGCCGTCACCACCACCGAGTGGCCGCCGGCCCGGATGGGCTCGTCCCGGATCGCCTCCAGCAGGTGCCGGGTGGCCTGGAGGGCGGCGTCTTCCCGGGTGACGTCGTCGAAGAGGACGAGGAACTCGTCGCCTCCCACCCGGGCCACCACGTCCTGGCCGCGCACGGCGGAGGAGAGCCGCCCGGCGGCGGAGCGGAGCACCTGGTCGCCCACGGCGTGGCCCAGGCTGTCGTTGACCCGGGCGAAGCGGTCCAGGTCGACGAAGGCCAGGGCGAAGCCGTGATCGTCGTCGGCATCCATGCGGGCGATCTGCTCCTGGAGCCGCTCGCGGAGCCACCGGCGGTTGGGGAGGTCGGTGAGGGCGTCGTGCTCGGCCGAGTGCGCCAGCGCCTCGCGGCGGTGTCGGGCCGACAGCGCGAAGCCCGCCACCAGCAGGTTGGCGAATCCGACGCTCACGGCGAGCGAGATCGCCGTCTCCCAGGAGGCGGGCGTACCGTATCCGGCGCCGAAGAGCCGTTCGCCGGCCAGCAGCAGAGCGGGGCTCAGCGGGAGGAGGACGGCGGCGCCCCGCCGGCCGTACCGGTACGCGAAGACGGCAGCCGGGAACACGTGCAGGATCCAGAGCAGGTGCGATCCGACGCCGAGGGTGTCGCGCACCAGGGGGTGGAGGGCCGGGGCGAGGAGCGCGAGCATCGCCGCCCCGCTGAGCCAATCCTCCCGGATGCCGATGAGACTGTCGAGGCGCTCGTCCACCATGCGTCGCTCCGAGCCGGTCGGGTGTCACCGCTGCTTCGCCCGCCGGAGGCGATCGGGCCTCCGGGCCGGGGCCCGTGGTGACGTCGGAGGAACCGTGCCGGAGGTATCGAAGCGTCAGGACCCGCCATCGCCCGGCATGTTCGCTCTGCGGGGAGCGCCGACGCGGGAGTGCGGGTCGTTGCATACGACCGTCTACGTTGCAGAATGCGAGGGGGAGGACGGCGGCGGTCTCTCGCTCCCCCTAGCCCCTCCCCGCCACTCCGCAGGCTTCCTCGAGGCTCCGCGCCAGCGTCTCCCCCGGCGGCACCGGGTGGCCCATGAGGTAGCCCTGGACCCGGTCGCATCCGTGTTCCCGCAGCCAGCGCAGCTGCTCCTCCCGCTCGACCCCCTCGGCCACGGCCGTGGCGCTCACCGAGCGGGCCAGGTCGAGGACTCCCAGGAGGAGGTCTTCGGACCGACCGCCGCGACCGATGCCGTGGATGAGGGACTGGTCGAGCTTGATCTCGTCCACGTGCAGGCTCTCCAGGACGGAGAGGGAGGAGTACCCCGTGCCGAAGTCGTCCAGGGCCAGGCGAATCCCCAGGTCCGAGATTTCGCGCAGGAGGTCCTGCGTCACTTCCGGCTCGGCCATGGCGGTGTGCTCGGTGACTTCGACGGTCAGGTGCTCGACGGCCGACGGGTACCGGTCCAGGATCTCGCGCACCGCCTTCAGCGCGCGACTCGACTGCAGGAAGGGCTGGCTCAGGTTCACCGCTACGGTCCCCGAAGCCCACTCCTCGGCGAAGCTGCTTCCCTGGCGCAGCATCTCCCGGTCCAGGTCCGGCAGCAGGTCCGCCGTGCGGGCCACGGAGATCAGTTTCTCCGCTCCCATGACGTCTCCGTCCTCCTGCCGCCACCGGACCAGCAGCTCGACCCCGTCGAGCCGCCCGTCACCGAGCCGGTAGATGGGCTGCACGTAGCCGATGATCTCGTCGTTCTCGAGACCCTCGCGGATCTCCAGGTGCCGGCGCAGGCGCCCGACGTACGGCTGGTCCAGCGCATCGTCGTAGAGCTCGACCAGCTTCCCGTTTCGGGACGCGCGGTACATGGCCCGGTCGGCCCGGGTCAGGAGCTCGTCGAAGTCGGTTCCGTGCTCCGGAAACACGGCCACGCCCTGGCTGGCCGAGACCGGGAAGACCTCGCCCTCCGCCTCGACGGGCTCCCGGAAGGCTTCCTCCGCCTGCCGGTGCGCCGCTCGTGCCGCGTCGCTCGGGCCGTCAAGGCCCGGGAGGATCACCACGAACTCGTCCCCTCCGACCCTCCCCAGGAGGTCGGACTCCCGGACGGCGCCGTTCAGGCGGGTCGCCACCTTCTGCAGGACGGCGTCCCCGGCCCCGTGCCCCCACCGGTCGTTGATCTCCTTGAAGTCGTTGAGGTCGATGTAGATCAGACCCAGGGCGGCGCCCTCACGACGCGCCCGGGCCAGCATGCGGGGGACGGTCTCCTCCAGGTAGCGGCGATTCGGTACGCCGGTCAGCGGATCGCGGTGCGCCAGCTCCTCCAGCTGACGCTCCTCCCGGACGTGCTCGGTGATCTCCGTGACCGTCCCGATGTTCACCAGCTCGCCGGTGGCCGGGTCCTCGGCCACGAAGGAATTCTCGAGCACCCAGACGGTGTCGCCGTCCCGGGACGTCAGGGCCAGCTCCTGGTTGCGCAGGCTTCCCTCCTCGTGGAGCCGATCCATGAGCTCGTCGCGATCCTCGGGAGTGGTGTAGAGCTCTCGGGCGTCGGTCCCCACCAGCTGCTCCGGAGAGTCGTAGCCCAGCATCTCGGCGAACGCCGGATTGACCTCCAGCAGCTCGCCGCCGGGCTTCGACCGGAAGGCCCCGGCCACGTTCTGCTCGAAGAGCGCCCGGTAACGCTTCTCCGCTGCCTCCTCGCGCTGCTCGGCACGGACCCGGTCCGTGAGGTTGACCGCGGTGCCCACGATCTGTCGGTCGTCGCTGTCCGTCTCGATCAGGCGTGCGTTCTCCAGGACCCAGAGCTCCTCGCCGTCGCGGGTCTGGTGGTGATGGAGGTAGTCCTCCAGCTCTTCCTCCTCCCGGAGGGCCTCCAGGTAGTCCTCACGGTCGGAGAGGTTCGGGTAGAGCTCCCAGGCGGGAACGTCGGTGAGCTCCTCCGGTGATTCGTAACCGTACATCTCGGCCAGGGCGGGATTGCAGTCCAGGATCTTCCCGTCGACGGTGGCGCGGAAGACCCCGGCCTGATTCTTCTCGAAGAGGACGTCGTTTCGCTCGCGAAACTCGGTCCGCTCCCGGTGCATCCGGCTGCCCCACAGGCCGAGGCCCAGGATCCCCAGCAGGAGAATTCCGCCCCCCGCCATCGCGGCCTGATCGCCGTTCATGCCCAGGATGCGGTCGGGACGGCGCAGGTCCTCCGGGGAGCGCGGATGGAGCTGATACCAGGAGGTATAGGGAGCCCGGTAGTCGTACTGGCCCAGGACGCCGGTGACTTCGATCCGTTCGCCGGTCTCGAATCCGGCGAGCTCGATCGGACGGCTGCGCCAGTCGGCGACGAAGACCTGGACCCGGTTCGTGCCACCGTCGGGGAACACCCACAGGAACCGGCCGCCCTCGTTGGTACCGCTTCCCACCACCGTGCCCGTGAGGCGGACGAGGCGCCCCTCGTGCAGCTCGAGGGCGGCGGAATCCGGCCCCGTCAGCTGCTCGGGGGAGGGAACCCCGGCGGAGGAGGCGCTGGCGCGGTACTCGAGGACCTCGAGCTGGGTCTGGCCCCGGTACTGGCCGACGACGCCGCGGGCGGAGACCCGATCGCCGGCGTCCACTTCCTGCCAGATCGCCGGCGCGTGGAGCTGGACGGCGCCGGTGGAGTCCTGCAGGAAGATCCGGAGCTGGTTCGGGTTGAGGACGCCCGATCCCATCGTGGCGACTCCGGAGACGGTGACGGTGTCGCCCAGGCGGTCCGGAAGGAAGTCACCGTCGGCATCGAGGACCGCGGACCGGATGGGGACGGTGTCGCCGTGCGAGGCGGGCTGGCGGGCGTCCGCACCGAGGGGAAGGAGGAGGACCGCCAGCGCCGCGAGCGCCGCACGGCTCCCTGTCACACGCGGCTCCGGATTCCCGCCCGCCGTCGACATGATCCCGCTCCTGCTTGCGGCTCGCTCCGTGAGATCGGTCCGAACCCCGCTCCGGGGCACACCCCGGCTCGTGACGAGTACGTCAAGGCAGGTATCCTACCGTCCGGCTGGCCAGATGGAAGGGGTAAAGAGGAGGTACGGCGGCGGACGGCCATCCGGAGACACGCACACCGCCAACCAGCGGAGCACGAGCAGATGCATCCCTCACGGAGATCGAACCCGGTCGAAGGCCACGCCGCATCCGCGTCGGTCTCCCTCGTGGCCGTCGCGGCCCTGGTCGCCTGGGCGGGCTGCGGAGACGACGGCTCGCCCCCTTCCGGTCCCTCCGACGGCGTCTCCGACGTCTCGCTGGCCGTGGAGGAGGTGGTCACGGGGCTGTCCCGCCCCCTGCACCTCACGTCGCCCGCCGGCGACTCCCGGCTCTTCGTGGTGGAGAAGGGAGGCGTGGTCCGGGTCATCACCGGGGACGGCACGCTGCAGTCCGAGCCCTACCTGGACCTCACGGGCCGGGTCTCGACCGGAGGCGAGCAGGGGCTCCTCAGCCTGGTCTTCCACCCCGACTTCGCCACCAACGGGCGGTTCTTCGTCAACTTCACCGACACCTC
>CANPVF010000056.1 GCA_947581645.1 Candidatus Caribbeanibacter nitroreducens | reverse complement strand
CCTGGAGGACAGCGTCATGCTGGAAGTGAGCAGCCCGGAGCTCGACGACGTGGTCCGCCTCGAGGACCGCTACGGGCGCAGCTGACGGAGCAGGAGCCCCCCATGAACAACCGCCTCTCCGGCTTCGGCGCCTTCGACCTCTCGGACCGGGAATACCCGCAGAGCTGGTTCCTCCTGGACGTGGTGGACGAGGAGCCGCAGCTCGTGGGGCAGGAGGTCGTGGACCTCTCCCCCGGCGCCATCGAGCTCCGGACCGCCGCCCGGGAGCTCCGTGACTTCGCCGAGGAGCAGGGCCGGTGGCTCCCGGTGGAGGAGGGGAGCAACGTGGAGGAGCTGGGCCGGGAGCACCGGCGGGAGCTCTCCTTCGGGCCGTCGGTGAGCTACTGCGTGGAGCACGACCGGCGGGAGGAGGTCCACGGCGGGAAGCCCTTCCGCCACCTCTGCATCGGCTTCGACGGGCGCCGGCTCACCCCCGCCACCTCCGCCGAGATCGCCCTCTACTTCTTCGGCCGCCGGCCCGCGTCCTTCGGGTTCACCGACCGGGACCGGGCCCACGGCTACATCGGCATGGAGTGGGAGCCGATGGACCGGGAGGACCTGTCGGAGCTGTTGAGCCGGGAGATGGAGGAGTAGCGGGCAGCTCCCGGTCGGAGTCCGGGCGTCAGGCTGCGGGTGCCGGTCCCGGTCCCGTACCAGGTCACCGCCCGGACCGCAGGAACGGGATCAGCACCTCGTGCAGCTTCTCCGGCACGACCAGGTGCGGGTTGTGGCCCACGCCCGGGATCAGGTGGACGCGGCCGTTGGGGAGCGTCTCCGCCGCGTTCCGGGCCAGCTCGGGGAAGTCCTCCCCGTCCTCGGCTCCGCCGACCACGAGGGCCGGAGCCTCGATGTGGGGCCAGTCGTAGACCACCGGCTCCTTGAAGATGACCTCCGACTGCAGCGTCCGGACCCGGGCCATGCGGGGCCAGTCGCCGCTCTGGAGCCAGCCGTAGTGGATCCGGAGGTACCGGTCGTACTCGGGCTTCCACTCCACGTAGTAGCCGCGCTGGCCGCGGACGATGTCCTCCCAGCTCCGGTCCAGGCTCTCCTCGTAGGCCTCCTCGAAGCCGGTCCAGCTCCCGTCCAGCCGGTAGTCCTGGAGGCCGATGGAGTTTACCAGCGCCAGCCGCGTGGTTCGGTCCGGGTAGGAGAAGGCGAAGCGCGTGGCGACCATGCCGCCCATGGAGTGTCCCACCGCCGCGGCGCGCTCCACGCCGAGGTGGTCCAGCAGGCGCGCCGTGTTCGCGGCCATGACGTGCAGGCTGTACGGGATGATCGGCTTGGAGGAGCGTCCCCACCCGACCCGGTCCGGGACGACGACCCGGAAGCCGGCTCCGGTGAGCGCCTCGATCTGCTCGTGGAAGTAGGCGCCGAAGAAGTTGTAGCCGTGGAAGAGGACGACCGTCTCACCGTTGGCGGCTCCGGCCGGAGGGACCACGTCCATGTACGCCAGTCGGACGTCCTCCCCGTACAGCTCCATGGGCAGGTACTCCACCGGCGCCGGGTACTCGACCCCCTCCAGGTTGATGCTCACCGGGCCCCAGTCGGCCGGCGGCTCCTCGGGCGGGCCCACCTGGGCCAGCAGCTCCCCGCCCCACGGGCCGAGGGGAGCCAGGAGCAGGGCCGCCGCCAGCGCGGCGAGCAGGCGCGGACCGAGAGACGGCGGGGACGGGACGGATCGAATTGTGGGCATGGACAGCTCCTTCAGTCTTCGAGGACCACCACGGCCACCGCCTGCCCCCCCTCGTGGCTCAGGCTCACGTGGGCTCGGGAGGCGCCCCGCTCCTCCATCCGGCGCTCGGCCGTTCCCCGCAGCTCCAGCCACGGGTTGCCGCCGTCCTCCCGGCGGACCTCCACCTCCTGCCAGCCCACGTCGCCGGTCATCCCCACGCCGATGGCCTTGAGGAAGGCCTCCTTGGCGGCGAAGCGCGCCGCGTAGTACTCCCCGGGCTGCGCCCGCCCGTCGCCGCCGCGGCGCTCCTCGTCCGTGAACAGCCGCTCCAGGGCGCGCTCCCCGTGGCGCTCGAGCAGGCCCTCCATGCGGGAGATCTGCACCAGGTCCACGCCGAGGCCGCGGATCACGTGTGGCCTCCGGGGGAGAGCGAGGCGGCGCGGGAGCCGGTTGTTCCCCGTCGGGAGCGGGCTATATTCATTGCTTGAGAACGGTTCTCAATGACGTTGTTCAACTGCGTGGTCCATTTCGTGGCCCTCGCGCACTCGCCCGTCGACGATCCGCGTCGGCCGGGAACACCCGGAGATCTCCGCGAAGACGGGAGACCGTGCCTCCGAGGAGCGCCGACGAGACTCCAATGTGGGTGGCCGTGGCCCCGGCGGCCATCGGCCCCGCGGGCCCCGCCCATCCAGCGAACTCCCATCTCGAGGTGACAGCATGCGCCGCTTCCTGACGTCGTCCGCCCTCATCGCCGCCCTGGCCCTCGTCGGAGCGCCGGCCTGCACCCCGGCGGGGGGATCGACGGACTCCGGCCAGCCGTCGGAGGACGCGGCGGCCGAGGAGGCGGAGCTGGCCCGCTACATGGCGAACCTGCAGCGCTGGACGCACAAGGCCGCGCTGGCCCTGGAGGCCCGCAACGTCGAGCTGGCCGATTTCTATCTCCACGAGGTGGAGGAGACCGTGGGGACGGTGCAGGAGGAGGCGCCCGAGTACGAGGGCTATCCCGTGGGCGAGCTCACGGGAGAGCTGCTGGTGCCCGCCGTGGACTCCCTGGACACCGCCCTCGACCGCGGCGACTGGCCCGCCGTCGCCCGCCGCGTCGAGGCGCTGCAGCAGGCCTGCAACGACTGCCACGAGGCCACCGACCACGGCTTCGTGCGGATCGACCTGCGCGACCTCCCCAACCCGTACGCGCAGAGGTTCGACACCGCATCGACCCGGTGAGGGGCGGACGGCCGTCCGGCGAGACGGGGTAGGAGCCGCACGGAGACACGCCCCCTGTTCGTTGCCCGGGGGGCGTTTCCCCTCTATCCTCATCGCCCTCGCGGCGCGATCCTCGCTGCCGCCTGACGTTCCCGCAGAGACGCCGCATCCGTCCCGCCGAGGTCGATGAACGACACCGCCACAGTCAAGCACCGCCTGGAAGGCCTCCTCGACGAGCTCGAGCCGGACCCGGACGAGTCGAGGCCGCTGGTCGAGGACTTCGCCCGGCGGCTCATGTCCCGGGCCTCCGGCGAGTTCCTGGAGAGCCACTCCTCCTCCTGGCTCGCCGAGCAGGTCCAGGGCGCCTTCGACCTCCTGGACGGGACGCCGGCCGACGGCATCTCCGTGAGCGTCCGGGAGCTCCCGGAGGACGCCGGGGAGTTCGTGGTCCAGACGGTGATGACGGACCGCGCCTTCATCGTGGACACGGTGCGCGAGCACCTC
>CANPVF010000055.1 GCA_947581645.1 Candidatus Caribbeanibacter nitroreducens | reverse complement strand
CAGCGCCCGCCGCCCCGGTCCGGGCCGACGCCGGCCACCGGACCGCGCCCCCCGACTCCGTGGAGCTCACTCTGCGCGAGGGCACCAACGTGGCGGCGGCCCTCTCACCGGACGGGCAGCGCCTGGCTCTCGACCTCCTGGGATCGATCTGGGTGCTGCCCTCCGACGGCGGCGAGGCCACCCGCCTCACGGGACGGGCGGGGGACGCCCGCCAGCCCGCCTGGTCGCCGGACGGCGACCGGATCGCCTTCCAGTCGTACCGCACGGGCAACTGGCACGTGTGGACGGTCCGCGCCGACGGCTCCGGACTGCGGCAGCTCACCCACGGCCCGTACGACCACCGGGAGCCGCACTGGTCGCCGGACGGCAGCAGCCTGCTCCTCTCCTCGGATCGCGGCGGCACCTACGACGTGTGGCGCCTCGATCCCGCCACCGGTGATCTGACCCGGTTGACCTCGGGCGACGGAAACGAGTTCGCCCCCGCCGTCTCGCCCGACGGTCGGACGGTGGCCTACGTCTCCGACGCCGAGGGCGAGTCCGGGATCTGGGTCCGCCGGGACGGCGGGGCCGGTCGCCGCCTCGTGGCGTCCGACGGCGACCTGGCGGCGCCCTCCTGGAGCCCGGACGGGCGTCGCCTCGTCTTCAACCGGATCCGGGGCGCCAGCAGCCGGCTCCTGGCGGTCCCGGTGCCTTCCGAGGTCGCGGGCAGCGGCGCCGAGCCGCTGGTGTCCGCCGATCGCCTGCGCCCGGTCACGGGCTCCGGCGAGGACGTCTTTCCCTTCCGCGCCCAGTGGCCGTCCGCCGATCGGATCCTGTACACCGCCGACGGGGGGGTGAAGGAGCGGGCCGTCTCGGGAGAAGGGGGCGCCGACGAGATCCCGTTCCGATATCGCGTGGCGTTCGCGCGCGATCCCTATCCGAAGGACGCCCGGGACTTCGACGGCACCGGTCCGCGCGAGGCCGTGGGGATCGTCGGTCCCGTCACCTCGCCGTCGGGCGACCGGGTGGTCTTCGCGGCGCTCGGCGACCTGTGGTCCCTGCCCGTGGGCGGGAGCGCCCGGCGGCTGACCCGGGACGCTCACGTCGACCTCGATCCCGACGTCTCGCCGGGGGGAGGACGGATCGTCTGGTCCTCGGATCGCGCCGGTACGCCGGATCTCTGGGTCCGGGAGACGGACACCGGCGAGGAGCGTCGTCTCACCGAGAGCGAGGGGGCCGAGCGGCATCCGGCGTGGGGACCTGAGGGCCGGCGGATCGCCTTCATCGGTGACGGGGGAGCGCTGAAGATCGTCGACGCGGAGTCGGGCCGGATCCGCACGGTCCACGAGCCCGTCCACGGCACCGGTGCGCCGACGTGGTCGCCGGACGGCACCCTGATCGCGGTGTCGGCCCTGGAGCCGTACTCCTCCCGCTACCGGGAGGGCACGAACCAGATCCTGGTCGTGCCCGTGGACGGCGGCGAGCCCTACCGGGTGGATCCGGTGCCGCACCGATCCGTGGGCACGCGGGGCACCGACGGACCGGTCTGGTCGCCGAGCGGCGATCAGATGGCCTTCGTGCTGGGGGGCGTCCTGTGGAGGATGCCCGTCACGCCGGAGGGGAGGCCGGCCGGTCCACCGGTACGGCTGACAGGGGAGCTGGCCGACGATCCCTCCTGGAGCGGGGACTCACGCACGCTCACCTACCAGTCGGCGGGCCGGCTGCGGCGCGTGGACGTGACGGACGGGAGCGTCGACAGCATCCCCCTCGGGCTCTCCTGGCGACGACAGCAGCCGGAGGGGCGGGTGGTGGTCCATGCCGGACGCCTCTTCGACGGGACCTCGCCCGAGGTGAGGCGGAACGTGGACGTCGTGATTCGCGGGCACCGGATCGACCGCATCGTCCCGCACCGGCGGGAGCTGCACGCGGGGGCCCGCGAGGTGGTGGACGCCTCGGGCCGGACGGTGATGCCGGGTCTCATCGAGGCGCACGCTCACCAGCCGACGGAGTTCGGCGAGGTGCTGGGGCGGATCTGGCTCTCCTACGGCGTCACCTCCGTTCGGAACCCGTCGTCCGACGCCTACGAGTCCCGGGAGCGGCGGGAAGCCGTCGCCGCGGGCGTCCGCCCGGGCCCCCGAACGTTCTTCACGGGACAGACCTTCGACGGCAGCCGGATCTACTACGCCGGCTCCATGGCCCTCCACGGCGGCGCCAGGCTGGAGCAGGAGCTCGAGCGCGCCGCGCGCATGGACTACGACCTGGTCAAGACCTACGTACGGCTCGAGGACCGCCTCCAGGAGCGGGTCATCGACTTCGCCCACGAGCACGGCATGCCGGTGAGCTCCCACGAGCTGTATCCCTCGGTGGCCAACGGCGGCGACGGGGTGGAGCACATCCGCGGAACCAGCCGCCGGGGCTATTCGCCCAAGGTCTCCGAGACCTACCGGAGCTACGGCGACATGGTGCGGCTCCTGTCGCACTCCGGGATGACGCTCACGCCGACCATCGGCATCTACGGTGGGTGGTCCCTGGCCCTCCTCCGCGAGCCCGGCATCCTGGAGGACGAGCGATTCACGCGCCTGATGCCGGCGGGTGTCCGGGAGGCGGCCGCGGATCGGCTGGAGGGAGCCCGGGAGGAGCGGGACGAGCTGGAGGCGCTGGTCCCGCGCATGGAGCGGACGGCGGCGGCCGTGGTCGACTCGGGCGGCCGCGTGGTGGCCGGCACCGACGCGCCCATCATTCCCCCCGGGGTGAGCCTCCACACCGAGATCGCCGAGTTCGTGCGGGGCGGGATGTCCGAGTACGAGGCGCTGCGGACCGCCACGGCCGTCGCAGCCGGGGCCCTGGGAGCCGGAGAGGAGCTGGGCACGGTGGAGCCGGGCAAGCTGGCGGACCTGGTGGTGGTCGACGGCAACCCCCTGCAGGACATCAGCGCGACCCGCGACGTGCGGGCGGTCGTGAAGAACGGCGAGGTGTACGACCGGGACGAGCTCCTCCGCCGTCCCTGAGGCGGTCCCCGGCTCACGGGCTGGAGGGGCGACGAGCGTCCTCCGCCCGGTACCCGCGGAACCCGGGTGCCGCCCCGGCTTGTGACGCGGAGGGAAGCGCCTGATTATGTGCGGCGTCGCTCGCGCAACCGGAAGGATGAACCCTCGCTGAGTCGGCGGGTATCCATCCCACTACAGAAGCGGATCGAGTACGGAATTTGCTCGCGTTCGAAGCGAACGAGAGTCCGCATCTCGGTCCGCACCGGCCTTCTCAGCAGTCACCGCCGAGGAACGAAACGATGAAGCCTCTGCTGTCCCACGCCGTCCGCCGAGCATCCGTCGCCGCGGCCGCGCTGGTCGCCGTCCTGGCCCTCTCCGCCGAGCTGCCGGCCCAGCAACAGAGCCAGCAGGCTTCGGGCCGAACGAGGGTCCTCGTCCCGCCGCTCCAGACGGCGGACGGGGTGAACGACGACTTCGGCAACAACGTGGCCGAGCGGGTCCGGGAGCGGCTCCAGGACTTCGACATCCTGACCGCCGTCACCGGCGACGAGATCGACGATGCCCTGGACGAGTTCGACCTGGATCGCGACCAGATGACCCCGGTCCAGTGGCGACAGCTCGCCGGGCAGATCAACGCCGGCCTCATCATCTTCGGCGAGGCGACGCCGGGCTCCGGCGGCGGCGTGGACGTGCAGATGCGGTTCGTCGACGCCAAGACCGGCGACGAGCTCCGCCAGCCGAGCTTCAGCGTGAGCGGCGACGGCGGTGACGGCCGACAGGCTGCCGCCGACCAGATCGCGAACTCCCTGGACACGCAGGTGACCTTCATGCGGTCGCTGCTGTTCTGCGAGGACTACTTCGGCGCGGAGCAGTTCGAGGACGCCCTGCGGAACTGCAACAAGGCGCTGAGCATCAATGAGACGAGCACGCGGGCGCACATGATCCGGGGCCAGATCTACCGCGAGCGGGAGCAGTGGGAGGACGCCCGCGCCGACTTCGCTGCGGTGGTGGAGAACAACGAGTCCAACACCGACGCGCTCCAGAACCTGGCCTACGTGAACGCCCAGCTCGGGAACACCGACCGGGCCACGGAGCTGTACCGGGAGTACCTGAACTTCAACCCGGACGACGCCCAGGTCCGCCTGAACGTGGCCTACAACCTGGCCTCCGCGGGCGCCCTGGATCAGTCCATCGGGCTCCTGCAGGACGGCATCGAGCGGGACTCGACCAACGCCAACCTGTGGAAGTACATGGGCGACGTGGCGCTCCGGAAGGGCACGGCCAGCTCCGGCACGGAGGTCCAGGCCAAGGGCGGCGGCGAGGTGCAGGACAGCGCCGCCGTGCGCCTGGCGGTGGACGCCTACCAGCACGTGCTGGAGATCCGGGGCGACAGCGCCCAGCCGAGCCTGATCCAGAACACGATCAAGGCCCAGATGCAGATGGGGAACCTGCAGGAGGCCCTGGACTTCGCGGACGACGCCCTGAGCGAGCGTCCCGAGGACACCACGACCCTCGGACTCAAGGCCAGTATCCTGGCGCGGCAGGAGAACTACGAGCAGGCCGCCGCCATCATGGACTCCGTGATCTCGCTGGATCCGGAGTTCAACCAGGCCTACCTGCGGCGCGGGAACTACCGGCTGCAGGCCGGCGCCTCCACCGACGAGGTGATGCCCGACTTCGAGCAGGCCGTGGAGAACGGCACGAGCGGGAACGTGATCGCCAACCGCATGCTGGCGGTGGGCTACAACGACTACTTCCAGAACGACGACCTGCAGACGGCGGCCCAGCTCTTCCAGACAGGCCTGGAGTTCGCCGAGTCCGGGTCGGACATCTCGCATCAGCTCCACTTCTTCCTCGGCTTCGGGGCCTATCAGCAGGGCTCGCAGCTCGACAGCAACAACAGCGAGGAGGCGTGCGAGCCGGCGGAGCAGGCGCTGGAGTACTTCCAGCAGGCGCAGTCGCACCTGAAGCAGGCCGGAAGCTATCAGGCCGGCAGCCAGAAGAAGCTGCTCAAGGCCACCGGCGATTACATCTACCGCCAGAACCAGATCATCAAGAAGGCGTGCTGAACCGGTCGGCCGCCGGGTCCCGTCGAGGGGGCCCGGTCGGTCGCCGCCCGAGCGCGTGACCGGATGAACGCGTAGCGGCGGGGGCAGAGCCCCGCCGCCGCCGACGGCCGGCGGGAGAGGCCCGCCGGCGACGAGACACGGGCCGCGGGGTGTCCACCGCCGCCGCGCGCCCCCTCACCCCGAACGAACCACACCTCACCACAGAAGCCCCGGAACGGGGACTACCAGGGTTCAGGCCCGGCGAGAGATGGCTCTCGCCGGGCCTTTTTTCGTGTCCCCCCGTAGCGGTCGTCGCCGAGCCGCCCCCGGACGGGACCCGCTCCGGATCCGCGTATCTCCCGGTGAGGACCGGGTGATCGGGCCCCTGCCAGGGGGGCGGACTGGGACGAGAGGGTTGACGGGTGCAGCGCGATGGAAATAGAATGGGGCCGCGTGGGGAAATGTGGGAAACAGTGGGGAAAACTGTCGCCCCGACTCCGGAGACGGCGTGAGCAGCTTTCTTGGCAGCTACCGGCACCAGCTGGACGGCAAGGGTCGGCTGAGCCTCCCGGCGGATTTTCGCCGCGGGAGCGACGCCGACGTCTTCGTCCTGGTCCAGGTGCAGGACGACGCCCTGACTCTCTTCCCGGAGGACGCGTGGGGGCCGGTGCAGGAGGAGCTGCGGGAGCTGCAGCAGCGAAATCCGGAGGCGCGGCACTACGTGCTGAGCATCACGGCCAGCGCCCGCCGCGTCGTCCCGGACTCGCAGGGCCGGATCCTGATCCCCGAGCAGCTGCGGGACGCCGCCGGGCTGGACGGCGAGGCCCTGGTGGTGGGGGCGCTGAACAAGATCGAGATCTGGGACCCGGAGCGGTTCCAGCAGCGGACGGGGGATCGCGGCGAGGAGGTGGCGGAGCTGGCGCAGAGGATCTTCGCCTGACGGCCGGCTCCCCGAGAGCGGAGCCGAGGAGGGTCGCCTGCCGGTGAGCCGGAACGACGAATTTCGGCACGAGCCGGTGATGGTCGAGGAGACGCTCGAGCAGCTGGCACCCGGCCGCGGCGGATGGTTCCTGGACGGGACCGTCGGCGGCGGGGGGCACGCGGCGGCGCTCCTGGACCGATTCCCGGACGCCCGGGTGCTCGGGCTGGACCGGGATCCGGAGGCGGTGGCCGCCGCGCGTCGGCGGCTGGCGCGCTACGGCGACCGGGCGCGGATCGAACGGGCCAACTTCCGGAACGCCCGGGAGGTGGTGAGGGCGACGGCGGACATCGAGGACGCACACGGACTGGCGGGGGCGCTTCTGGACCTGGGCGTCTCCTCACAGCAGATCGATACAACGGCTCGCGGGTTCTCCTTCCGACTGGATACTCCGTTGGACATGCGGATGGGTGGGACCACCAGCGGTCGGAGGCCCGCGGCCGATTTTCTCAACCACGCGTCCGAGGAAGAGCTCGGCCGCGTGTTTCGCGAATACGGCGAGGAGCGACGCTGGAAGAGGCTCGCCCGCGCCGTGACCCGGCGCCGGGAGGACGCGCCGTACGAGACGAGCGGGGACCTCGTGGAGACGCTGGAGGAGGTGCTGGGGCCCCGCCTCACCAACCAGGACAAAGCCAGGATCTTCCAGGCGCTGAGGATCGAGGTCAACGACGAACTCGGCGCCCTGGAGGAGGGGCTGGAGCAGCTCCGGGAGCTCCTGGCGGAAGGGGGGCGGATGGTGGTCATCGCCTATCACTCCCTGGAGGACCGGATCGTGAAGAACGCGTTCCGGGACTGGAGCAAGAGCTGTGTGTGCCCGCCCGAGCTCCCGGTGTGCCGATGCCGCGGAGAGCCGCTGGGAAGGAACCTGACGTCCGGCCCCCTGAGCCCCGGCGAGGAGGAAGTCGAGAGGAACCCGAGGGCGCGGAGCGCGCGCCTGCGGGCGTGGGAGAAGAGGCGGGGAGGTGAAGCGTGAGCGGCACGAGCGGAGGCCGCTGGTCCACGCTGGTACTGCTCGTCTCGGCGGCCGCATTCGTGGGCTCGCTGTTCGTCGCGGTGCGCCGCGACGGGGCGGCCCGGGAGCTGATCACGGCCGCCGACAGCCTCCGCCAGGAGGTGCAGGCGGCGCGTGAGGCGCTGAACGGCGCCACCCGCCGCGCCGACTCCCTGGCCTCGCGCCGACGGATCCTGGAGGTGGCCGGGCGGATGGGGTTCCGGCCCGCGGAGGACGAAGAGATCCGCATCCTCCCCGAGGCCACCGGAGACACGACGGAGTCCTTCACCGAACGGAGCGAACGATGAACGGCAGTGCTGACAGAGGACGGGGGGACGCCCCCGGCTCCCGGACGCACCGGTGGAGACTGCGGATCGTGGGGATCGGCTTCGTGCTGCTCGCCGCCGTCTACGTGGGACGCGGCGTTCACCTGCAGGTGGTGGAGCAGGAGAAGTGGAGCCAGAAGGTGCAGGAGCAGTCGGCCCGCCAGGTCGAGCTCCCGGCCGAGCGCGGTGGGATCTTCGACCGGGACGGGCGCCCCCTGGCCGTGAGCGATCAGGTCTACCGCGGCTATCTCGCCCCCCGGGAAGTCCGGGACCAGGAGCGCGCGGTGACCGCCATCCGCAGGGTGCTGGGGCTCTCCTCCCGGGAGGTCTCGAAGCTGCGCCGGGCCGAATCGGGCTGGGTCGCCCTCCCGCGGCGCCTCTCCGCGTCCGAGCGGGACCGACTCGAGGCCGCGGTCCGGCAGGGCGTCTACTTCGAGCACGTCCCCTCCCGGAACCACCCGGAGGGCGGGCTGGCCTCGCCGGTGGTGGGGAACGTCGGCGCCGACGGCCGGGGACAGTCCGGCCTCGAGCTGGCGCTGGACTCCCTGCTGGTCGGCGAGCCGGGGCGCGCCATGAGCCGGCGCGACGCCCGCGGGGAGCTCTATCCGCTCCCGGACGGGAAGATCGCCTCGGCCCGGCCGGGACACGACGTCCACCTGACCCTGGACGGAGAGCTGCAGACCATCGCCCAGAACGCGCTGGACGATGCCCTCAAGGAGACGGGCGCGTCCGGCGGCGACATCCTGATCATGGACCCGGAGACGGGCGACCTGCTGGCCGTGGCCAGCCGCCGGAGCGGAGAGCCCGGGGGACTGCCGGCCTTCACCTCTCCCTACGAGCCGGGATCCACGGCCAAGCCCTTCCTGCTCTCGGCGCTGCTGGCCGAGGAGCGTGTGAGCCTGGACGATTCGGTCTACGCCGAGGACGGTGTCTACCGGACCGAGCACAGGACCATCCGGGACGTTCATCCCATGGACACGATCACCGTCCGGGGGGTCATCCGCGAGTCCAGCAACATCGGCGCTGCGAAGCTCGCCGAGAAGCTGGACCCGGGCGTCCAGTACAGCTACCTCCGGGACTTCGGCTTCGGGACCCCGACGGGGATCACCTTTCCGTCGGAGTCCGGCGGCCGCCTCCGCCGTCCCGAGGAGTGGTCGGCCCTGAGCCAGGCGTCGCTGGCCATGGGGTACGAGATCTCGGTGACGTCCCTGCAGCTGGCGGCGGCGTACAGCGCCCTGGCCAACGACGGCGTCCTCATGCGGCCCCACCTCGTGGAGGAGGTCCGGAACGCCTCCGGCGAGGTCGTCTATCGTCGGGAGCCCACGAGTGTCCGCCGGGTGCTCTCCGAGGAGGTCGCCTCCCACCTGCGGAGCGTCCTGCGCTCGGTGGTGGAGGAGGGGACGGCGACCCGTGCCTCCATGACGAGCCTGCCGCTGGCCGGGAAGACCGGAACGGCGCGGCTGGCGAGCTCCGGCGGCTACCGGGACCGGCGGTACGCGGCGTCCTTCGTCGGGTTCGCGCCGGCGAAGGATCCGAAGCTCCTGGTCCTCACCAAGCTCGAGGACCCGCAGGGGGACTACTACGGAGGCCTCACGGCGGCTCCCGTGAGCCGGATGACCCTCCAGGCCGCTCTCTCGTCGCGCGGGACGGTGATTCCGGGCGACTCCTGGAGCGGCGAGAGCCTGCACCGTGTGGAGTGGGGCGGACCGCCGGCCCGCGCGGGCCGGGGAGCCCCGTCCGCCGGGGACAGCGGCCCCTACGTGCTGGCCGTCGGCGGGGAGCAGCCGGACCGGTGGTCGGGCGGCGACGAGGGCCAGACGGCCGTCCTCCCCGACCTCTCCGGCATGACCGTGCGCGGAGCGGTGGCCCGGCTGCACGAGCTCGGACTGCAGGTGGAGCTCCGCTCCGGAGGAGAGGTCCGCTCGCAGCGTCCGGCGCCCGGCACCCGCATGGCGCCGGGCGACACGGTGGTCCTGCATTGACGCGAAGTGAGTACGGCACGTGACCGAGATCGGCGAAGGAGAGGTACTCCGAAGACTGCGTGAGGGCGGCGTGACGGCCGAGTGGCGGGGAGAGCCACCGGCCGTCTACGGCGGACTGTCCGCCGATTCGCGCGAGGTCGAGAGCGGGGATCTCTTCGTCGCCGTGCCGGGCACCAGCTTCGACGGCCACGACTTCCTGGCCGAGGCGGCGGAGGCCGGCGCACGGGCCGCGCTGGTCGAGCGCCCGGTGGACGATGTCGGCCTGCCGCAGCTGGTGGTGAGCGACAGCCGCCTCGCCGTCTCCCATCTCGCCGCCCTGTTCAGCGGTGACCCCGGCCAGGAGATGAGGCTGGTCGGCGTCACGGGGACCAACGGCAAGACCACCACCACCTGGCTCACGCGCCACGTCCTGTCCGGCGCCGCGCCCACCGGGGCCGTCGGCACCCTGGGCGTGACCGACCCGGACGGAACGGTCCGGAGCGGAGGGCTGACGACGCCGGGGCCCGTTCGCCTCCATCGACAGCTGCGCGAGCTCCGGGACCGGGGCGCCGAGGCCGCGGTGCTCGAGATCTCCTCCCACGCCCTGGACCAGCGCCGCGCCGCCGCGCTGGACCTCGAGGCGGGCATCTTCACGACGCTGAGCCGTGAGCACCTGGAGTATCACCGGGACATGGAGGACTACCGGCGGGCGAAGCTCCGCCTGGCCGAGCGGGTGCGCCGGTCCGGCGCGTGCCTGGTGAACGCCGACGAGCCCTCCTGGGAGGACGCGGACTTCGCGGGCCGCAGGGTCGTGCGGTACGGCTTCGGCGAGGGCGCCGACGTGCGGGCGGTGGACGTCGAGGCGACGCCGCGGGAGACGCGGTTCGGCCTGACGGTGAGGGGTGGGGAACGGTCGCACCCCGTGAGCCTCCGCATACCCGGCGACTACAACGTGAGCAACGCCCTGGCCGCTGCGGCCGCGGGCCTCGAGTTCGGGCTCGGCGCCGGGCGGACGGCGGAGCTCCTGTCCGGAGCACCCCAGGCTCCCGGCCGGCTGGAGCGGCTCCGGGACGAGCCGCCGGTCGTGATCCGGGACTACGCCCACACGCCGGAGGCGATGGAGAGGGCCATCCAGGCGGTGCGGCGACTGGCGGAGGGACGTCTGCTGGTCGTGTTCGGAGCCGGAGGAGAGCGCGACCGTGGCAAGCGTCCCCTCATGGGCGAGGTGGCCGACCGGCTCGCCGACGAGGCCTGGATCACCAACGACAACCCCCGGAGCGAGGACCCCGGGCGGATCGCGCGCGACGTGGCGGAGGGCATGACCGCCGGAGAGCCGAGGATCGAGCTCGACCGGAGGGAGGCGATCCGGCGCGCCATGGAGGCCGCCGGGCCGGGGGACGTGGTTCTCCTCCTCGGCAAGGGACACGAGACCGAGCTGGTGATCGACGGGGAGCGGATTCCCTTCGACGAGGCGGAGGTCGTGGCCGAGCTCTCCCGGGAGATGGGGCTGGCCGCCGGGAGCGTGGACGATGCCACGGCCGGTGCCGGCGGGAGCGAGCCCGCGGGAGGGACGCCGTGAGCGCCTCCTTCACCGCGCCCGAGGTGCGCGAGGCGCTGGCGATCCGTGCGCCGGCCGAGGGCAGGATCCGCGACGACGACCCGGAGCTGCGCTTCACGTCGGTCTCCACCGACACGCGCGATCTGCAGCCGGGCTCCCTCTTCGTGGCTCTCCGCGGCGAGAACCACGACGCCATGGACTTCCTGGAGGAGGCCGAGGCGGCCGGTGCCCGCGGGGCCGTGGTGCGCGCCGGGCGCGAGCTCCCTCCGCTGGAGATGGCCCTCTACCCGGTGGCGGATCCCCGCCGTGCCCTGGGCGAGCTGGCCACGTACCACCGGCGCAGGAGCGGCGCCCGGGTGGTGGCGATCACCGGGAGCTCGGGCAAGACCACGGTCAAGGAGATGCTGGCCGCCGCGCTGGGCGGCGAGCCGGGGGTGCACCGGACGCCGGGCAACTGGAACAACCGCGTGGGGCTTCCCCTGACCGTGCTGGGCGCCCCGGCGGAGGCGGAGGTCTGGGTGCTGGAGCTGGCCACCAGCGCACCGGGGGAGATCGCCCGCCTGGCGGAGATCGCCGGGCCGGACGACGCTCTCATCACGACGGTGGGTCCGGCGCACCTGGAGGGGCTCGGCGACGTCGAGGGTGTCCTCGCGGAGAAGCTGGCCGTCGTCGAGGCGGCGTCGTCCGACGGGAACGTCGTCGTCGGCGACCGGCCGCCGGAGCTGCCGCGGGCCGCGCGTCAGATGCGTCCCGACGCCGTGGTGGCGGGAGCCGGGGCCGACGCGGACTTCGCGCCGGAGGAGGCCGACGTGGGGCCCGACCGGGTCGCCTTCCGCCGGGGCGGCGTCGGCTACGAGGTGCAGGCCGGCGGCGAGCACCACCTCCGGGACGCGCTCATGGCGGCGGCCATGGCCGAGGGCCTGGGACGGCGTCCGGAGGAGGTGGCCCGGGGGCTGGCCTCCTACCGCCCGCTGGGCCTCCGGGGCGCGGTCCGCCGCTACGGCGACCTCACGGTCATCGCCGACTGCTACAACGCGAATCCCGAGTCCTTCGAGGCGGCCATCGACTGGTGCCGCTCCACCTTCGCCGATCGCCGCCGCGTGGCCGTGGTGGGCAGCATGCTGGAGCTCGGTGAGGCCAGCGAGGAGGCGCATCGCGACGTGGCGCGCCGGCTGGCGGAGTCCAGCTTCGAGGTCGTGGCCGCCACGGGGCTCTTCCGGCCGGCGGCGGAGCGCCTGAACGGTCACGCTCCCGGCGTCGACGTGGTGACGGCCGAGGACAACGAGACCCTGTGGGAGCGTCTCCGCGGACGGCTCCGGGGCGACGAGGTGATCCTGGTGAAGGGATCCAGGGGCGCCCACATGGAGGACGTGGTCGAGCGCCTGGCGGAGCGCTACGGGGAGGGGGAGGGCTGATGCTCTACCACTTCCTGTACCCGCTGGCCGACGAGCACATCATCTTCAACGTCTTCCAGTACATCACCTTCCGCTCCGCCGGCGCCATGGTCACGGCCCTGCTCGTGGCCTTCGTGGTGGGGCCGTCGGTGATCCGGTGGCTGGAGGACCGCGGGTGGGGCCAGGTCGTCCGCCTGGAGGGGCCGAAGTCCCACCTGGAGAAGGCCGGGACCCCCACCATGGGGGGGATCATCATCCTCGCTGCGACGCTGATCCCCACTCTCCTGTGGGCCCGCCTGGACGACCGCTACGTGCAGATCGCCATGGTCGTGACCGCGTGGATGGGTGCGATCGGCTTCGTGGACGACTACCTGAAAGTCGTCCGCCACAAGTCTCGCGGCCTCATCGCGGGCCAGAAGCTGGTGGGCCAGATGGTCCTGGGCGTGGCCCTGGGCTGGTTTCTGCTCCAGTTCCCGCTCTCCGGCTATCCGGCCACCCACACCACGCTCCCGTTCTTCAAGAACCTGCACGTGGTGATCTGGGCGCCCCTGTTCCCGGTCTTCGTGGGGCTCGTGCTGGCGGGGAGCTCGAACGCCGTCAACCTGACGGACGGCCTGGACGGCCTCGCCGCCGGCCTGGCCGCCGTGGCGGTGCTCACGTTCGGGGTCTTCGCCTACGTGACGGGCCGCGTCGACACGTCCGCCTACCTGAACATCTTCTACCTCCCCGGGGCAGGGGAGCTCACGGTCTTCTGCACGGCCCTCGCCGGCGCCGCCATCGGCTTCCTGTGGTTCAACGCGCCGCCGGCGGAGGTCTTCATGGGGGACACCGGCTCCCTGGCCCTGGGCGGCGCCATCGGAGCCGTGGCGGTGCTGATCAAGGAGGAGTTCCTGCTCCTCATCGTGGGCGGGGTGTTCGTGGCCGAGGCCGTCTCGGTGCTCCTGCAGACCGGCTACTACAAGGTCACGAAGGGGGGCGACGGCAACGGCCAGCGTCTGTTCCGAATGGCCCCGCTGCACCACCACTTCGAGAAGATCGGCTGGCCGGAGACGAAGGTCGTCATCCGGTTCTACATCCTCTCGATCATCTGTGCCCTGGTGGGACTGGCGACCCTGAAGATCCGATGAACGACACCGGCGACGGGACGACGAGCGAGGAGCACGCGAGGTCGCGGCCGCGGCTGGAGGGAAGCCGCGTGGCCGTGATCGGGATCGGCGCGTCGGGCGAAGCCGCGGCGAAGCTGGCGGCGGCCCGGGGGGCCGCCGTGTACGCCAGCGACGTGTCGGCCGGGGAGGCCCAGCGCGAGGCGGCCGAGCGCCTGCGTTCCGGGGGCATCGACGCCGAGGCGGGCCAGCACGACATCGACCGGATCCTGGCCTGCGAGCTCGCCGTGGTGAGTCCCGGGGTGCCACCCTCGGCACAGGTCCGCCGCGAGATGCGCGATGCGGACCTGCGGACGGTCACGGAGGCGGAGCTGGCCTACTGGTACCTCGATTCGAGCCTGGTGGGGATCACCGGCACCAACGGCAAGACGACGACCACGGCCCTGTGCGGACACCTGCTCCGGGAGGCCGGCGTGGACGCCGTGACCGGCGGAAACATCGGCCGGCCTCTGTCGGAGATCGCCCTGCTGGACGACCAGCCCGATTGGGTCGTCGTGGAGCTGAGCTCCTTCCAGCTGGCGGACATCGAGAGCCTGCGGACGGACGTCGGCGTCTTCCTGAATCTGGCCCCGGACCACCTGGACCGGTACCGGGACGTGGACCAGTACTACTCGGACAAGCAGCGCATCTTCGAGAATGCCACCGAGGAGTCCCGGTGGGTGCTGAACGCCGACGACCGGGACGTCCTGGATCTGGCCCGAAACGTCCGCGGCGACGTCCACCACGTCTCGGTGGAGGGACCCGTGGAGCAGGGCGCCTACCTGGGCGACGACGGGGCGCTGCACCTGCGCCTGCCCGGCCGCGAGGAGCGCTGGGTCTCGGACGTGGACGAGCTGCATCTCATCGGCCTCCACAACGTGCAGAACGCCCTCTCGGCGGGACTGGCGGCGGCGCTCGTGGGATGCGGGAGGGAGGACCTGGTCCGCGGGCTGGAGAGCTTCGAGCCCCTGCCGCATCGCCTGCAGCTGGTCGGCGAGTACGGCGGGGTGCGGTGGGTCAACGACTCCAAGGCCACGAACGCCTCGGCCACCCGCGTGGCGCTCCGTTCCTTCGACGAGCCGGTGGTGCTGCTCCTGGGCGGACGGCACAAGGGCCAGGACTACGGGGACCTGGAGCAGGACTTCGACGGGGTTCGCGGCGTGATCGCGTTCGGGGAGGCGGCGCCGCAGATCGTCGGTGAGCTGCGGGACGGGCCGGCTCCCGTCCGGGTCGCGTCCGGGCTGGAGAACGTGGTGGACCGGGCCGCCGAGATGGCGGAGAGCGGGGACGTGGTGCTCTTCTCCCCGGCCTGCTCCAGCTACGACATGTTCCCCAGCTACGAGGTCCGCGGCGAGCGCTTCATGGAGCTGGTGCGGGACCGGATCGCCGCCCACGGCGACGGGGGGGCGCGGTGAGCGGCTCGAAGACGGTCGGGGCGGCCCGGGCCGGTACGCTCTCGGGACTGGAGGTGCAGGGCACGGGCGCCTCGGCCCCCGGAGCGGCGAAGGCTCTGCTGGCCCTGACGGTGCTCCTGGTGGTCTTCGGCCTGCTCTCGGTGTACAGCGCGAGCTCGTTCATCGCCCAGTCCGAGGGCCTGCCGGACACCTACTACCTGGTGGAGCAGGCCACCCACGCCGGGGTCGGGCTCCTGGCCCTCACCGTGGCCCGCTTCGTGGACTACCGCTGGTACCGGAAGCTGGCCTGGCCGGCGGTGTTCCTGACCCTCTTCCTCCTGGTCCTGCTGGTCGTGCCGTGGACGGCGGACAACATCGCGGAGCGCGTGAACGGTGCCCGCCGCTGGCTCACGCTGGGGCCGCTCACGGTGCAGCCCTCGGAGCTGGCCAAGCTGGCGGTGATCGTGTGGACGGCCTCGCTGGCGGTGAAGAAGCAGGAGCGTCTGCACAGCCTGCGGTACGGCCTGCTGCCGTTCCTGATCATCGTGGGCATGATCTGCGTCCTGGTCACCCTGCAGCCGCACTTCTCGGCGGCCCTGATGATCGCGGGCCTGGCCGGCCTGATCCTCTTCGTGGCCGGCGGACGCATCGGTCACTTCGTCTTCCTGGGGCTGCTCTCGCTGCCGGTGCTCTGGGACCAGATCATGAACTCCGGCTACCGGATGAATCGGGTCCTGGCGGTGCTGAACCCGTCGGCCCGGGCCGCCGACATCGGATATCAGCTGCAGCAGTCGCTCATCGCCATCGGCTCCGGCGGACTCTTCGGCGTCGGATTCGGGCAGAGCCGCCAGAAGCTCTACTACCTCCCGGAGCCGCAGAACGACTTCATCTTCTCGATCATCGCCGAGGAGTGGGGGCTGGTGGGCTCCGTCCTCGTGGTGGGGCTGTTCCTCGCCTGGGCGATCATCGCGCTGCGCATCGGGCGCTCGGCGCCGGACCTCTTCGGGCGCCTCCTGGCCGTGGGCATCACGGGGCTGGTGGCGGTGACGGCCTTCGGGCACATCGGAGTCACCCTGGGGCTCCTCCCCACCACCGGCATGAACCTGCCCTTCATCAGCGCCGGCGGCACGCACCTGGTCCTGGGACTGGGATCCACGGGCGTGCTCCTCAACATCGCCTCGCAGCGGAGATGAGGAGGGCCCATGCGCACCCGGATCATGCTGGCCGGCGGCGGGACGGGGGGACATCTCTATCCGGCTCTGAACCTGGCCGTGGCGCTCCGGCGCCGGGCCCGGGAGGAGCCGCGGCTCCTCTACGTGGGGGCCGAGCGGGGCCTGGAGGCCACCGTCCTCCCGGAGCGGGACCTGCCGCATCGTCTGCTCCCGATGCATCCCATCCTCCGCTCGCGACCGTGGAGGAACTGGCGGCTGCTGGCCACGATGCCGGCCGTGTGGTGGGGCCTCCGGCGGGCCTTCCTGGACCTGGAGCCGCACCTGGTGGTGGGGACCGGCGGCTACGCCTCGGGCCCGCCGCTCCTGTACGGGGCGGCCTCCGGCTGCGCCACGGCCCTGCAGGAACAGAACGCGGCGCCGGGCCTGGTGACCCGCTGGATGTCCCGGCGCGTGGACCAGGTGCACCTGGGCTTTCCCGAGGCGCGGGGGAGGCTCCGTGTGGAGGCCGACACGGAGGTCTTCTCCTTCGGCAATCCCGTGGACGTGGCGGCGGGGGAGCCCCCGCCTCCGCCCTGGTGGCCGGAGGGACGGGTCGTCCTCGTGGTGGGCGGGAGCCAGGGGGCCCGCGGGCTCAACCGGGGACTCCTGGAGGACCTGCGGGAGTCCGACTCCTGGCCCGGCGAGGACGTTCGCGTGGTCTGGGTCACCGGGCCGGCCCACGAGGACGAGGTCCGCGACGGTGTGGCCGGCACGCGGTGGGCCGATCGGATCCGGGTCGTCCCCTTCGTCGAGGGGCTAGCGGCGCTGCTCCCGCAGGTGGAGATCGCCGTGTGCCGGGCCGGGGCGATGTTCGTGTCCGAGCTCACGGCGGCCGGGGTGCCCTCGGTGCTGGTCCCCTTTCCCGGGGCGGCGGGCGGACACCAGGAGGAGAACGCCCGCCGGCTGGCCGACGCGGGAGCCGCCGAGATGCGGCTGGAGGCACGTCTGGACCGGGGAGAGCTGTGGGGGCTCGTCCGGGAGATCCTGGGGGATCCGGAGCGGCACGAGTCCATGGCCGAAGCGGCGCGCGCTCGCGGCGCCCCCGACGCGGCGGATCGGATCGCCGACGAGCTCCTGCGGCTGGCGCGCCGGGAGGTCGAGCGTGAGGCCTGAAGGACGCGCGGGGCGAGGGCGACCCGGTGGAGGGCTGGCCGGCCCGGAGGACCTCCCGGTCCCGGGGGCACGGGTGCACATGATGGGGGTCGGCGGGGCGGGCATGCGCGGCCTCGCCCACCTCCTGGCGGACGGCGGCTACCGCGTCTCGGGCTGTGACCGGAGCGGTCCGCCGGACGCCCCGGAGCTGGTGGACCGGGGCGTGGAGCTGATGGGTGGGCACGATCCGGCACACGTCCGGGGCACCGACCTGGTGGTGCACACGGCGGCCGTGCCCGACGACCACGCCGAGCTCAGGGCGGCGCGGGACGCCGGCGTGACGGTGATGGGACGGGCGCGGGCCACCGGGGCCGTCGTGAACGGACGACGGCTCGCCGGGATCACGGGCACCCACGGCAAGACGACCACCACGGCCATGGCGGCGCTGGCGTGCGAGGCAGGGGGCCTGGACCCGACCGCGCTGGTCGGGGGACGCGTGCCGGCGTGGGACGCCTACGCCCGCACCGGGGGCGACCCGGCGGTGGTCGAGGCCGACGAGTACGATCGCTCCTTCCTGGAGCTCGATCCCGACCTGGCCGTGGTCACCTCCCTCGAGCCCGAGCACCTGGAGAGCTACGGCGACGTCTCCGACCTGGAGGACGCGTTCACCGAGTTCGCCGCACGGGCCTCCGGTCGCGACGGCGTGCTGTACTGTGCCGACGACGAGGGAGCGGCCCGGGTGGCGGGTGCCTCCGGGGATGCGGTCTCCTACGGCACCGATCCCACGGCGTCCTATCACGTCGAGGAGCGGAGGCGTGGCGGCGTCCGCCGGTGTGCGCTCTTCGCGCCGGAGGGCCGGGTGGAGACGGTCCTGCCGGCCCCCGGCGAGCACAACCTGCTCAACGCGGCGGCGGCCCTGGCGACGGCGCTCCGGCTGGGGGCGGAGCCGGAGCGCCTGAACGGCTCGCTGGAGGACTTCACGGGCGTGGACCGGCGGCTCCAGCTCCTGGCGGACCGGGGCGGCGTGGCGGTGGTGGACGACTACGCCCACCATCCCACCGAGGTGCGGGCCGCCCTGTCGTCGCTGCGGGATCGATATCCGGACCGCCGCCTGGTGGCCGTGTTCCAGCCGCACCTCTTCTCCCGGACGCGGGACTTCGCCGGAGAGTTCGCCGGCGCCCTGACCGGGGCGGACCGGGCCGTCGTGCTCCCCGTCTATCCCGCACGGGAGGACCCGATCCCGGGCGTGGACTCCGGGCTGATCACGGCCTCCGCGGACGGCGGCGGGCTCGAGCTCGGCGAACCGGAGGACGTCACCGACGGCTCGTGGATCGACGACCTGACCGGGGCCGCCACGGTCGTCGTCTACATGGGGGCCGGCGACGTGACCGAGCTGGCCCACGCCGCCGCCCGGAGCCTCCGGGCCAGGACGGGGGGCGGCCCGTGACCCGGCGCACCCGGAGGCGCGTCTACGTGGTGGTCCTGGCCGCCCTGATCGGCGCGGGGTCGCCGATGTGGGCCCCGCCGCTGCTCCAGACCCTGCCGACGTTCAGGGTCGAGCGGGTGGAGGTCGTGGGGACCCGGTTCCTGGCGCCGGACGAGGTGGCGGCCCGGGCCGACGTGCCCGGCGACGCCTCGGTGTGGGACGAGCCGGACCGCTGGCGGCAGCGCGTGGAGGTGCATCCGCTGGTGGAGCGGGCCCGGGTGCGGCGCTCGGGCTTTCACACCCTGGAGATCTCCGTCGAGGAAGTGGAGCCGGTGGCCCTGGCCGCGGCGTCGGGCACCCTGCGGCCCGTCTCCGCCGACGGCGTCCTCCTGCCCCTGGATCCGGCGCGTCACGGGCTGGACCTGCCGATCCTGCTGCTGGGCGACTCCGGCGGCACGTCCGGGACGGGGGACGGGGCCGACGGGAGCGGCGACGGGGACGAGCCGGACGCAGGCGCCGACGACGGTATCGACGTGGAGCACCTGGAGGGGGTCGAGGCGCGGATCCTGGTCCGGGTGCTCTCCCGCCTGCGGGACGAGGAGCCCGGTTTCGTGGCGAAGATCTCGTCGCTCCGGGTCCTGGAGGACGGGGGGATCGAGGTGAGCATGGTGGAAGCCACCCATGCCGGGACCGTCCTGCTCCCGCCAGAGGAGCCGGCCCGCGCGCTGCGCCGGGTGGAGCTGGCCCTGGGAGAGCAGGAGGGGGCGGTGGCGAGGGTCGACGCCCGCTTCCGGAACCAGGTGGTCCTGGAGAGAGCGGGAGGAGACTGATGATCGGTGGAGACCGCCTGGTGGCGGCCCTGGATGTCGGATCGACGAAGACGTGCGCGGTGATCGCGGAATGTGCTCCGGACGCCGGCCATCCGTCGGCGATCCAGGTCCTGGGCGTCGGCCTGGCCCCGTCGGAGGGGGTCCGCAAGGAGGGCGTCACGAACATCGAGGCCACGACCGAATCCGTGGGACAGGCCCTGCGCGAGGCCGAGCTCATGGCCGGCGAGGAGGTCGAGTCCGCCTTCGTGGGCGTGGCCGGCCCGCACGTGAGGAGCGAGAGCTCCTCCGGCGTGGTGGCGATCTCGAGCGACGAGGTGAGCCGGGCCGACGTGGACCGCGTGCACGAGGTGGCCCGGGCCGTCGTGGTGGCGCCGGACCGGGAGCTCCTGCACGCCATTCCCCAGAACTACTCGGTGGACGGCCGCGCCGGAATACAGGATCCGGTGGGCATGGCGGGCACCCGGCTGGAGACGGAGGTGTGCATCATCACCGCCGACGCCACGCCGTGCCGCAACCTCCGGAAGGCGCTGGACCGGGCCGGCTACTACGCCGAGGAGGTCGTTCTCGAGTCGCTGGCGTCCAGCATCGCGGTGCTGCAGGAGCGGGAGCGGGAGGCCGGCGTGGCCCTGGTCGAGGTCGGCGGGGCCAGCACCGAGCTCGCCGTCTTCATGGACGGTCGCATCCGCCGGCTGGCCACGCTCCCCTGGGGAGCCCTGACGGTGACCAACGACATCGTGAAGGGGCTGGGCGTGCCCCAGGACGAGGCGGTGTCGCTGAAGGAGGAGCACGGCGCGGCGCGGACGGAGCTGGTGGGCTCGGATCAGAAGATCGAGGTGCAGGGGCCGACCCCCGGCTCGACGCGCACCGTCTCCCGAGAGCTGCTCGTCCACATCATCGAGCAGCGCCTCGACGAGACGCTGGGCCTGGCCTACGACGAGCTGCACGACGCCGGGATGCTGGGCGACCTGGGCGCCGGCGTCGTGCTCACCGGCGGCGGGGTGATGCTGCCCGGCGCCGTGGAGCTGGCCCAGGGCGTGTTCAACCTGCCCGTGCGCCTGGGCGAACCCGGACAGGGGCTGGGGGGCGTGGCCGACGCCGTCCGGAAGCCGAAGTTCGCCACGGGCGTCGGACTCGCCATGTACGGAGCGCAGCGACGGAGACAGAGCGGCGGCGGAGCGGCCCGGCGGACCCTGGGCCGCGTCGCCGAGTGGATCAAGGACTTCTTCTAGAGCAACCACGGACTCCCGGGAGGGATCGAGATGACCTTCGAATTCGAGGACAGCGCGTCGAAGAATGCCAAGATGAAGGTGGTCGGCGTCGGAGGCGCCGGCGGCAACGCCGTCGATCGGATGATCGACGAGGACCTGCAGGGGGTGGAGTTCATCGCCGTCAACACCGACGCCCAGGCGCTCAAGAACTCGGACGCCCACCTGAAGATCCAGATCGGCAAGAAGCTGACCCGGGGGCTGGGAGCCGGCGCGCGGCCGGAGATCGGACGCCAGGCCATCGAGGAGAACGAGGACGAGGTGCGGCGCGCCCTGGACGGCGCCGACCTGGTCTTCGTCACCGCCGGCATGGGCGGCGGCACCGGCACGGGGGCGGCGCCCCGAATCGGTGAGATCGCCCGGGACCAGGGCGCCCTGTGCGTGGGCATCGTCTCCAAGCCCTTCCACTTCGAGGGCAAGAAGCGGATGCGCTACGCCGAGACGGGGCTCAAGGAGCTCCGCCGGCGCGTGGACACCATGATCGTGGTGCCGAACGAGCGGCTGCTCTCCGTGGTGGGCAAGGGCACCAGCTTCCGCGACGCCCTGAAGAAGGCCGACGAGGTCCTGCTCCACGCCACCCAGGGCATCTCCGACCTGATCACCGTGACCGGCGACATCAACGTGGACTTCGCCGACGTGCGGACCGTGATGTCCAACCGGGGCGTGGCGCTCATGGGCCGGGGAGGCTCCACCGAGGAGGAGGACCGGGCCGTGGACGCCGCCCAGCAGGCCATCTCGTCGCCGCTGCTGGACAACGTCTCCATCCAGGGCGCCACCGGCGTGCTGGTGAACATCACCGGGGGGCCCGACCTGACCATCGACGAGGTCACGGCCGTGAACTCCATCGTGCAGGAGGCCGCCGGCGAGGAAGCGGAGATCATCTTCGGCGCCGTGCACGACCAGGCCATCCAGGGCGCCGTCCGGGTCACCGTCATCGCCACCGGCTTCGACGACCAGGAGGAGGACGAGCCCCGCGGCGGGCGCGACGCCTCCAGGGCGCGGGCGGGGTCCGGCGGCGGGGGCTCGCGGCCGGGTCCCTTCGACGATCTGCCGGCCGGTGCGTCGTCCGCTCCGTCTTCGTCCTCCTCGGGCAGGAACGGCGGCAACGGATCCGGGTCGAGCGGAGGAGGCTCGGAGGACAAGGTCATCCGGCCCGACTTTCGCGGCGAGGACGACGCGGACCGGGGAGGCCAGGGCCCGTCCCGGTCGGACGGGGAGTCCGACGACCGCAGCGCCGGGAGCGGCCGCGGCCGCGGCGGTGAGGGAGCGCGCTCCGGCGACGTCGAGGACCTGGAGATCCCCACCTTCATCCGGCGCCAGATGGACTGAGCCGGATGCCCGATCCGGTCCGCGGGACAGGCCCGGCACCGGCCCGCACCGGCGCGCGCTGGATCCGGTCGGCGAGAGACGCGTAACACCCATAGCCGCACGGGCAGGTGAAGCGGGAGGAGAGCCAGCGTGACCATCGAGGACATCACACCCACCGGCTCCGGGAACGGCGCCCGGAGCGACGACGGCGGGCGGTCGCCCGGAGGGGCGCCGCGCCTGGCCGTGGGGGCGGGCGTGGTCCTCGTGGTCCTGGCCGCGGTGGCGGTGGCCCTGGGGAGCGGCGTCTTCTCGGGCGGCGTGTTCCCGGGCGGCGAGGAGGAGGTCCGCACCGTACGGGTGCCGGCCCCGCCGCCGCTGAAGACCGCCGTCGACACGCTGCAGTCCGGCCAGACCCTGGCCAGTCTCCTCTCGGAGCAGGGCTTCGGCCCGCGCGAGATCCACCGCCTCGTCCAGCGGATCCGGGAGTACGGCCGGCCGCAGCACCTGCAGCCCGGAACCCGGCTCGAGGTGCGGAGGAAGCCGCTGGAGGGCGACGTCCGGGAGCTGGGCCTGACCCTGGACCGCGACCGCACCCTGGAGCTGTCCCTCCGGGACTCGACCTGGGTGGCCCGCCTCGACTCGGTTCCGGTCACCACGGACACGATCGTCGTGGCCGGTCTGGTCACCGGAAACAGCCTGTTCGGGAACAGCGTGGCCCTGTCCGGCGACACGGCGGAGCTGGCCCCGAACGAGGACGTGGAGATCGTCTACGCCCTGGAGGACATCTACCGGTGGCGGGTCGACTTCTTCCGGGAGCTGAGGACGGGCGACGCCTTCCGGATGGCGATCCGGCGGAAGGTGCGGCCCGACGGCACCCTGCGATCGGCACAGGTCCTGGCCGCCGAATACCGAAACGGCGCCCGGCACCTGTTCGCCGTCCACTTCGACAGCCCGGATCCCACGGTGGACGGCTACTACGACCTGGACGGCGAGTCCCTGCGCACCGAGTTCCTGCGGGCCCCGCTGGACTACCGTCGGGTGACCAGCGGCTTCAGCCGCAGCCGGTACCACCCCGTCCTGCAGCGGCGCCGGGCCCACCTGGGCATCGACTACGGGGCCGGACGCGGGACGCCGATCAAGGCCACCGGCGACGGCGTCGTGAGCAAGAAGCGCTACTGGGGCGGCTACGGCCGCATGGTGGAGATCCGACACAACTCGCGCTACCGGACGCGCTACGCTCACATGCGGGGCTGGACCCGCGGCCTGGACGTGGGCGAGCGGGTGGCCCAGGGTGAGGTCATCGGCTACGTGGGGGCCAGCGGCACGGCCACCGGCCCGCACGTCCACTACGAGTTCCTCCGGTACGGCGAGCAGGTGGACCCGGCCGACCTCGAGCTCCCGCCCGGCGACCCGGTGCCCGACGATCAGATGGAGGCCTTCGCCCAGCAGCGCGAGGCCGCCGTCGCCGACCTGGTGGAGTACCGCCTGCCGCGGCTGTCGCGCCTGGCCGGGAGCGGCGAGACCGGCGACGAGACCGCCCGCTGATCGGCCGCGCCCGGCGTCGGGCCGCCGGCGCCCCGCCCCCTGACGACTCGACTGACCGCATCGTTCCCCCGACTCCCCACGATAGATCGTGACTGACGACGGCATGGACCTGGGCTCCGAGCGTCCGAAGCGCTCGTTCTGGCAGAAGGTCAAGGACGTGGCTCTCACCGACGTGGGGGCCATGGTGAAGGGCATCGACGAGGAGACGATCTCCGACCTGGAGCGGCTGCTCCTGCAGGCGGACTTCGGGGTCGACGCCACCATGGAGCTGGTGGGTGAGCTGGAGCGGGCCGCGAAGCGGGGCAGCGTCTCCACCGAGGAGGAGCTGCGCGAGCTCCTGGCGCGGGAGATCCAGGAGATCCTGACCGGGGCCGACGCCGCCTCCCCGGAGCTCGTGACGCCGGCGGAGGGACCCGGGGTGGTGCTGCTCCTGGGCGTGAACGGGACGGGCAAGACCACCACGGCGGGCAAGCTGGCCCACCGCTGCCGGGAGCGGGGCGAGAGCGTGATCATGGCCGCCACCGACACCTTTCGGGCCGGCGCCCAGGATCAGCTCCGGGAGTGGGCGGAGCGGGCCGGGGCGGAGTTCATCGGCGGCGAGTCCGGCGCCGACCCGGCCTCGGTGGCCTACGACGCCGTGGAGGCCGCGGTGAGCCGGGGAACCGACCGTGTGCTGGTGGACACCGCGGGCCGGCTCCACACGCAGCGCGACCTGCTGGAGGAGCTGCAGAAGATCGACCGCGTGGTGGGCCGGCTCGTGGACGGGGCGCCGCACGAGCGGTTCCTGGTGGTGGACGCCACCTCCGGACAGAACGTCATCCAGCAGGCCGAGAAGTTCGGCGAGGCCGTCGACCTGACCGGCCTGGTGCTGACGAAATTCGACAGCACCGGGAGCGGCGGCTCGGCGGTGGCCGTGGCCCGGGAGCTCTCGGTCCCCGTCCGGTTCCTTGGCACGGGCGAGCAGCTCCCGGACCTGGAGCCGTTCGACGCCAGGCGCTACACCCGGGAGCTGCTGGGCGCCGCATGACGCGTCACCGCCGACCGGCACCGCGGCCGTCGGCGGAGCGACCCGAAGCCGCGACCGAGCTGACATGAGCCAGAAGGGTTCGCCCCTCTACCGGCCGATCCAGTACCTGAAGGGAGTCGGTCCGAGCCGCTCCGAGAAGTTCGCCCGGCTCGACGTCCGCACCGGCGGCGACCTCCTCTATCACGTCCCGCACCGGTACGAGGACGCCACCACCCTGACGCCGATCTCCTCCCTCCACCCCGGGGACGAGGCCACCGTCGTGGGGCGCGTGGTCTCGAAGGGCGTCATACCGACGCAGAAGGGACTCCGCATCTTCCGGGCGGTGATCCGCGACGACAGCGGCGTCATCGAGTGCGCCTGGCCCGGCCAGCCCTGGCTCCAGCGATCCATCGACCGCGGCGACCTGCTTCTGGTCTCCGGCCCCGTGAAGTTCTTCCACGGCCGTCAGATCCAGCCGCGCGAGTTCACGACGCTCGAGGAGGAAGGGGACGAGGACGGGGCCGCGGCCGGGGGGGGAGAGGTGTTCCCCGTGTACCCGGCCACGGAGGGCCTCAGCCACCGTCAGATCCGGAGCATCGTCCGGAAGAACCTGGACGAGCTGCTGGACGCCGTGGAGGAGAAGGAGCTCTTCGGAGAGGCGTGGCGGTCGGAGGTCGGTGTCCCCCACCTCCGGGACGCCCTGGAGACCCTCCACCGGCCGGACGAGCCCGGCCAGGTGGAGTCGGCCCGGCGCCGCCTGGCGTACGAGGAGCTCTTCTTCCTCCAGCTCATGTTCGCCCGGGCCCGGGAGCGGGTGCGCACGGAGGGGGAGGGGCGGCCCCTGGACGCCGAGCCCGACCTGACGGACCGTCTGCGCGAGAGCCTGCCCTTCGAGCTCACGGGGGCCCAGGAGCGGGCCTGGGCGGAGATCCGCGGTGACATGGAGAGCCCGGAGCGCATGTACCGCCTCCTGCAGGGGGACGTGGGGAGCGGTAAGACCGTGGTGGCGGCCCTGGCCATGGCCCGGGCGGTGGAGAACGGGACGCAGGCGGCCCTGATGGCGCCCACCGAGATCCTGGCCGAGCAGCACGCGCGGACGCTGGCCGAGCTGCTGGAGCCGCTGGGGCTGGAGGCGATCCTCGTGACGGGATCGCTCACCGACGCCGAGCGTCGGGACCGGCTGGCGGCGCTGGCCGACGGCACGGCCCGGGTCGTGGTGGGGACCCACGCCCTGATCCAGGAGGGCGTGGAGTACGACGACCTGGGGCTGGCGGTGGTGGACGAGCAGCACCGATTCGGCGTGGAGCAGCGCAGGACCCTCCGCGAGGCCGGCCGGGAGAGCGACACGCTGGTGATGTCGGCCACGCCCATCCCGCGGTCCCTGGCCCTGAGCCTGTACGGCGACCTGGACCTCTCCGTCATCGACGAGATGCCTCCCGGGCGGAAGGAGGTCGTCACCGGCGTGCGCGGGCCCGAGAGCCGGGAGGCGGCCTTCGACTTCCTCCGGCAGAAGCTGGGGGAGGGACGGCAGGGCTTCGTGGTCTATCCGCTGGTGGAGGAATCGGAGTCCCTGGACGCTCGCTCCGCCACCGAGATGCGGGACCGGCTGGCGGCGCGCTTCCCGGAGTTCGAGGTCGGGCTCCTGCACGGGCGCATGTCCGCGGAGGAGAAGGAGGCGGTGATGCGGCGCTTCCTGGACCGGGAGATCCAGCTGCTGGCGGCCACCACGGTGATCGAGGTGGGGATCGACGTCCCGAACGCCACCGTGATGTTCATCGAGGACGCCGAGCGCTTCGGGCTCGCCCAGCTCCACCAGCTCCGGGGCCGTGTGGGCCGGGGCGGCGAGCAGGCGTACTGCGTCGCGTTCACGGAGGAGGACCCGCCCCCCGAGCGGCTGGCCGCCTTCGCCGCCACCACGGACGGCTTCGAGCTGGCCCGGGCCGACCTGCGGCTCCGGGGGCAGGGCGACTTCTTCGGCCGGGAGCAGCACGGCGTGCCCGAGCTGAAGTTCGCCGAGCTGGAACGGGACGACGATCTGCTGCGGCATGCCCGGGAGCGGGCCCGGCGGATCGTCCGCGAGGATCCCGGGCTCTCCAGCCCGGAGCACCGGGAGCTGGGCCGCGAGCTGGTGGAGCGATACGGCGACCGCGAGGAGCTGTACGAGGTGGGCTGAGACCCGTCGGGGACGCGTTGCTCGCCCCGGTGGCGGCCTCTAACTTCGCGCCGTCCACGGTCCGAGCATCCCCCCGAACACAGCGAGTACCGCCGATCATGCCGACCCCCGATCCCGCCGCCGAGCCCGACCTGGAGCGCGTCCGTGTCGAGGATCTCCCCGATCACGTGGGACGGGACGTCCGCCTCCGGGGCTGGGTCCGCCACTTCCGCTCCAGCGGCAAGATCGCCTTCCTGGAGGTGCGCGACGGATCCGGGGAGGTGCAGGCCGTCTTCCCCCGCGACCAGGTGGACGACGGGAGCTGGGAGACGCTGGACGAGGTGCACTACGAGGCCAGCGTCGAGGTCCGGGGAACGGTGGAGGAGGACGAGCGAGCGCCGGGAGGACACGAGATCTCCGCCACCGGGCTCACCCTGGTCGGGCCCTCCGAGGACTACCCGATCCAGCCCAAGGAGCACGGGGTCGACTTCCTCCTGGACCACCGCCACCTCTGGCTCCGGCATCCCCGGCAGGTGGCCATCATGCGGGTCCGGAACGAGGTCGTGCGGGCCATCCGCGACTTCTACTACGAGCGCGACTTCGTGCTCATCGACACACCGATCCTCACCGGCTCCATCGGCGAGGAGGCGGGCACGCTCTTCGAGACGGAGTACTTCGACGAGGGGGCGGCCTACCTGGCCCAGACGGGTCAGCTCTACGCCGAGGCCGCGGCGGCGGCCCACGACAGGGTGTACTGCTTCGGGCCCACCTTCCGGGCGGAGAAGTCGAAGAGCCCCCAGCACCTGACCGAATTCTGGATGGTGGAGCCGGAGGTGGCGTGGCTGGACTCCGAGGGCAACATGGCCCTGCAGGAGGAGTTCGTGACCTTCATCGTGAAGCGGGCCCTGGAGAGGTGCGGGGACGAGCTCGAGACGCTGGAGCGCGACACGGGCCCGCTGGAGACGGTACTCTCGGAGCGCTTCGAGCGGATGAGCTACACCGAGGCCGTGGAGAGCGTCCGGTCCGACGGCGTGGAGATCGAGTGGGGTGAGGACCTGCGGGGCGAGGCGGAGAAGGCCCTCATGGAGGGGCGCTCCCGTCCCCTCTTCGTCTACGATTGGCCGAAGGAGGCCAAGGCCTTCTACATGAAGGTGAACCCGGAGGACCCGCGGACGGTGAAGTGCGACGACCTGCTGGCCCCGGAAGGGTACGGGGAGCTGATCGGCGGCAGCCAGCGGGAGGACGACCACGACATCCTGCTGTCCCGGATCCGGGAGGAGGGGCTGCCGGAGGAGGCGTACGACTGGTACCTGGACCTGCGGCGATACGGGACCTTTCCCCACAGCGGATTCGGCCTCGGGGTGGAGCGGACCGTGGCCTGGATCTGCGGCACCGAGCACGTGCGGGAGTGCATCCCCTTCCCGCGGCTCACGAACCGAATCGAGCCGTAGTCGACCCGTCGGGAGAGGGCCGTCAGTCGTCCCGCTCGCTCTCCCGGTCTGCGTCCTTCACCAGGTCCCAGAGGGTGTCCAGCTCCTCCAGGGTCGCCTCCTCCGGCTCCAGGCCGCGGTCGGCGGCCAGCTCCAGCACCCGGCCCCAGCGATCCCGGAACTTGCTCACCGCCTCCACCAGGGCCCGGTCCGGGTCCACCGCGGAGAGGCGGGCGGCGTTGACGGCGGCGAAGAGGAGGTCGCCCACCTCCTCGCGCACTCGATCCGGGTCGGCGCCGGCGTCGGCCAGACGCTCCATCTCGTCGGCCTCTTCCCGCACCTTGGCCAGGGCCCCGCGTACGTCCGGCCAGTCGAAGTTGCGCTCGGCGGCCCGGCGCTGCGCCCGGAGGGCGGCGCCCAGGGGGCCGGACTCGCGTCCGTCGCGCTCTTCGTCGCCTGTCGCCTCGCTCTCTCCGCCCTCCGCTCCCTCCCGGGCCTTCAGCTCCTCCCAGGGGGGAGGCTCCTCGGCGTCCCCGTAGACGTGCGGGTGCCGGTCCTTCATCTTCTGCTCCAGCCGCCGGACGACGTCCGTGGCCCCGAAGGAGCCGCGCTCCTCGGCCAGGACGACCTGGAAGGCGACGTTCAGGAGCAGGTCGCCGAGCTCGCCCGGCAGCTCCCGGTCGTCGCCTCCCGCGACGGCGTCCGCCACTTCCCCGGCCTCCTCGAGCAGGTACGGCCGGAGGCTTCGGGGGGTCTGCCGTGCGTCCCACGGGCAGTGGCGGCGGAGGTGCCGGACCAGCGGGAGGACCCGGGCGAAGTCGGCGTCCTCGCGTCGCAGCTCGCGCAGGTGATCCTCGTCGGGGAGGGCGGAGTCCGACCGAGCGGCGCTGTGCTCCGTCGGCTCACGCCCTCCCGGCTCTGCATCGGGGTCCCGTTCGGCGTCGCTCATAGCGGGCCCAGTCTACGTCATATTTGAAGAGGCTGTCAATCAAGGATTTACGTCGTGCCTGGCTCGAGGTCGACGTGGACGCGCTCCGGCGCAACTGTCGTCGGCTGGCGCGTCACGTGGGTCCGCAGTGCAGGCTCCTGCCCATGGTGAAGGCCGACGGCTACGGCCTCGGTGCCGTTCGCGTGGCCCGGGCCCTGGCCGGAGAGGAGCCCTGGGGGCTCGGGGTGGCCACGGCGGCCGAGGGCGAGGAGCTCCGGCAAGCCGGCTGGGAGGGGCGGGTCGTGGTCTTCTCCCCCTGTCCGCAGCAGGACGCGGAGAGTCTTCTGGCGTCCGATCTCGAGGCCGCCGCGAGCAGCGTGGACGGCCTCCGCGCGCTGGCCGGCGCCGCCTCGGCCCGGGAACGGGAGCTGGCAATCCACCTGAACCTGGACACCGGGATGGGGCGGCTGGGCCTGGACGCGGGGCGCGTGGACGAGTGGGCCGGGTCGGTGCGGGAGGCCCTCCGGGAGAGCCCGCTCCGTCTCGTCAGCACCTTCACGCACTACCACTCGGCGGAGACGGACGACGGCGCGTCGGACGGACAGTGGGGCCGTTTCCGTGATGCGCTCCGATCCATGGAGCGAAACGGCCTGGACCCGGGACTCCGGCACGCCGCCAACAGCGCGGCCGCCGTTCGATGGCCGGAGCGGGCCGCCGACGTGGTCCGGCCCGGCATCTTCCTCTACGGAGGGGCACCGGTGGACGGGGAACTGCATGCGGAGGCGGTGGTACGCCTTCGCGCCCGGGTGCTGGAGGTGAGGCGGGTATCAGCCGGGACGACGGTCAGCTACGGCGCGACGTACCGGACGGAGCGTCCCTCGCGCCTCGCCACCCTCGGGCTCGGCTACGGAGACGGCCTTCGCCGCTCCCTCTCGAACCGGGGCGAGGCGCTCATCCACGGACGAGCAGCACCGATTCGGGGTAGGGTCTGTATGGACATCACGGTCGTGGACGTCACGGATCGCCCCGACGTTCGTTCGGGTGACGTGGCCACCCTGCTGGGACACGACGGCGAATCAGAGATCAGCCTGGAGGAGCTTGCGAGTACGTGCGACACCATCGCTCACGAGATACTGACGGGCTTCACGGACCGGCTTCCCCGCCTGGAGGTGGGGGAGGCGCAGGCCTCTCCGTCGTCCGCGGCGGAGAGCGGCACGGAGAGGGGAACCACGTGACGGGGGGGACGGACGACCGTCCGGAGGCGCTGCTGGAGGAAGCACGGCGCGTCCACGGTTCGGCGTACGCGCCCTACTCGAACTTCCGGGTCGCCGCGGCACTGGAGGCCGAGGACGGTCGCGTCTTCTCGGGGGTGAACGTCGAGAACGCGTCCTCGCCGGTGGGCGTCTGCGCCGAGCGCGTCGCCCTGGGTACCGCCGTGAGCTCCGGGGCACGCAGCTTCAGCCGTCTCGCCCTCGTGACGTCTGGAGACCGGCCGGCCACCCCCTGCGGAATGTGCCGGCAGGCGCTGGCCGAGTTCGGGACGGAGCTGGAGGTCTGGAGCGAGGCCACCGACGGTTCCGTGGGCCGCTGGATCCTGTCGGACCTCCTGCCGGAGGTCTTCCGGCGGAACGACGAGGGGAGCCGGGCGTGAGGCGCTCCAGCGGCTGGAGTCGTGGCCTTCCCGCTCTTCTCCTGATCGTCGTGGCGCTGGCGGCGACCGCGGCCTGCACCGAGGAGGGGCTCACCGGGGTCGACGGTCAGGAGCCGCCCGGACAGGCCGCCGATGCCGTGTCGGTGTCACTGCCGGTGGACCAGCTGCCGATCTGGAGGGACACCACGTACACCGGGTTCGCCGCCATCGGCGACTCTCCCTTCCTCCTCACCGCGGATCAGCCTCCGCTGCAGAGCCGGTCCCTGTTCAGGATCGACAACGTCCCCGACTCCATCGGCGGACAGGCCGTGGACTCCACGGGCGACATGTACCTCCGGGTCGTGGCCGACACGGCGCGCTCGGTGTTCTCCGGCGATTCGGCCACCCTGGAGCTCTACTCGCTGAGCAGGGACTTCGTGGCGGACGAGGCGACCTGGGAGCAGGCGTCCGAGGGAACTCCCTGGGACAGCGCCGGCGGCGACCTGGCGGATCGTCTGGCCGATCTCCGTTTCCGCTTCGGGGCCGCGGCCGACACGGCGTCCTCGGACACGCTCCGGGTGCCGTTCCGGGGCGACCCGGACTCCCTCATCACGGCGTGGGCGGACTCGGGCGGGGTGCCGCCGCTGGCGCTCCTGACCCGGGGCGAGGGGAACCGGATGGTGATCCGGCAGGTGGCCATCGAGCTCGACGCCCGGAACGCCGACATGGACTCCGTGGAGCGCATCGTCGCGGCGTCGTCGGCGTCGACCTTCATCCACGACCCGGATCTCCCGCCGGCGGGACAGGACCTCCGTGCCGGAGGGCTGCCGTCCAGCCGGTTCTACTTCGCGTTCCGCCCCCCGGACAGCATCGACGGGGTGCCGATCCGGGGCGCCCAGGTGAACCGGGCCGAGCTGGTCTTCCACCCGGTGGCCGACCCGGGTTCGCCGTTCCGGCCCCCGGTCATCCTGAGTGCCCTGCCGACGCGGCTCCTGGCGGATCCCTTCGTCTACGGGGCCCGCACGCCGATCGGTGATCCCGTGAGTGCCCCGAACACCCAGAGCGGAATCGTGGCGCTGGACCCGGATTCGCTGGCCGCGGGACGCCCGCTCACGATCCGCGTGACGGACCTGGTCCAGAGCTGGGCCAGCGCCCCCGCCGACTCGATCGACCAGTTCGCGGTGGGACTGCGTCCCATTCCCGACGGCCAGGACCTGGGCTTCTGGGACTTCGGTTCCGTCGAGGCAGCCGAGGGCATGCGCCCCGAGCTCCGAATCCTGATCACTCCACCCACGGACTTCACCCTGCCATGAGACGACGTCGTGAACCGCGCTCGCGCCTCCTTCCGGGGACGACGGGCAGGGCCGGGGGCCTGGTCGCTGCAGCGATCCTGGCCCTTCTCGTGGCGGCTCCCGCCCGGGGCCAGACGCCGCTCACCGGGACCGGCCTCGGGTACCCCGTGGCACCGGTCGACGCCCGTGCGGCGGGCGTGGGCGGCGTGGCGGGTGCCCTTCCGGGAGGCAGCCTCTCGGCCCGCAACCCGGCGTCGCTCACCGCCTTCCAGCGTCTCACGCTGGGCTTCACCCTGTCTCCCGAAGCGGTGGACGTGGACGTCTCCGGGTCCGCTCCGGCCCAGTCCACCGGCCGGAGCCGCTTCAGCGTGGCCCGGGTCGTGGTCCCCTTCGGCGACTGGCGCATCGGCGCCGGCTTCTCGCCGGAGCTGGACCAGGACTGGCGGGTGACCCTGGAGGACACCCTGAGCTTCGGCGGCGAGCGTTTCCCCTACCGCGAGCGGAGGGTCTCGGACGGAGGGCTCTCGTCGGCCAACGTGTCGCTCGCCCGTACCATCGGACCGATCTCGGTGGGCGTCGGCGCCGATCGACTGACCGGCTCCCTGGAGCGCTCCTTCCGTCGGTCCTTCAGCCCCGACACGGCCGCCGGGGCCGGCGGAGGCCTCTCCGACGTGGCGGCGTCCGGGAGCTGGGCGTACGGCGGATGGAGGTTTCACGGCGGTCTGGGCGTCGCCGTGGGAGACCTGGCGCGGCTGAACGTGGGCGGCTCGGTGGCCGGCGAGCTGGAGGCGGAGCCGGCCGGACCCGCTGAGGTCCGAACCTACGACTATCCGGCGAGCCTCACGGCGTCGGCCAGCGTGACCCCCGTCGAGGGGATGGTCGTGACCGGCGGCGGCGGATGGACCGGATGGTCCTCCATGGACGGAGACCTCCGCGAGGGGCGGGCCGAGGATCTCCGCTGGGCCGGGGGCGGCGTGGAGCTGTCCGACGTCGACATCGGGCCTCTCACGGTGCCGCTGCGCCTGGGCGGCCGCGTGCGAGAGCTCCCCTTCGTGCGCGAGGGCAAGGAGCAGGTGACCGAGCGCGCCGTCACCGGGGGCTTCAGCATCCTCGGCGCCGGGGGCATGGCGTCCATCGGGGTCGGCGTGGAGGTGGGCACCCGCGGCGACGTGGCCGAGGCCGGCATCGCGGAGGACTTCAGGCGCTTCCACTTCACGCTCCAGATTCGACAGTAACGCCTCCACCACGTCACTTTCCGTTCGTGACGCGTCGATGACGGACCCCAGCAACGTGAATCACGGACACCGATGACCGAGCGCCTCGTACAGCTTCGAGCGCCGGGCGAGTCCCGGGAGGAGACCGGGGACCGTCCCGCGCCCGAGCCGGGCTCGGATCACGTGCAGCCGGCCAGCCGCAGGGTGTTCATCGAGACGTACGGATGTCAGATGAACATCAACGACACCGAGCTGATGGCCGGCAAGCTCGCCGACCGCGGCTACGTGCAGGTGGAGGAGCCGGGTCGGGCCGACGTGATCCTGATCAACACCTGCGCCGTGCGGGAAAACGCGGAACAGCGGGTCCGGGGACGGATCGGCCAGCTGCAGCAGTTCCGGCAGGAGAACCCGGACCTCGTCCTGGGCGTCACGGGCTGCATGGCCCAGCGGATCGGCGATCGCCTGGTGGAGGAGATGGACGGCGTCGACCTGGTGGCCGGGCCCGACGCGTACCGGGACATCGGCGAGCGGATCGACCAGATCCGCTTCGGCGGCCTGGAGCGCGGACAGCGTCTCCTGGAGCTGGATGGCTCCGAGCGCTACGAGGGCATGGACGCGGTTCGCGAGGAGGGGGTGACGGCGTGGATCACCGTGCAGCGCGGATGCGACCACCGGTGCACCTTCTGCATCGTCCCCTACGTGCGGGGCGGCGAGAAGAATCGGGACCCGTCGGCCGTGCTCTCCGAGGCCAGGGAGGCGGTGGAGCGCGGGTATTCGGAGATCACCCTCCTGGGGCAGACGGTGAACTCCTACCGGTGGGAGAACTGGGACTTCGCCCGCCTCCTCCGGGCGGTGGCCCTCGTCCCGGGCGTCCGACGGGTGCGCTTCACGTCACCTCATCCGAACGACGTGACCGAGCGCCTCGTGGACGTCATGGCGGAGGAGGAGGCCGTGTGCCGCCAGCTGCACCTGCCCGCCCAGTCGGGCTCCGACTGGATGCTCAAGCGCATGGTCCGCCGCTACACGGTGGACGAGTACCTGGAGAAGGTTCGGATGCTCCGGGACCGGATCCCGGACATCGCCCTCAGCACGGACATGATCGTGGGCTTCCCGGGCGAGCGGGAGGTGGACTTCCGGGCCACGCTCGACCTGATGCGGGAGGTCCGCTACGACGACGCGTTCCTGTACCGGTACTCGCCCCGGGAGGGCACGCCGGCCACGCGGTTCCCGGAGGAGGACTTCGTCGAGGACGAGGTGGCCCAGCGGCGCCTGGAGGAGCTCATCGAGCTGCACCGCGAGATCCAGCGGGACATCGCCGAGAACGAAGTGGACCGGGACGTGGAGGTCCTGGTCGAGGAGCCCGCCCGGAGCGACGGCGACGTGCTGGGGAAGACCGAGAGGAACAAGGCCGTCGTCTTCCCGGGCGACGAGGACCTGATCGGCGAGTACGTGAGCGTGCGGCTCACCGACACCACCGGCGCCACCTTCCGCGGGGAGCGGACGGCGTGAAGTTCTGGATCCGTGCCCTCACCTTCGTCGTGGTCGCCGGCCTGGCCTTCGGCTTCGCCGTGGCCAACGGCGACCAGCAGGTGACCGTGGAGCTGGGCATCGTGACCCTCCGCTCCGTCTCCCTCCCGGTGCTCGTCTTCGGTTCGGTCCTCCTGGGAATGCTGGCGGTCTTCCTGGCGGGACTGAAGGCGGATCTCAGGACCCGGCGCACCCTCCGGCGCTACCGGGAGGTGATCGAGGGGGAGGAGTAGCGGCGGGCCGGTGAAGCGGACCCGGCGCGCTGGCGGAATCTTCTGGGCCGGGGCCTTCCTGTCGGCCGGTGTGCTGGCCGGGGGAACCCGCCCCGCCGGCTCGACGCTGCCGGCCGGGTTCCCCGGGCTCGCCCTCGCCGTGATCCCCCTGGTCGCGGCGGCCGTCCTCCTCCTTCCCCCCGGCCATCTGCCCGGATGGCTCGAACGCCGCCGGACAGGGGCCGCCCGAGGCGACCTGCCGGGCGTCGCCCTCCCGCTGGCGGTCTGTCTCCTGTGCGGTGCCGCCCTGGGGCTGCGCTCCGCCGGCCGGGCCCATTCCGCCTGCGTCTCCGACCTGCTGCGGGACGCACCGGTGCGGGCAGCGGGACTGCTGACGGCGGTCGCGTCCCCGGACGCCGACGGGGCGACCGCCCGAGCCGCGCTCGCCGCGGTCTCGCTCCGCTCCGGCGGTCGCCGGTGCGAGCTGCCCGCGCTCACGGTCCGGGCCGACCCCGGGATTCTCCCCCCACGGGGTGAGCACGTGCGGGTGCAGGGCTCGTGGCGGCCCTATCCGGCGGGCGAAGAGCTCCGCAGGCCGCAGCACCGCGGCTTCCTGCGGGCCGACGAGATGACCCGCTCCACGGGTCGGGAGATCGGGCCCGGGGAACGCCTCGGGGCCGCGGCGGCCCGCTGGCGGGGTCGAGCGGCGGGCCGCTACCGGGAGCGACTGCCGCCGGACGCCGCCGCCCTGGCGCGGGCCCTCACGCTGGCCGACCGGGGAGGGCTCCCGGAGGGCGTGAGCCGCCGCTTCGCCCGGGCCGGGCTCGCGCACCTCCTGGCCATCTCCGGCCTGCACGTGGGCGTGCTGGCCGCGGCGGCCGCCTGGCTCTTCGGGCTGGTCCTCCCCACCGGGTCCCGCCACGTGGCGGCGGCCGGGCTCACCGGCGCCTACGTGCTGTGGATCGGGGCGCCGCCATCGGCGGTTCGCGCGAGCCTCCTCTTCGCGGGCTGGGCCCTCTCGAGGCTCCGCGGGAGCCCGGTCCGGACGTCGGATCTCCTCGGGGCCGCGGCCGCGGCGGCGCTCCTGGCGGACCCGCTGACGGCGATCGGTCCCGGCTTCCAGCTCTCCTTCGCCGGCTTCGGGGGCGTGGTCCTCGGTGCGGCCACGGGCCGGCGTCTGCTCGAGGGGCGGAAGCCGGGACGGAGGACCCGAACGCTGGTCCTGTCCGCCGCGGCGGGGGCCGGCGCCTGCGCCATGACGGCCCCGCTGACGGCCCTCCATTTCCAGCGGGCCGCTCCCGTGGCCGCAGCCTCGGGTCTCCTGGGGACGCCCCTGCTGGGCCTCGCGCTCCTGTCCGCGGTGGCGGTCCTGGTGCTCCCCGGGTGGACAGCGTGGGCCGCGGAGGGGGCGGCCACGGGCCTCCTCCGCTCCCTCACGGCCGTCGTGGACGGCTTCGCGTCGGTGCCCGGAGGCCAGGTCGAAGCCGCGCCGCCCGGACCGGCGTACTGGCTGATCGCCGCCTTCCTGCTCCTGGCCTGGGTCCGGTACGTCCGCGGCGGGCGGGTGGCGCGCTGCGTGACGCCCCTGGCCGCGGCGGTCCTGGTGGGTCTGACCTGGCCGTCGCTGGCGAGCGCGTGGACCGGAATCCGGGGTGGCCGCGGGACCCTGGTCTGCACACTGGACGTGGGGCAGGGGGACGCCGCCGCGATCCGGACCCGGGCGGGGCGATGGCTCCTCCTGGACACCGGCCCCGCCACGCCACCCGGACGTCCGGGCCCCGACCGGGGGCTGTCCACCGTAGTGCCGTTCCTGCGGGCCCGGGGCGCCGGGTCCGTGGAGCTCCTGGCCCTCTCTCACCCGGACCTCGATCACGTGGGCGGCGGGGAGGCCGTGCTGGAGAGACTCCGCGTCCGCCGGGTGGCCTCGGCCGGCGCCGCGCTCCCGGGAGGGGCTCACCTGCGATTCCTGCAGGCGGTGGGACACGAGGGCGCCCGGTGGCTGACCCTCCGGGCCGGGGACCGGATGCGAGTGGACGAGGTGGAGCTGCTGGTCCTGGACGCGGGGCCCGAGCCGGAGTCACCGCGTCCGGAGCGTCTCCCGTCCAACGACGCCGGCGTCAGCCTCCGCGTGACCGTGGGCGGGAGCTTCACGTGGGTGACCACCGGCGACGCCTCCATGGCGCGCGAGATGGCCATGCTCCGGCGCTGGCCGACGGACTCGCTCCGGGCCGACGTGCTGAGCGTCGGCCATCACGGCAGCCGCACCTCCACGGCGCCGGCCTGGGTGCGGGCGGTCTCGCCGTCGCTGGCGGTGATCTCGGTCGGCCGCGGCAACTGGTTCGGTCACCCGCACCCGCTGACCCTGGCCACGCTGACGGACGCCGGCGTCCGGGTGCGGCGGACCGACCGCGACGGCACGGTCTGCGTGCGCGTCGGGCGGGAGGGCGGGTGGCGGCTGGAGGAGTGACACGGGGGGAGGACCGCTGACGGACGGCTCGCCCGGCTTGTCCCGGGACCGTGCCGACGCGTATGGTCCCGGCGCAGTTCCGCTCGACCTCTCGTGAGAGTACGCGCCACGCTCATACCATCCCCGCCCCCATGGACCGATCCGTCGTCACCCTCGACCGCCACATCGTCGAACAGGAGCGCCGCCACCCGGGAGCCACGGGCGCGTTCTCCAGCATCCTCCAGGACCTGGCGCTGGCCGGTAAGCTCATCAACCGGCAGGTGAGGAAGGCCGGCCTCGTCGACATCCTGGGCCAGACCGGCCGCCAGAACGTCCACGGCGAGGAGGTCCAGAAGCTGGACGAGTTCGCCCACGACGTCGTGTTTCGGGCCATGGATCACGGCGGTCACCTGTGCGTCATGGCGTCGGAGGAGCAGGAGGACCCGCTCCCCATCCCGGAGGAGTTCCCCACCGGCGACTACGCGCTCCTGTTCGATCCGCTGGACGGGAGCTCCAATATCGACGTGAACATCTCCATCGGTACCATCTTCTCCATCCACGAGAGGGTGAGCCAGGGGCGGGACGGGACGCGGGACGACCTGGTGCAGCCGGGCCACCGACAGGAGGCCGCCGGGTACATCCTCTACGGCTCCTCCACCATACTCGTGTACACCACCGGAAACGGCGTCCACGGGTTCACCCTGGACCCGTCCATCGGGGAGTTCCTGCTCTCCCACCGCGACATCCGGATCCCGGACCCCGGCGACCGCGTGTACAGCGTGAACGAGGGGCATGCCGACAAGTGGTCGGAGGACCAGCGGGGGCTCGTCGAGCACCTGAAGACGGGACGGGAGCGGGACGGCGGCGGCTTCTCCGCCCGCTACGTCGGCTCCCTGGTGGCCGACTTTCACCGGACGCTGATGAACGGAGGGCTCTTCATGTACCCGGGGAACCGGGCCAATCCGGAGGGCAAGCTGCGGCTCCTGTACGAGGCCGCGCCCATGGCCATGATCTGCGAGGAGGCGGGCGGTCGGGCCAGCGACGGAGAGCGGGACATCCTGTCCCTGAACCCGCAGAACCTGCATCAGCGGACGCCCCTGTACATCGGAAGCTCGGACCACGTGGAGCTGGCCGAGGAGCGGCTGGCCGCCGGCTGAGGCGTGCCGTCCGTCCGGGACGTGCGGCCGCACGTCTCCGCGGAGACCCGAATGGACCAGTAGAAAAAACGAAAAGCCCCGCAGGCCCGGACGGGCCGCGGGGCTTCTCGTTTCGATGAGGTCGACGGGCCGGACCGGGGCCCCGGCCGGCGCCGCCGGTCAGGCCGTCAGAAGTGGTACTGCACGCCCACCTGGGCCTGGAACTGGAACGGGGTGAAGCCCACCGGGATCTCCCGGCCGAACTGCCCCGTGCTCACCGTGACCTGGTCGGTGTCGGAATCGTATCCCTCGACCTGGAAGAGCTCGTCCTCGCGGAAGACGAACTCGCCGGCGCTCATCCCCAGGCCGTCCAGGACGTTGAACATGTCGACGATCACGTCGAAGCTCTGATCGCCCACCGTCTGGAAGGTCTTCTTGACCTTCACGTCGACGCTGTGCCACCAGGGGTTCGAGCAGGTGTTCCGGGAGATGATGCTCCCCACGGCGTCCTGAAGGCAGGAGTATTCGTTCAGCAGACCCCGGTAGCGATCCAGGTCGCTGCTGGAGGCGAACGCGTAGCCCGACGCGCCCGGATTGTCGGGATCCGGCAGGTACGGCCGATCGTTCTCCGCCTCTCCGTCGAAGTTGAGGTCGCCGTTGACGGAGGGGGTGAACGGGTTGCCGGACTGGCCGCGGTAGATGCCGCTCACCTCGAAGCCCGCCGGCAGGTCCCACATGGCGTTCAGAACGACCACGTGGCGCCGCTGCGTCTTGGAGGGCCCCCAGGATCCGTCCTCGTCGTCGCCGGGGTCGCCCAGGAAGTTGGGATTGCCGGCCGTCGGCGTGTCGAAGAGCAGGGCGTTGCCGGTGCAGCACTCGGTGGTGCTGTTGTCGTAGGCGAAGTTCATCGTGTAGTTGCCCGCCAGGCGGAGGTCCTCGGTGGGATTCCCCTGGAACTCGAGCTTCAGGTTGTACGCCCGCGCCTCGCCGTTGCTCACCTGCGTGTACAGCGTCCGCAGGTCCTCGTTGACTCGCGCAGCAGCGATGTCGGACCCCTCGGGCGTCGGATCGTAGGTGTCGGGGTTGACGAACACAGGCCGACCGGAGGGTCTACTGAAGCCGGTTCCGTCCTCCAGGTCGGTGTCCAGGTTGTTGTTGACGGCCCCGAACAGGTTGGTCGTCCGGGTGAAGATCCCCTGGATGCTGGCCCGCCAGTTCTCGGCCAGCCGCTGCTCGTAGCCCAGGTTGGCCTTGTAGGTGGTGGACTGCTCCACGTCCTCGCCCCAGATCGTCATCTCGGGAGTGTCGGCGAAGCAGAAGGCGGCGAAGTCGTCCGCGCTGGTGGGCACGTTCCCCGGGCCGTCCATGTTCCGGTAGTTCTGCCAGCTCGGCCCCACGCAGCCGAAGAAGCGGTTCGGACGCGGTGTGCTCTGGAGCACGTTGCCGTGGGTCACGCCGGGCATCGGCCCGTAGAAGATGCCGGCGCCGCCGCGGAGCACCTGCGATTCGTCCTCCTGCAGGTCGTACGTGAAGGAGAGGCGCGGTCCCCAGTTGTCCGTGTCCTCGGGGACCGTTTCCACCGAGAGGCCGAAGCTCTGGACCGCCTGCGCGAAGTCGTCGTTCTCCAGCGGCGGCCCCTCGTCGGGATAGCTCATGAGGTCGTACCGGAGGCCCGCCGTGAGCAGGAGCCGATCCGTGGCCTGCCACTGGTCCTGGGCGTAGACCGCGTACTGGTTGAAGGCGAAGTCCGCCACCGGCGGCTGCGGGTCCTCCGTGGACGGCGTGAAGCGGAAGTAGAATCCGGACGACTGCGACTCGAACTGGTCCAGGCTCTCGAACGTCGTGAGGCCGTTGCCGTTCAGCCAGAACTTGTTCCGGATGTTCGTGAAGATGTTGTCCGTGCCGACCTTGAAGGTGTGGTCACCGGCGGTGAGGGTCAGGTTGTCGGTGACCTGTATCTTCTTCTCCTCCAGCCGGTTGGCGAAGGTGATGCCGAAGTTCTCGCCGCCGAAGAACATCGTCGCCGGCTCGTCGTCCCGGGTCGTCGTCTGGATGCCGAAGTTCGGCAGGTCGCTGTTCCCCGGACGCGGTCGGTCCTCGTACGAGTACTGGACCCGTAGCGTGTTGTAGACGTCCCGGGTGAAGACGGCGTTCCACTCCCCCACCACCGAGATCGCCTGGTCCTCGAAGGTGGAGCCCGCCGTGCGGGCCTCGAGGCCGCTCTCGAAGAGACGGTCGTTGCTGTTCGTGAAGTCAGAGTAGTTGGCGCGGAGCGTGAGCCGGTGGTCGTCGCTCAGCGTGTAGTCCAGCCGGCCGAACAGGTTGGCCTGGTCCTCGGTCTCCGTGAAGGTCCCGAACTGGTCGTCGATGTACGACTGCTCGAAGCCGTAGGTGTTGACCAGGATGTCCCTCATGCGCTGGATCGTGTCCGGGTGGATGTTGGTCCGCTCCGGGGTCAGCGCGAAGGTGGGCTGGTCCCACTGCTGGAAGTCGCCCGACGCGAAGTAGTGCAGCTTGTCCTCGACGATGGGCCCGGACATGGTTCCGCCGAACTGGAAGGCCTGGAAGTCCGTGGGCGACGTGCCGTCGAAGTTGTCCGTGGTGAGCTGCTCGTCGCGCCAGAAGAAGTGGGCGCTCCCCTCGAACTCGTTGCCGCCGCTCTTGGTGACGGCGTTCACCACGCCGCCGCTGAAGCGGCCGTACTCCACGTCGAAGCCGTTCGTGATGACCTGGAACTCCTGGATGGACTCCAGGGAGAAGGTGAACGGCACCCGCGACGAGCCGCGGTTCTCGGAGAAGAAGCTGTTGTTCGCGTCGGCGCCGTCGATCTGGATGTTGGTGCCCGACGTTCGGGCGCCGCCGATCGAGAACTGCCCGCCGGTGGTGATGCCCGGCTGGTTGCTCACCAGGCCCGAGAGGCTGATGAAGTCGGTGAAGTCACGGCCGGGCGTCGGGAGCGAGCTGACCTGCTCCTCGGTGACCAGGTCCACGACGCCACCCTCGGCGGCGTCCACGCCGCCGCGGCCGACCTCGACGCCGATGTCCTGCACCTCGACGGGTCGCAGCTCCATCGTCACGGTCGTCCGCTGTCCGACGTTCACCGTGACGGAGGGGAGCTCTGCCGCCGGCTGCGGCGGGCTCTCGGCCCGCACCCGGTACGATCCGGGCTGGAGCAGCGGCACGACGAACCGGCCCTCGTCGTTGGTGAGGACCTCGTTCGTGGTTCCGCGCTGGATGCTGGTGACGATGACCCTGGCGTTCGTGGCCGGGGTGCCGTCCGGGTTCACCACCTGGCCCACGATGGAGCCCGCGGTGGTGCTCTCCTGGGCCTGGAGCGCGGACGGCGCCGCCAGGACCAGACACAGACCCGCGAGCGCCGCCAGCGACGCCCGTCCGAGCCGCCTCGTCAGTCGGTTGATCATCTGGATATCGCTTCCTCGTTGTTCGTGAGCTCGCCTGGTTCGCAACGGCGCGGTCCCTCTGTCGGGAATCCGGCGTCCTCTTCTTCTGTGAGCTGGATCTCGGCTGGACCCGAATGTCTTCGAGGGAGGGGGTCGTCGGAACGACAGGGAGAGTGTGCACCCGCCTCTCCTCGCTACGCCGGCATGGTAGACCCCCCGGGGGCGGGGATCAACCGGTCTGAAAGTGCTCTTTCGAAGTCGTTACGGCAGCGTTACGGACGGGAGGGTCGTGTCACCGCTGTGAGGCCCGCGGTGGGCCGGCGGATCGGAGACGGCGAAACGGGTCGGACGCTCAGACCACTTCGGTCTCGGGCTTCACCGCGCCCCCGGTCATCTCCCGGACCGTGGGGATCACGTCCTCCAGGAGCTCCTTCTTCACGTCCCGCTCGAGGAAGGCACTCCTGAAGCCGGCGATCATCATGTCGCCGATCTCCTCCAGGTCGAAGTCCAGGTGCTTCCAGGCCCGGAAGTACTCGTCGGTCACCGTGGTCTGGCTCATGAGCCGGTTGTCGGTGTGGAGGCTCACCACCAGGCCCCGGTCGAAGTATTCCCGCACCGGGTGCTCGGAGAAGCCGTCCACGGCCCGGGTCTGGACGTTGCTCGTGAGGCAGATCTCCAGCGGGATCCGGTGATCCCGCACGTAGCGGGTCAGGTCCTCGTCCTCGTACAGCCGGGTCCCGTGGCCGATGCGGTGTGCTCCGCAGTAATGGAGAGCCTGGTGGATGGACTCGGGACCGTACGCCTCTCCGGCGTGGATCGTGGCGTTGACGTTGGCGTTCCGGACCATGTAGAACGCGTTCTTGTGCTTCTTGGCGGGGTAGTTGTACTCGGCCCCGGCCAGGTCGAAGGCCACGACGCCACGATCCTTGAAGGCGATGGCCAGGTCCGCCAGGTCCCGGGAGACGTCCGGGTCCATGTTCCGGATGCCGCAGATGATGAGCTTCGCCTCGACGCCGTGGTCGTCCCTGGCACGCTCGATGCCGCGCAGCGGGGCCTCCACGGTCTCGGGAAGCGGCAGGCCCCTCTCGGTGAGCAGGATCGGCGAGTAGCGGATCTCCAGGTAGCGGACGTTCTCCCGGGCCGCGTCCTCGCAGAGCTCGTACGCCACCCGTTCCAGAGCTCCGGCGTGCTGCATGACCGAGGTGGTGACCTCGAACCGGGCGAGGTAGTCCTCCAGGTTCTCGGCGTTGCGCACGTACAGGTAGTCGGCCAGGCGCTCCGGGTCGCGCTCCGGGAGCTCCACGTCGTGCTCGTCCGCCAGCTCCAGCACCGTCCCCGGCCGCAGGGAGCCGTCCAGGTGGACGTGGAGCTCGGCCTTCGGGAGGTCGTGGATGGTGTCCCACACCGAGCGCTCCTCCGACCCGGTGGGCTCGGCACCGAGCTCCGGGAGGACCGGGGCGCGGCTGGTGTCGTCGGTCGCGGCAGTCGGTTCGGAAGCCGTCCCGTCCATGTCAGGCCCCCACCGTCGCGTAGCCGGCCTCGATGTCGACCAGCGGGGCGTCGTAGTCGCCGGTCCAGCAGGCGTCGCAGAAGGGGCCGAAGTCGCTCACGGCCTCCTTCATTCCGTCCAGGGAGAGGTACCCCAGGGAGTCCACGCCCAGGTGGTCGGCGATCTCCTCCACGGACTTGTCGGAGGCCAGGAGCTCCTCCCGGGTCGGCATGTCGATGCCGTAGTGGCACGGATAGCGGATCGGGGGCGAGGCGATGCGGAAGTGGATCTCCTCGGCCCCGGCCTCCCGGAGCAGGGAGAGCAGCCCCCGGCTCGTGGTCCCGCGGACCAGGGAGTCGTCCACGACCACGACCCGCTGCCCCTCCACCCGGTCCCGGACCACGTTGTACTTCATGCGCACCTTGAAGTCGCGGCCGGCCTGCGTCGGCTGGATGAAGGTGCGGCCGACGTAGTGGTTCCGGATGAGGGCCAGCTCGAAGGGAAGCCCCGACTCCTCGGAGTAGCCCAGGGCCGAGGAGTTGGCAGAGTCGGGCACCGAGAAGACGCAGTCGGCGTCGACGGGGTGCTCGCGGGCCAGCTGCCGACCGAATTCCCGCCGGGCCTCGTCCACGCTGCAGCCCCAGATCTGCGAGTCGGGGCGGGAGAAGTAGACGAGCTCGAAGAGGCAGGGGGCCGGCTCCTCGGGCTCCAGGGGACGCAGCTGCTCCACCTCGCCGTCCCGGATCCGGAGCACCTCTCCGGGCTGGACGTCCCGCACGTACTCGGCGCCGATGATGTCCAGGGCGCAGGTCTCGGACGCCACGATGGTGGCGCCGTCCAGCTCGCCCAGCAGGAGGGGGCGATAGCCGCGGGGATCCCGGGCGGCGTACAGCGTGTCGCCGATGCTCAGCACCAGCGAGAAGGCCCCGGTCACCTGGGTGAGGGCGTCGTCCACCTGCTGGGCCTCCGCCTCGCGGCGGGAGTTGGAGATCAGGTGGATGATCACCTCGGAGTCGCTGTCCGTCTGGAAGATCGCGCCCTCGCGGGTCAGCCGCTCCCGCAGCTCGAGCCCGTTGGTCAGGTTGCCGTTGTGCGCCAGCGAGAGCGGCCCCCGCCGGTAGTCCACCAGCACGGGCTGGGCGTTGCGCATGGCCGAGTGGCCGGCGGTGGAGTACCGCACGTGCCCCACCGACGTGGAGCCCTGGAGCTGCCGGATGTCCGGGTCCTCGAAGATCTCGCTCACGAGGCCCATGCCGCGGTGCGATCGGGCCTCGCCGTCGTCGTCGATGGTGACGATCCCGGCGGACTCCTGTCCCCGGTGCTGCAGGGCGTAGAGCCCCATGTAGGTGAGCTCGGCCGCCGCCTCGGAGCCGCTGACGGCGAAGACGCCGCACTTGTCCCGCGGGGCGTCGTCGGGCGGTTCGTGGCGCCCTGCCTCCGTCTCGGGAGGAGCGACGCCGTCGCTGAGCATCGGGAGCGTTCTGGACATGGAGCTCGGGGGTTCGGTTCGGCTCTAGCGGGAGTCGGGCCGGCCGGGTCCGGAGCCGCCTCGCGGCCCGGTC
>CANPVF010000054.1 GCA_947581645.1 Candidatus Caribbeanibacter nitroreducens | reverse complement strand
ATGAGGCCGCCCGCTACCTTCTCCTCGCCAGCGGGGAGAACGGCGACGGCTGAGCCGTCTCCTTCCTGCCGCCCACCATCCGGCCGGCAGACCGATTCCTCGGGGTTCTGATCTGATCCTTCCCACCTGACCGTCCGCATCGGTCCGGGCGCGGCACGGGCGATCGCGTCGTCTCGACGTGAGACGCACGCGCCGCCAGATCCATCCAAATCTCCACCCCGCTCGTCCTCCCCCACCAATTGGAGCGGACTCCAGGACTCCCGAGAATCCTGTTCCGAACGCGACGGGAGTTCGCTCGGCCGGCCACGCCAGCATCGAGGCCACGGGAACATGTTCTCGATCTCTCATCCCTCCGAGGAAACGTTCCGCCTGGAGATTCACGGCTCCCCGTCGGATCTCGACCCCGAGAACGCGCGGCGGCTGCGGGCCGTCCTGCTCGGCCTGGCCGAGCAGGTGCGCACGGGGGGCGAGGCGGAGGCCAGTGCGGAGGATCCGCCTCCTCTCCGCCGGCCGGGGATCGTCCGCGACCGGGAGGCCGCGGGATGAACCTCGAGCAGGCTCTCGGCCGCCACACCCCGCCGGCGGATCGTCCGCCGACTCTCGTGGACGTACCGGTCGGAGAGCGGGTCCGGATCACGCGTATCATCTTCAAGCTGGTCCGCTCCCTGTGCGACGATCTGAATCTCTCACGAGGGGACCCGGTTCGCGTGGAAGAGCGTTCCGGGAGTAGGGTCACCGTCCGGAATGCAGAGGGACGGCTCGTGGATCTTCCCGCCCACTTCGCGCACTTCATCGTGGTTCGTGATTCCAGAGGGAGGGAGTCGTGAGCCGGTATCCAGCCGGAGACGGAGGGCGGATGGACTGGGGCGAGCGCATCCGGTGGATCTCCGAGCGGTACGAGGACGGAAGCCGCCGTGCGCTGGGACGGACGGTCGGCGTCAGTGGCCAGGCCGTGAGCGCCTGGGTCCGGGGAGAGACCGTGCCCTCCGGACAGGCGCTGGCCGCGATCGCGACCGCGTACCCGGAGGTTCGTCCCCGGTGGCTCCTCACCGGACAGGGACGCCCGACTCTACCCGGTGGGAATGGACGTCCCCACCGGGGTGACGGCGGTGAGCCCGGCAGCCGGACACCGGCCACCGACGGCGCCGACCCCAGGAGGTCGGCGTACGAGGCGGGAAGACGCGACGCCGTGCTCGAGATAAGGCAGATGCTCGGGCGGTATTCCGGTCTTCCGGTCACGGACGGTCGAGGCGTCACGATCTCACGCCCGATGAACGGGGGGTCGCTAAGGGGCGCCCATGTATCCGCCGGCGCGGGCGACGCGGACTCCTGAATGATCCGGCTCTCCTGCTCGGGCACGGGAGAGCGAGAGGGACATCGAGCTCCACGTCGAGGACGACGGTCGGGGGGTGTCACTTCGGCACCCGCCCTTTCCCGTCGGCATCCCGAACGCTGCCGTGGACGGTGGTCCGGCGATAGTGGTAGAGCAGAGTGCTCTCGGGGCCCTGCACCGAGAGCACCCGTGCGCCCGTTCTGTCGATTCCGCTCACCTCGAGCCTGGCAGGATGGTTGTTCGACAGGTTCGCATCGAAGACCAGGCGGGGGATCTCCGTCGACCACCGCTGGATGATCCACCGATTCGCGGGGAGACGGAGGAAGTCGATGCGTCCGGTGAGCTCCGGCGTGTCGGGAAACCCGAGGTTGACGTAGCGGAAGTCGAGTCGCTGGAGCCGGGCCCTCTCCCGGTCCATCCACAGCGTACCGGCAACGTCCGGCAGGGTCCGACCCGGCGCGGGCTCGAAGCTCACGCCGATCCATCCGGGTCGGTCCACCTCGTCCCCGCGGCGGAGTTTCAGGCAGTGCGTGTCGAGGAAGGCCCCGCTCCGGAGGACCGCCGGCGCCGGCGCGTAGTAGCGATACCGTCCGGGATCGCCCTCGACCATGAAGCCGAAGGCGGCGAGGCTGTCCACCGGCGGCGGGTCGAACGGCCGGAGCGAGCTCCGGACGTGCACGGCGGCGGTGTCCCGCCCGACGAGATCCCCGGAACGGTCGAGAATCTCGCGGAAGGAGCGCACGGTGAAGATGAGACGCTCGGACTGCTGGGTGACCGAGGTGAGCGCCAGCGCCGTCTCGATCTGGTCCCACAGCTTCGCCATTCTTCGACCCTGATCGGGCGGCATGCTGCAGCGGCGCTCGAGCGGCACGTCGAGCTGCTCCAGACGGATCGGGGCCAGGGGCACGCGGAAGCTGCGGCGGATCGTCTGAGCCGCGTCCCGCAACCGGAAGCGATCGGAACTCCACGTGCGGTACCCGATCCGCTGGACGCGGACCCGGTAGGTCCCCGCGCCCTCGCCGGCGAGCTCGACGCCCCCGGCGGACCCGGAGATGGCCTGGTCGATCACCTCTCCCCCTGAACGGAGCTGAACCAGCGCTCCCGGTACGGGCTGCCCGTCGGGCCGGCCCTCAATGCGTGCCCGCACGTCCTGGGCGTGGGCCGGGACGGAGGGGAAGAGAAGCAGGCACGCCACCAGGACGCCCGCCCGTCCCGCCACCGACGAGCGGCGAACACGAACGGACGCGGTCGGCAACTGTCTCGCCGTAGCCCGGCCGGAGAGCGTCGACGGAGGCGTGGTCACACGGACAGGGCGAGGACGGAGAGGCCAGATCTCGGCTCTCCCTTCGCTACCCCTCCGTATCTCCGGCGTTCGACGTCGCTGTCCCGGGCGCTGGCTTTCGCCTCCTCTTCCCGAGTCAGCGGGCCGACACCGATCTCCCCGGGTGGCTCAGTTCAGGGAGAGCGGCTCGGTGAGCTGGAGCTCCACCTTCGAGCCCCGCTCCAGGACGGCGGCATCGTCCCGGGTGCCGGGGGCCACGGCCTGCCCGGCGGCGGCGCCGATGGCCGCATCCATGGCGTCGTCGCCCAGGATGCCTCCCAGGATCGCGCCGGCAGCTGCGCCCCCGCCGATCTTGGTCAGCGACTCACCGGTCTCCGTTTGGGGGTTCGCGTCCGTGAGATCGGCGTCGAAGGGATAGGATTCGCCCCGGATATCGATGCGGGTGAGATGGAGCTTCAGGACGTTCGGGTCGTCGCTCCCCTCCGACTGGTGGACCGCCGTGACGTGGCCGTGAATCAGGGCGCCGGCCGTCAACGGATTCAGAGGCCGTTCCCCGTGGCCAGCGGCGCCCCGGGGTCGACCGGAGATATCTGTAACTCGTTGTTCTTCAAGGTTTCGCGGCGTCACGTGCTCTCCCGGGCGTGTCGGCGTCGCCGGCGTCACCTCACCTGGTTGCCGGATTTCTTCCGCTCCCCGGCTTTCCCGTCGCGGTACATACTTCCGGCTCCTCCTCTCGCCCGACGGACGGTTGGCGGTCACCTTTCGGCCGGCTCCGGCCGCGGAGCCGCGGCTGCCCCAGGTCGCATGAACGTGCCCGTCGCGCCGCGGAGGTCATGATGCCGGATGGAGAGGACGGTCGTTCCGATCCCGGGCCCGCCGAGCTGTTCGAACAGTTCTTCGGTCCCAGCATCTTCGCTCCCTGGACCCGGGTGCTGCTCGACCACGCCGACCCGCGACCGACCGAGCAGGTCCTGGATCTGGCGTGTGCCACGGGGACCGTCGCCCGGAAGACCGCTTCCCTCGTCCAGGACGACGGCAGGGTGGTCGGTCTGGACATCGATCCGGACATGCTCAGGGTGGCACGCGGACGGGCGGCGAGCGAGAACGTCTCGGTCGAGTGGATCCGGGGAGACGCCATGGACGTCGACCTGCCGGACGACAGCTTCGACCTCGTGCTGTGTCAGCAGGGACTCCAGTTCTTCTCGGAACCGATTCGGGCCCTCCGCGAAGCGGCCCGGCTGCTGCGGGAGGGTGGTCGGATCGTCCTGAACGTGTGGAAGCCCCTGGCCCATCATCCGGTGTACGAGGCGCTGCTCGAGGCCGAGGCGCGTCACCTGGGCGCGGATCTCGAGACGGTGGCGACGCCGTTCACGTTCGGTGGCGCCGATCGTCTGGCGGACCTCATGAACGGCGCCGGCTTCGACGACGTCGAGGTCACGGAGCGGACCCTGGACGTCGAGTTCCCAGATCCCGATACCTTCGTCATGCTCACGGTCATGGCAGGGGCTGCGGTGGTTCCGGAGCTCGCCCTGGAGACGGAGGAGGAGCGGACTGAGCTGATCGACGCGGTGAGCCGAGACAGCGGCGAGGTGCTGGAGGAGTACAGGGACGGCGACCGGCTGGCCTTCGCCATGCCCAACCAGATCGCGGTGGGATACGCGTAGAGACGACGACCCTGACGGCAGAGAGGAGAAGACCATCATGGAGGACGCCGGCTTCGTCACGCAGGGGTACGTGGGCTTCCTGTTCGGCCTGTTCTGCGCCTACTGGGCGCAGGAGACCGACCGCAGCCCGTGGCTCTGGTTCTTCTTCGGGTGGATCCTGCCCCCGATCGCCGGGATCGCCCTGGTCTACAAGAACTCGCAGGATCTGGAGGCAGCGGCCGGTTAGCGGTCGGGGGGAATCTCCGAGGATCGATCGTGGCACCCGAGAGGAGGGAAGGATGACAGCACGCGGAGTCGCGGCCGCCGGCCTGGCGCTCATCCTGGCCGCCACGGTGGCGTGCGAGCAGGAGCCCCGGCCGGTGGAGCCCCCGATGATCACGTACGGGCAGGCCGTCTGCGACCGGTGCGGAATGATCATCAGCGAGGAGCGCCACGCGGCGGGGCTGATGATCGAGGACGAGGAGGGCCGGGCGTACCGAGTCTTCGACGACGTGGCCGCGGTCGTGCTCTTCAGCCGGGAGCACCCCGACGTCCGGGTGCTGGGGCGCTGGGTCAAGGACTACGCGACCCGCGGGTGGCTGAACGCCGATTCGGCGGCGTACGTGACGGGCGAGGACGTCCGGACGCCCATGGCCTTCGGGATCGTGGCCACCGCCCCCTCGCGGGCCGACAGCCTGGCCGGTGCGCTCGGAGGAAGCGTCCTCACCTGGTCCGAGCTCCGAGCGATGGCCGATACCGGGGGCATCGAGTCGTCGCCGGGACGCAGGGGTGGACCGTGAGAGCACGGAGCGTCGCCGCGGTCGTCGGGCTGGCCCTGGCCCTGCTGGCGGCGGGCACGGCGTCGGCCCAGGAGCCGCCCGCGGACGAGGAGTTCTCGCCCTTCGTCGTCGAGGTCGAGACGGGCCCGGCCTGGCAGACGCGAAACGATGTCCAGATTCCGAACGACCCGTCCGGAACGCGCTTCTCGCTCCGGGACGTGACGGGAAGCGGGCCGTGGCCGGCGGGGCGGCTCTACCTGACCTGGAGACTGGGTGAGAGCCACGCCCTCCGGGCGCTCGTGGCGCCGCTCCAGTTCACGGAGTCGGGCCGGCTTCCGGAGAGCGTCGACTTCGCCGGTTCCAGCTACGCCCCCGACGTCCCCACGGACGCCACGTACCGCTTCAACTCCTACCGCCTCTCCTACCTGTACCGCTTCCACCACGGCCGGAGCTGGACCTGGAACGTCGGCTTCACGGCCAAGATGCGGGACGCCGTCGTGAGGCTCGAGCAGGGCGGCACCACGAGCGAGAAGACGGACCTGGGCTTCGTTCCCCTGTTCCACGTCTCCGGCGAGTGGCGCTTCGCCCCGCGGTGGCACGCGGAGCTGGACGCCGACGCCCTGGCGGGCGGCCCGGGCCGGGCCGAGGACGTCACCCTCCAGGCCGGCTACGACCTGAGCGACCGCTGGACGCTCTCCGCCGGGTACCGGACGGTGGAGGGCGGGGCCGACGTCGACTCGGTGTATGCCTTCGCCTGGCTCCACTACGGCGTGGTCTCCCTCGAGTACCGTTTCTGAAGCCGGCTCCGAATCGATCGGAGGACACGGGATGAAGGACTGGCTGGAGCGTCTTCTGGATCACATGGAGTGGGCCAATTCCAGGGCGCTGGAGGTGGTGCGGGAGACCGGTGAGCAGGAGAGCAGGGAACTGCTGGCCCACGTGCTGGCCACCGAGCGCGTGTGGATGGCCCGCATCCGGACCGGAGACAGCTCGGGGATGGAGATCTGGCCGGACCTCACCGCCGAGGAGTGCGAGCGGCTGATGGCGGAGAACCTGGAGCGGTACCGGAGCTTCGCCGAGTCGGTCTCGGAGGAGGGGCTTCGCCGGGCCGCGACCTACCGCAACTCCAGCGGGACCGAGTTCGAGACGCCGGTGGGGGAGATCCTGCTGCACGTGGCGCTCCACGGCACCTATCACCGCGGTCAGATCGCCCGGGAGCTGCGCCGGGCCGGGGAGGAGCCGGTGAACACCGACTTCATCCAGTTCGTGCGGCAGAATCCGACGGGCGGCTGATCCCCCTTCGCCGTCTCCTCTCGCAGGGGGGTCTCCGCTACCGCAGCACTCCCCTGTGCGCCATCCGGCGGGCGTAGAGAGGAAGCAGGATCGCCACGAACCCCACGGCGACGGAGAATAGGGCCCCCGTGGTTCCCATGATCTCCGCTCCCTCCGAGAGGACGAAGCTGTGCAGGCTCGTGCCCACGACGCCGGCGAGCGACGCGCCGAAGAGCCACGTGGCCCAGCGACGTCGCAGCAGGAGCGCCACCGACCCGAAGAATGCGCCCCAGACCGCGATCGCCCAGGTGGAGACGACCCAGGCCGGGAAGCCGTAGAAGTACTCGAGCTGCCGCTCGGTGAAGCCGCTCATGTACGGCTCGAATTCGATCATCGTCGCCACGTAGTCGAAGGCGCCCACCGCGTTCCAGAGCAGGGACAGCCCACCGACGATCCACAGGTGGAACGGAGTCCCGGACGGTTGGGCACGTTCGCCGCTGCGATTCCCGGTCATCTCTTCTCCCGGTCGGAGTATTCGCCTGATCGACAGGTCGAATCTAGCGGATCCGCAGGCCGGAGGCTCGCCGGTGTCAGACTCTCTTCGGGGCGGACCGGGAGTCGACGTCAACGTACGCACGTAATGGTGGGGTCAGTACGCACCAATGGCTTGATGCGCGTCCGGGGTGCGGGTAGCATCGCAACTGTTTTTGACGCGTTCGGGGCCGGGACGGGCGGATGACGGCCCGTCTGACAACCATGGATGGAGGGGCGATGCGCTTCCGACAGACGCTCTCACTCGCGGTCTTTCTCATGCTTCCGTTTCTGTTCGTCGCCTGCGGAGGTGACTCCGGAGGCCAGGGCGACGATCCGACGGGACCGAGCCCGAGCAACCAGGCCCCGTCCGTCTCGATCGACCAGCCGGCCGCCGACACCAGCCTCGGCCGGAGCTACACGAGCACCTTCGAGGGGTCGGCCAGCGACCCTGAGGACGGAGATCTCTCGGGCGGGTCGCTCGTCTGGGAGAGCGACCGGGACGGAGAGATCGGTACCGGCCAGTCCGTGGCGATCTCGGGGCTCTCCATGGGCCAGCACTCGATCACCCTGACGGCCACGGACTCGGACGGAAGCAGCTCCAGCGCGACCGTCGGTGCGGCGGTCGTGAACGTGGCGTCCGCCGACACGCTGCTCACGGATCCCTATGCCGACTCCCTGGTCGTCCACTTCACGTCCTCGAAGCAGGCGGCCGTCGACAGTGCCCTCTCGGACTGTGACGCGGCGCTGTCCGACGGAGACGTGCCCCTGCTCGAGACCTGCCTGACCGAGGCCCGGTCCGAGGTCGACACGACGACCGATCCGAACGACCGGGCGCTGGGAGCCGCCCTCGACCTGCTCCTCGCTCACGCCGAGCGCCAGCTCACGCCGTGAGCCGTTACGACGACTCCACGCCAGGACCAGCTCACACCCTCACTTCGACTCCCGAAGGAGTCCCCATGCAGAAGGCCTCACCACACGCTCGCGGATCCGGATTCATCGCAGTCGCACTCGCCCTCGCACTGGGCCTGGCCCTGCCGGGGACGGCCCGGGCGCAGTCCACGACCTACACGGCCTGCTACGTGCCCGACGCCGGCGCGGTCTACATGATCGGACAGCAGGACACGCCGTCCAGCTGCCTGGAGTCGAGCCACGTGGAGTTCACGTTCGGCGGTGACACCACGGGGGTTTCGGACCACGGGAACCTCTCGGGTCTGATGGATGACGATCATCCGCAGTACGTGCTGGATCGGGACAGCATCCTGTCGGTGGATTCCACGGGGAATTTCGTCGGTGTGAACCGCAGCGACCCGATCACCGGTGCCGACGTCTTTACGGTCCACTCCGACGCCACCTCTGACGGCATCTACGGCGGCATGTATGTGAATACGGCGGGCTCCGGTGCGTGGCCCTTCTACGGGTACGCCACTGGCGGCTCGTCGACCATGTGGACGTACTACGACGGGGGAACGGAGAGCTGGCACGTTTACAATCGGGACGAGCGCCTGACGGTCGGAAGCGACGGGAACGTGGGAATCGGGACGACCGGCTCGTCCAGCAGGTTGGCCGTGCTGAACTCGACGGACGCCGGGTATGCCGGCGAGTTCGTGGTCGACAACTCGTCCAACCCGAACAAGGCTCTCTACGCCGAGACCGTGGGCTCCGGAGAGGCACTCCGGGTCAACGTCGCCAGCAGCACGAACAGCAACGATGCGCTGTTCGTGAGACACCGGGGCACGGGTCCCCTGATCACCGCGATGACCGCGAGCAGCAGCGCCACGAACATACGCTTCCGGGTGGACAACGACGGCAACGTCACCGCCGACGGTACGATCAGCGGAGGCGGGGCCGATGTGGCGGAGGCCTTCGACGTGGAAGGCCGGGCCGAGAGCTACGAGCCGGGCGACGTGCTCGTCGTCTCGACCGAGGAGGACCGGACGGTCACCCGCTCGTCGACCGCCCGGTCGTCTCGAGTGGTAGGGGTCTACGCCACGAAGCCCGGCGTCCTGCTGTCCGAGCGGGGCACCGAGACCGACCTCGAGAGCCAGGTGCCCATGGGCGTGGTGGGCGTGATCCCCACCAAGGTGAGCGCGGAGAACGGGTCCATCCAGCGCGGGGACCTTCTGGTCACCGCCGAGACGCCGGGCCACGCGATGAAGGCGGAGCCAGAGGTCATCGAGGGCATGGAGATCTATCCACAGGGCGCCGTCATCGGAAAGGCACTGGAGGCCTTCGACGGGCCCGGCACCGGCACGATCGAGGTGATGGTCAACGTGAAGTGACCCGACATGCCGGAACGGGTCGGTCCTATAGGACCGTCAGCGAGGCCGCGTCGAGAGGCGCGGCCTCTTCTGTTCCGGGGAGATCCCGCCGTCGTCTCACCGTCCCGGTCCGATCTCTCCGTCGAGTCTCTCCTCCAGCTCGACGACTTCCTCCTCCGCCGAGGCGGCACCCCGTCGTGC
>CANPVF010000053.1 GCA_947581645.1 Candidatus Caribbeanibacter nitroreducens | reverse complement strand
CGGCCGCTACCAGCATGAGCGCAACGGCGGAGGCGGCGAAGACGCTCCGGGTGAGGCGCCGGAGGCCGGCGGAATCTGTCTCACGGCCGTCGGCAGCTGGCGGAATCGTCTCCATCACGATGGAGCCCGCTGGAGGACCAGAGAGGTAATCGTGCCCGGCCGGAAGTGTCGCAACGACCCGGCCGCCCTACCGGATCACTCGGGGCAGTCTTCGGTGAGGTCGCGGCCTAGTATCCGACCACGATGCCGTCCTTCCGCATCTCGGTTCCGCCCCAGTAGACGCCCTGGTCGGGGTCCCACATGATCGCCTGGTAGCCGCCGTAGCCTCCGGCGCCGACCCCGACGTCGTGGCCGCGGCCGATCAGCCCGGTCACCACGTCCTGGCTCACCCCGCTCTCCAGCCTCAGGAAGCCGCGCCCCTCCATCTCCTCACCCGTGGGAGAGCTGCTCCCGTAGTGGCGGTAGCGGGTCGCGTCGCCGGCCTCCTGCACGTTCATGCCGAAGTCGACGATGTTGGAGAGCACCTGCACGTGCCCCTGGGGCTGCATGCCGCCGCCCATGACGCCGAAGCTGAGGAAGGGCTCGCCGTCCTTCATCGCGAACGCCGGGATGATGGTGTGGAAGGGGCGCTTGCCGGGCTCGTAGACGTTGGGGTGGCCCTCCTCCATGGTGAAGAGGGCGCCGCGGTCCTGGAGCATGAAGCCCAGGTCGTCCGGCACCAGGCCGCTCCCCATGCCCGCGTAGTTGCTCTGGATGAGGGAGACCATCATTCCGCTGGAGTCGGCCACGGTCAGGTAGATCGTGTCGCCCTCGTCCAGGCGCTCCCGCATCTCGGAGCTCATGGCCGTCGACGAGCGCGGGCTGCCGTGGGGCGGGCTGGAGAGCACCTGGTCCATCCGGATGAGCTCCCGCCGCTCGGCCGCGTACTCCTCGGAGACCAGCTCCTGCACCGGGACGTCGGCGAAGTCCGGGTCGGCGTAGAAGCGGGCGCGGTCCTCGAACACCAGCTTCTTGGCCTCCGCCTGCACGTGCAGGTAGTCGGTGGAGTTGTGGCCCAGCGACTCGAGGTCGTAGCCCTCGAGGATCTGGAGCATCTGGAGCGCTGCGATGCCCTGGCCGTTGGGGGGCAGCTCGAAGACCTCCACGCCGCGGTAGTCGACGCTCACCGGCTGCACCCAGTCGGCCTCGTGCGACGCCAGGTCCTCGTAACGCAGGTGCCCCCCGATGCGGCGCATGTACCGGTCGATCGTCTCCGCGATCTCACCCTCGTAGAAGGCGGATCGGCCGTTCTCGGCGATCAGCTCCAGGGTGTTCGCCAGGTCCGGATTCCGGAAGATCTCCCCCTCGTTCGGAGACCGCAGCTCGCCGTCCTCGCCCTCGACGAGGTAGGTCTCCTTCCAGTTGTCGTCCGGGAGATCGGCCTCGCGGAACCCCTCCTCGTTGCCCTCCCAGTAGTAGGCGATGACCTGGGACAGCGGGAATCCCTCCCGGGCGTACCGGATGGCCGGTTCCAGGTTCTGCTCCATGGACAGCTGCCCGAAGCGGTCGTGCAGCTCGAACCAACCGCTGACGGCTCCCGGCACGCTCACCGGGAGGTGGCCGAGGAGCGGGATCTCGTCCCGGTCGCCGAGCTCCTGCTGCATCTCCCGGTAGGAGAGTCCCTGCGGGGAGCGACCGCTGGCGTTGAGGCCGTAGACGGAGTCCGTGGCCGGGTCGTAGACGATGGCGAACAGGTCGCCGCCGATACCGTTGCCGGTGGGCTCCATGAGCCCCAGCGCCGCATTGGCCGCGATGGCCGCGTCGACGGCGCTGCCGCCTTCTTTCAACACGTCCACGGCGATCTGGGAGGCCAGCGGCTGGCTCGTGGCCGCCATCCCGTGCTCGGCGATGACCGGGCTCCGGGAGAAGTCGGCTCCCGTGAGCCGGTCTCCTCCACCGTCGCCGTTCTGGGCGAGGGCAGATCCCGGGGCGGCGAGCAGGAAGGTGACGACGAGGGCCCAGCAGGAAGCGGGTCGGTGATTCATGGCAGGGGAGGGAAGCGGTGAACATGGCCGAGGGGCGGCGCGTCGGCCCCTCCGGGCGAACGCCGAACGGGCAGAATGGGCGGGGAGGCCGCGAGATGGCAACCGCCTTCCGTCCCCGATACCCCGATCGACCTAACGGACGCGCTCGGGCCAGAGGTAGAGATCGCGGTACACGCCCAGGCCGGAGGAGGCCAGCACCCAGACGCCGGCGAAGGCGATGTACAGGTCGGACCACCGCCCCAGCGAGAAGGGAAGAGCCTGCGGCGCGAGGTGCTCGACGGCGAGCAGCACTCCGATGCTGATGCCGGCGGCGTAATAGACCACGACGAAGAGACGGTTGCCGTCGAAGCCGCGGCCGCGTCGCGTCACCTGCACGAGATACCACAGAGCCAGAAGGGAGCCGACGACCATCGTCGGCACCAGAACGGCCGAGTCAATCATGGTCTCCTCCCTGTACGGAATCCGACCGTGCGGGTCGATGGATCTGGTTGAGGTTGGCTCCGAACACGAGACCGGCGCAGCCTCCGAGGAGCGCCCCCCCGGGTCCCCCCAGAGCGACGCCGAGCATGGCACCGCCCAGGGCGGCGCCGATGAGCCTGTCGTGCTCGAGCCCCTCGATGCCCAGTGATTGCGTCCGTCCCCCGTCCTCCCGCGCCAGCTTCCTCTTGACCTGAAGCGGGTACCGGGCGTTGAACTGGCGCAGGGTGAGGTTCTTCATTGCGGGGTTCACCTTCTTCGCCCGCTCGTAGAGCTCCTCGGTGGACATCTCCCTGTCGCTCTTGAGCGCCTGCTCGACCAGCTCCATCACCGTACGGTCGCGCTTGGCCGAGCCGCCGTTCCGGCTGTGACCGGTCTTCGTTTCGGTGGCCATGACGTCGTTCTCTCGTTGTAGCGTGAAGGCAAGCGAGCTTCGTCCAGCCAAGAGCATCGACGTTCGGGTCGTCACGTTTGAGGAAGAAGCGGCCAACCTGCCCCGGCATCCGGGGGGGGGAGATCGTCCCCCGGCCTGCATGCGTCGCCCCACAGACTCCGCCCTGTCCCGCGGCCGTCTCAAGGGGAGCCCGGGTACCGGCGAGACTCACCGATGGCCGGGTTCCGAAAACGGGGCACGACGGGAACTCAACACATCCGACTCCGGTTTCTGATGGGCACGAGTCAGCGCGCTCGTCCGCCTTCTGGACCGGATCCCTCGTCTCAACCGGGCGGCGGCGGACCTGTGGATGCGTGTCTCGAGGCCCGACATCCTTCGCCGGGTCGTCGGCCTCGCGACGAACGACGGGGTGCACGCCTCCGGGGCGGATGGACACGGCATCGGGATCGGGCGGCCCTCCGTCACGCCGGAGTTCGGGCTCGTCCGAGAGATCGAAGACATCATCGACGAGCACCGGGAACAGGTCCCGGACGATCCCCTTCGCCACCCGGAGCCCCTCGTCCGGAAGGCGGCGGTGCGCCGGGCAGCCTCCCGCCCGTCGATGCGATTCGACGCCCTGCAGACGGGACTCGAGGATTCCGACCCCGGCGTCCGGGCCGCGGCGCTCCAGAGCCCCAGGTGGGCGAGTGCCCCGCTATCACCGACAGCGTTGCCCGGATCGCACTAAACCGGTCCGAGTCGCCGGCGCTGAGAGAGGCGGCGGTGAACGTGCTGGGCGAAATGGACCACCCGACGGCTCTCTCCGCGCTCCTGGACCTGGTCGTGGACCGTGGGGGGCTGGTGGACAGACTCTTTCGGCGCTGGGCGATACGTCACCGCTCCCCCCTCCTCCACGCGGCCCTCCGTTCGCTCTTCTTCGGGGGTTGGAGCGACGAGAACGATGTCCGGAGGGTGGTGGAGATCGCCCTCGACTCGCCCGACCCCCGGGTTCGTTCCCTGCCGGAGGCCAGCGCCGGTAGGGACGCGGCATGACCCCGGCGGCCGCGGAAGGGACGGATGCTCCCGATCTGGAGAGAGTCAGGCATGCCCTCGTCACGTTCATTCGTCTGTGGCAGCGAG
>CANPVF010000052.1 GCA_947581645.1 Candidatus Caribbeanibacter nitroreducens | reverse complement strand
CCGGCGTCCCCACGGGGCCCGGCACGGCGAACACCTCGCGGCCCAGCTCCAGCGCCTGGTCGGCGGTGATGAGCGCCCCGCTCCGCGACGGAGCCTGCACGACCACCACACCGGCCGAGAGGGCGGCGATGACCCGGTTTCGCTTCGGGAATGTCCACTTCTGCGGCGGCTGCTCCGGGGGGAACTCCGTCACGAGCAGCCCCTTCCCGGCCAGCCGATCGTACAGGCCGCGGTTGGAGGCCGGATACCGATGGTCCAGGCCCGACCCCAGGACAGCGGCCGTCTTCCCGCCCGCGTCCAGGGCGGCGCGGTGGGCCGCCGTGTCGATGCCGCGCGCCAGGCCGCTCACCACGACCCATCCGGCCCGGGCCAGGTCGGCGGCCAGGTCACGGGCCGCCCGGCGGCCGTAGGACGTGGCCGACCGGGTCCCCACCACCGCCACGGCACGCTCCTCCAGGTCCAGCGGGCCGTGCAGGTAGAGGGCCGGGGGCGGCTGATGCAGGTGGGCCAGGCGCCGGGGATAGCCCGGGCCGCGGTAGCAGACGACCCGGACGCCGCGCTCCCGGAGCTCCTCCAGGCGGGCGGCCGGGGCCGGCTCCAGCCCCCTGAGCGCCTTCCGCTCGTCGGAACGCAGACAGGCCCGCCACGCCACGCGTCCGGCTCCGTCCTCCACCACCGCCGCGGCGGACCCCACCCGGTCCAGCACGCAGCGCAGCCGCTCCAGCGCCACGTCGTGGCAACCGGAGAGCGCCATGGCGGCCAGCAGCTCCCGGTCGTCCCCGGGAAACTCGACCTCCGGGTCGAGCGCCGGGCCGATCCCCGCCTTCCCGCCGGGATCCCCGTCCGGCGCCCCGGCGCTCAGGGAGTCCACTCCTCGAGCTCCTCGAACGGCTCCCCGTCGTCGGATCGGCGCTCCTTCTCCTCCTGCACCCGGTTCCAGAGCGCCTCCTTCAGGTCGTCGATGCCCCGCCCCGTGACCGACGAGACCGGGAGCACGGCCCAGGCGTCGGGCGCGTCGATCTCCGGCGGCCCCTGGTCCGGGGGCACCAGGTCCATCTTCGAGATCAGGACACAGTGGGGCAGCTGGGCCAGGGCGACGTCGTGGGAGCGGAGCTCGTCGCGCAGCAGCTCGTACTCCGTCTGCGGATCCCCGGCGTCCACGGGGACGACCAGGGCCAGGGTGCGGGTCCGCTCGATGTGGCGCAGGAACTGGGCGCCGAGCCCCTTCCCGGTATGGGCGCCCTCGATCAGCCCCGGGATGTCGGCGATCACGAAACTCCGTGCCGGGGCGACCTGCACCACGCCCAGGTTGGGCTCCACGGTAGTGAACGGATAGTCCGCCACCTTCGGGCGCGCGGCCGAGACCGCCGAGAGCAGCGTGGACTTGCCTGCGTTGGGCTTCCCCACCAGGCCGACGTCGGCGATGAGCTTGAGCTCCAGCTCGATCCGGCGCTCCTCGCCGTTCTCACCCGGCTCCCGCTTCCGGGGGGCCTGGCGGGTGGGGGTGGCGAAGGCGGCGTTGCCGCGTCCCCCGCGGCCGCCCTCCGCCACCACGAGCCGGTCTCCCTCCTCCAGGAGCTCCCCGACGCGCTCGCCGTCGTCGGCGTCGCGGACCACGGTGCCGAGGGGGACGGGGAGCACGAGGTCGTCGCCGTCCTTGCCCCGCTTCTTGCTCCCGCCGCCGTGGCCGCCGCGCTCGGCCTCGTACCGATCGCGGTAGCTGAAGTCCAGCAGGGTGTCCAGGTTGGGATCGGCCACCAGGACCACGTCGCCGCCGTGCCCCCCGTCGCCGCCGCTGGGGCCGCCCCGCGGCTCCCCCTTCTCGCGGCGGAAGGCCGAGGCGCCGTCGCCGCCGTCGCCCGCCTTCACGTGGATCGAGGCCTGGTCGATGAACATGGTCTGCTCGTGATCTCCAGCCGGTCGGTGCGCGGCCGGGCTCAGCCCGGCCTGCTCTCGTCGCTCGTCGCCCGCTCCCGGACCCGCCGCCACAGCTCCCGGGCTCCCCCGGTCCGGTCGGTATCCGGCCTCTTCGCCAGGCCCGCCTCCAGCGCTTCCTCCACGTCGGCCGGTTCGGCGCCGGCCCGCAGGGCGCCGCGGAGGTGCGAGTGCAGGGGCTGCCGTGGCGACCCGTCGGCGGCGAGGGTCGCCACGATACACAGCTCCCGCGCGGCCAGATCCAGCCCCTCCCGCCCCAGGACCTTTCCGTAGCCGTCCCGGATCATCCACGCGTCCAGGTCGGGGTGCAGCCGCCCCACGTTCCGGCGGAGCCCCCGGTACGCCGACCCGTACACGCGGCGGCAGACCTCCTCTCCGCGCGCTTCCCATTCGGAGGGGGCGGCGGCGTCGAACCCGACGGCCCCCTCTTCACCGGCGTCCTCCCGCAGGCGGCGCCAGACCCGCATTCCCCGCAGGGCGGCCGGGAAGCCCAGGAAGAGGTGGGATTGCAGGATCGCCTCCTCCACCGCCACGGGCCCGGCCTCCTCCGCCGCGCTCCGGAGCAGCGTCTCCAGCTCGCCGTCGTCTCCCGCGGCGAGCCCCGCCGACAGCTCCGCCAGCGCCGCGGAGCCGCTCATCCCCTCACACCCGTCCCGCCACGTGTCCGCTCCGGACGGACAGCTCGGCCTGGAGCCGCCCCACGGCCTCGTCGCGCGTGTTCCGCACCTCCCGTGTCCGCTCGTCCTCCAGCCGCTCCAGGGCCGCCGGACTCACCAGCTCCAGGCGGTGGAGGAGATCCGCCGCGGCCGGCCCCATGGCCCGCTTCGAGCCGTCCAGCACCTTGAGCGCCATCCCCCAACCGCGGTCGACACCGGCCAGACAGAGCACGCCCTCCGCGCCCTCCTTGGCCAGGAGCTCTCCCTCTCCGGCACGGAGGAGCCGGGTGGTGAGGCGCCCCTCTCCGGACACAAGCTCGGGGTGCCGCGTCATCGCGGCCGCAACGTCGGACGCCGCGCCGTCGCCCTCCGCGGCGGCACGGACCAGACGTCCGTAGGCACGGGCCATCTGGCGGAGGGAGAGATACGGAGTCGGCACGCCGCAGCCGTCCGTGGCCCACCCGAGACGATCGGGCTCCACGTCCAGCCAGCGGGAGAGGCCCTCCCGGAACCGCTCCTGCACCGGATGATCGTACTCCAGGTACCCCTCCACGGGCTCTCCCGCGTGGACGGCCCGGGCCAGCATGCCGGCGTGCTTCCCGGAGCAGTTGTTGTGGATCGGGGCGAAGTCCTCGCCCGACCGCTCCAGCGCCCGGGCGGCCTCCTCGTCGTAGGGACGGTGGGCCCCGCAGGCCAGGGCGGAGGAGGATAGGCCGATTCGCTCCAGGAGGTCGCGGACCCGGGTCACGTGGCCGGCGGTTCCGGCGTGGGAGGCACAGCAGAGGGCCAGGTCGGCGGCGTCCATCTCGAACCGCTCGGCGGCTCCTTCCTGCACCACGGGCAGCGCCTGGAACGGCTTGGCCGACGACCGCCAGTACGCCAGCAGATCGGGCTCGCCGCACCGCACCTCGCCGTCCTCCAGGCCCACCACGACGCCGTGGACGCGGTGGCTGGACTCCACCTCGTCCCCGCGCACCAGGTGCACCCAGCTCTTCGGTACCGTCAGTCGCGACCCCCTCGATTCGCCGCCGATTCGCCGCCCGCAGTCGGTTCCGCCTCTTCGGCCTCGTCCTCCCGGGAGCGGGCCCGTGCCCGGAGGGAGAGCCCCACGCCGACCAGCGTGAGCGCGCCGCCCAGGAACGTATGGGCGCCGGGAATCTCCTTCGACCCCAGCACCCACACCGCCAGGAGCGTCGCTCCCACGGGCTCCAGGAGCATGACCAGGCTGACGACGTAGGCCCGGACGTGCTTCAGCGCCCAGTTGAAGCCGGTGTGCCCCAGGAGCATGGGCCCGGCGGCGAGTCCGGCCAGGGCGGCCCAGGTGCCGCCGCCCCAGCCGCCGAAGGGGTGGCCCCGGACCAGCATGTAGATCGCCGTCAGCCCCCCGGCCAGGGCGTATACCGGCCCCACGTAGCTCCAGATGCCCAGCCGCGGACGCAGGCGCCGCCCCGCCACGAAGTACGCGGCGCCGCACAGGGCCGCCAGCAGGGCCAGGGCGTCGCCCAGCAGCGGCGTCGGCCCGGCCGAGAAGTCGCCCCACCCGATGAGCACGGCGCCCCCCACGGCCACGAGCATGCCCGTCCACTCGCCGGTGCCGGGAGGCTCGCGCAACCAGCGGGCGGAGAGCAGTCCGACGAAGAGGGGATGTGCGGACACCAGCACCGTGGAGCTGGCCACGCTGGTGTACTCCAGTGACACGAACCACAGGATGAAGTGGAGCGCCAGGGCCACCGCCGCGCCGGCCACCCAGCCCCACGTCCGGACCGACAGTCCGCGGTAGTCGCGCCAGGAGCGGCGATGGGCGAAGAGGGGCGCCAGGACGAGCACGGAGAGCAGCAGGCGCCAGAACGCCACGGACGCCGCCGGCGCCGCCGCCAGCCGCACCAGGACGGCCGACCACGAGACGCCGAAGAGCGCCATCCCCAGGACCGGCGCGGCGCGGAGGATTCCGTCGCCGCTCTCCGGGTCCGGCCCGGGGCTCACGTCTCCGACTCCAGGGCCCGGAGCACCCGCAGGCTGCGGCTGTCCGGCTCGGCGTCCCCGCGGAGCCTCTCCAGCTCGGGCGGCCGGTCCACGTCGTACCACTCCGGGAGCTCCCGGCGCGACAGGCCGACCTCCCGGGCCCGGGCCCGGGTCACCTCGAGGACGCGGTCCGTGGACCACGGCACGTCCCGGAAGATCCCCGCGGCGCCGGGCCACGCCTCGCGCCGCACGCCGACCGCGTAGTAGCCGCCGTCGTCGCTGGGGCCGAGCACCAGGTCCACCGACGCGAGCAGGCGGAAGGCCCGCTCCAGCCGCTCCACGGGCAGGGTCGGGTGGTCGGTGCCCACGACGAGCGCGCGTCCGGCGCCCCGGGAGAAGGCCTCCTCCAGCGCCCGTGCCATCCTCTCCCCCAGGTCGTCGCCCCGCTGGGCACGCACCTCCAGGCCGGGATGGCGCTCCCGGACCCGCCCCCGTCCCCGGTCGTCCCCGGCCAGCCACAGCCCGCGCCGCTCCACCTCGACGGCCTCCGTCCGGCGGACGGTGTCGTCCAGGAAGGCCCGGTACAGCCGGGCGGCGCCCGAGGCGCCGAGGGCCGGCGCGAGCCGGGTCTTCGTGGCCCCCGCCTCGGGCACCTTGCCGAAGAGGATCAGGTGTCGGGGCGTCCCCTCCCGGCGGTCCTCCGCCCCCGACGGTGAGCGGGAGCCGCTCACGGAACAGCCTCCGGGCGTCGGGCGTTCGAAGCTCCCGGCACATCGAGAGGCGGAGCCGGGTATGAGGGACCGGTCGGGGCGACTCCGCCCCGGGATCGGACACGGGGACCGAACATCAGCAGGACGAGGTGAATGGGATGCCGATCGGCAAGCGAACGCTGACCGCGCTCACGGCAGTGGCCCTCTGCACGAGTTTGGTGGGAGGCGTCCTGACCGGGTGCAACCTCGACACCGAGGATCGCTACAATCAGACCCAGGACAGCACGGGCACCGACAATCCGCCCACCTCCAGCCTGATGGCGCCCGAGGCCCCGGACCTCGGCACGGATCGCGGCGGCGACGGCGGGGGCTGACCGGACTCCGATCCCGGCGGCGTGACGCCGCCCCCGCTGCCCGCTACTGCTCGCTCCCTCCGTCGAAGGAGTTCCCCTCGCCCGAGGGGCCGACGCTCCCCTTCTCCGCCTCGGCCAGCGTGATGACCTCACCCGGCGTGTTCGCACGCCGCAGCAGGGAGGCCGCACGCTGGATCGGACGGTCCGAGGCCACTCGCTGCCGGAGGCGCTCCTCCGGTCCGAAGGCGGCGCTGGCTACCTGAATCCTGAGGTTCCAGTCGACCCAGCCCCGGGCTCCATCGTACAGCTCCCGGTCCACCTCGATGCCGTGCTCCTCGCTCAGGCGCCGGTAGAAGGCGTCGCGCATCTCCCCGGTGACCTCGAAGTCCGGCGACAGGTCGTGCTCCCTGGACCACTTGACCCCGAACTGGAAGGCGGCGTTGTCCAGGATCACGCCGGCCTCGGAGAGCTCCTGTCGGAACTCCTGCTCGGGCTGCGTGAGCGTGTCGGTGCTCACGAGCAGGTCGGGCGTGATTCCGCCGCCGCCGTACACGGCCCGGCCCGAGTCGGTGTGGTAGACCTGCTGCTGGGCGGTGTCGGTGCTGGCCGTGCTGATGGCGTTCCCGCTCACCGAGATCGTGTTGGCCATGAGCTCGGACATCTGTGAGTCCTCGCCCCGGTCACGCTGGATGGAGCGTCCCACGGGGGTGTACCACCGGGCGGTCGTCATCTTCAGGTAGTTGCCGCCGGCCAGGCCGAAGAGGCTCTGGACCGATCCCTTGCCGAAGGTCCGGCTCCCGATGACCACGGCCCGGTCGTGGTCCTGCAGCGCCCCGGCCACGATCTCCGAGGCGCTGGCGCTGTATCGGCTCACGACCACGGCCACCGGCAGATCCCCGTACTTCTCCGGATTGGGCGCCCGGTACGTCTCGTTCTGACTGCTGACCCGCGACTTCGTGGAGACCACCTTCGTGCCCTCGGGCAGGAAGAGGTCCGCCACCGCGACGCCCTGGTCCAGGAGCCCCCCGGGGTTCGCCGAGAGGTCGAGCACGAGGGATCGGGCGCCCTGCTCCTGCAGGCTGCCGATGGCGCTCTCGAGCTCGCGCTGTGCCTGCTCGCTGAACTGCTGCAGCCGCACGTACCCGACGTTGTCGTCCAGCATGAAGGAGTGGACCGAGGCCACCTGCACCTCGTCCCGCGTGATCTCGAAGCCCAGGGGCTTGCTGACTCCGACGCGGGCCACGGTGATGTGGACGCTGCTCCCCTTGGGCCCGCGGAGGACCTTCACGGCGTCGGTGGTGGACCACCCCTTCGCCGACTCGCCCTTCACCTCGATGATCCGGTCTCCGGGCTGCAGCCCCTCCCGATCAGCCGGCGTGTCGGGGAGGACGTCGACCACGGTGATCCAGTTGTCCTGGGACTCGATCCGGATGCCGAGGCCGCCGTAGTTCCCGGTGGTGTTGAGCCTCAGATCCGCGTACTCGGCGGAATCCAGGAAGGTGGTGTGGGGATCCCCCAGCTCGCTGAGCATCCCCTCGATGGCCATCCGGTACAGCTCGCTCGACTCCATGTCCTCCACGTATCGCTGCGACACGATGTGGTGGACCTGCTCGAAGAGCCGCGCGTTGGAATAGTCGCCGGAGGACTGCGGGGCGTCTCCCTGCTGCAGGAGCCAGCCGCCGCTGATCAGGGCGATGACGGCAACCGCGAAAGCCGGTGTCCAGGAGCGGTCGAGCTTCATATCCGTACCGTGATGGAGGTGGGAGTCGGCGGACGGGGCGTCTCGTGGTCCAACGTCGTTAACCCGCGGGCGGACCGAAAGTTTCCGGCCATCGGCGGTGGAGCGCCGCGCGGATCCGGCGGTGCACCTCGTCTCGGCCGTCCTCGGCCGGCACACGTATCAGGCCGTCGGAGGAGCTCGCCAGCCGCTCCGGGATCTCCTCGGCCAGCCGCCGGTAGGCCCCGGCCACCGCCCGGTGGAAGTCCTCGTCCTCCCTCTCCATCCGGTCACGCTCGGCGTCTCCCGCCTTCCGGCGCCGCCCGGTCTCCGCGCTCACGTCCAGGAGGACCAGGGCGTCGGGCTTCAGTCCGCCGGTGGCGAACTCGTTCAGCTCCCGGACGCGGTCCAGGCCGATCCCCCGCGCCACGCCCTGATAGGCGAACGTGGACATCTCGTACCGGTCGGCCAGGACCACCTCACCCCTGCGGAGCGCCGGGCGGACCAGACGGTCGACGAACTCGGCGCGGGCAGCCAGCATGAGCAGGAGCTCGGTCCTCGGCGTGACCTCCAGCGCGGCGTCCAGGACCACGCGGCGGATCCGCTCGCCGGCCTCCGTGCCCCCGGGCTCCCGGACGATGCGGTGCGGCAGACCCCGCTCCTCCAGGTGCCGGCCCAGCAGCTCAAGGTGGGTGGACTTGCCCGCCCCCTCCACCCCCTCGAAGACGACGAAAAGCCCGTCAGCTGTAGCCGCCGTAATACTCCGTCCCGAGGTGCGTGATCTGGTCCTCCCCTCGCATCCAGCGCAGCGTGTTCTTCAGCTTCCAGTGCTGGATGAAGATGTCGTGCTCGGGATAGAGCCCCTCCTTGACCTGCGGGCTCTTGAAGTAGAAGGAGAGCCACTCCTGGATGCCGCCCATGTCGGCCCGCCGGGCCAGGTCCAGGAAGAGCGCCAGGTCCAGCACGATGGGCGCGGCCAGGATGGAGTCCCGGCAGAGGAAGTCGATCTTGATCTGCATGGGATACCCCATCCACCCGAAGATGTCGAGGTTGTCCCATCCCTCCTTGTTGTCGCCCCGGGGCGGATAGTAGTTGATCCGCACCTTGTGCTCGTGCCCCTCGTACAGGTCCGGGTACATGTCGGGCTGGAGGATGTAGTCCAGGACGCCGAGCTTCGACTCCTCCTTGGTCTTGAAGCTGTCCGGGTCGTCCAGCACCTCGCCGTCCCGGTTCCCCAGGATGTTGGTGGAGAACCATCCCTCGAGGCCCAGCATGCGGGCCTTGAGGCCGGGAGCGATGATGGTCTTGAGCAGGGTCTGCCCGGTCTTGAAGTCCTTGCCGGCGATGGGGATGTTCTTCGACCTCGCCAGCTGGGTCAGCGCCGGGACGTCCTGGGTCAGGTTCGGCGCGCCGTTGGCGAAGGGGACGCCCTCCTTGAGCGCCGCCCAGGCGTAGAGCATGGAGGGGGCGATCTTCTCGTGGTTCTCCTCCATCCCCCGCTCGAACTTGTCCACGGTGCTGTGGACCTCGTGCTGGCCCAGGTGCACCTCCGTGGAGCCGCACCAGATCATCACCAGCCGGTCGCAGCCCTTCTCCTCCCGGAAGTTCCGGATGTCCTCCCGGAGCGCCTCGGCCAGGTCCCGCTTCGTCTCGCCCTGCTTGACGTTCGAGCCGTCCAGCTTCTTGACGTACTTCTTGTCGAAGACCGCCGGCATGGGCTCGATGCTGGAGAGGAAGTCGGACACCTGCTCCACGTCGTAGCGGTCCAGGACGCCGGAGCCCTGAACCGACTCCAGGGCGTTGTCCGGGATCGGGTCCCAGGCGCCGAACTCCAGGTCCTCCAGCTCCGCCAGGGGGACGAAGTCCTTGATCAGGGGGGCGCGCTGCTCGGTCCGCTTGCCCAGACGGATCGTGTTCATCTGGGTCAGGGATCCGATGGGCTTCTTCAGCCCCCGCCGGATGGACTCCACCCCGGCGATGAACGTCGTCGACACGGCCCCGAGCCCCGGGAGCAGGACGCCGAGCTTCCCGCCCGGGTCCTCGATGTCCAGCGGCTCGCTGCCGTCCTTTCTATCTCTGCCTTCCGCCATTGGTCTCCGTCACGTGTTCAGTGATCGCTCTCGCTGTCCCCGCCGCCGGGATCGCCGACCGGGGCCGGGGCCTTCTGCCCCGTCCGCCCGTCGCTCTCCGCCGACGTGGAGCCGGCCGGGGAGGGCTCCCCGTCCGGACGTGTCTGCTTCCATACCCAGTAGATGCGCTGCAGGGCCGTGAAGTTCGTGAGGACCGCCAGGAGGATCAGCACGCCCTTCAGGACGATCCCCTGTCCCTGCTCGCCGAAGAAGAGGGCCGCCGCACCGATGAGGACGACCCGCTCCGGTCTCTGCATCAGTCCCACGTCGCACTCCACGTCCAGGCTCTCGGCCCGGGCGCGGGTGTAGCTGATCATCAGGGAGCCGGCCATGACCAGCAGCACCGTGTAGATCATCCCCACGTCGCCCAGCTCCAGCCGATAGTCGTTGTACAGGGAGAGGATCCCCAGGTACACGACGATCTCGGAGAAGCGGTCCAGGGTGGAGTCGTAGAAGGCGCCGAACGTGGAGCCGAGGCCCGTCCGCCGGGCCACGGTCCCGTCCAGCATGTCGAAGCTCCCCCCCAGGAGGATGAGGAAGCCCGCCGTGCGGACGTGGTGCTCGTGGAAGAAGAACCCCGAGGCGCAGGTGATCAGGAAGCCCAGCGTCGTCACGACGTTCGGGTGAACGCCCCATCGCGTCAGGGCGTCCATGGCGGGCTCCAGGATCGTCCGGAGTCCCTTCTCCAGGACCTCCCGGATCTTCTCCACTAGACCTCCGGCCTCGGGCGGCCGTCCGCGCGGCGGATCCCGGTCACGACGGCATGATGATGTCGCTGTCCTCGCCCTTCTTCAGGCCCTTGCTGATGGCCCGGTTCACCTTCTTCATCAGCTTGTCGAAGTTGGACTGGGCCGAGACGAGCGACTGGTATTTCCGGTCGCGCTGGAGCTCCTGGGCCAGCTCCTCGCGCTCCTCCAGGAGCTCCTCGTCCGGCTCCTCGCCGCCCTCGACGGTGTTGACCACCTTCTCCTGGACCTTCTTCAGCCGGTTCAGCTTCTCGGTGGCCTCCCGGTCGTCGTCCAGCTCCTGCTGTGCGGAGCTCAGGTAGCCGAACTCGGCCGTCTGCGAGATCAGACGCCCCAGCTCCTGAGCCTTCTTCATGATGGCCTCGCGGTTCTGCTTGTCGAGGTCGATCTCGTCCTGGCCGCCCTGCTGCTGGGCCTGGGACGCGAGGTCCGAAATGTCGGGCATGTCATCCATGGGTATACCAGAGTCTTGAATGATCGTCGGTCTCGATCGCTCGATCGGTCGCTTCGCTCCTGTCCGCGGACGCCCGGCAGGCGTCGAGTCGCTCCCGCCGGGGCCGGCGGCGCATCGTGGCGAACGGCCCTGCGCCGGCGGTCCGGCCGGCGCGGACGGCAGTTCGAGCCGTAAGGATAAGGGTGGCGCGGGGCTGGCGCGACCGCTCCACGGCCGGCCCGGTCCGTCCCTCAGTCGGCGTGCAGCCGGACGAAGCGGTCCCGGCCCGCCAGGTCGCGGCCCACCTCCACCCGGGACCACTCTCCGGTCCCGGAGGCCAGGCGTCGCACCGCCTCGCCCTGGTCCTCCCCGATCTCGAGAAAGAGGGCTCCGCCCGGCCGCAGGTACCGGGCACCGCGTCCCAGGATCTCCCGGATCACGTCCATCCCGTCGGGGCCGCCCGCCAGGGCCGTCTCCGGCTCGTAGTCGCGCACCTCCTCGGGGAGATCCTCCATCTCGCCGTCGCTCACGTACGGCGGGTTGGAGACGACGAGATCGAAGCGCTCCGAGGAGGAGACCGAGTTCCACAGGGGCGAGGAGGCCAGGCGGAGCTCCAGGCGTTCGTCGTCGATTCCGCCGACCCGGTCCCGGTTCTGTCCCGCCAGCTGGAGGGCCTCGCGGGAGACGTCCAGGCCCAGGGCCTCGCGCGCCAGCCCCTCGTACAGGAGCGACAGGGCGATGGCCCCGGAGCCCGTCCCGATGTCCAGCGCCCGCTCCACGTCGCGGGGACCGCCCTCCCCCACCTCCCCGCGGATCCACTGCGCCACGCGCTCCACCAGCTGCTCCGTCTCCGGGCGGGGGATCAGCGCCCGCCGGTCGCAGAGGAGCGTGAGCTCCCGGAACTGGACGGTGCCCTCGATGTGCTGCAGCGGCTCACCGTCCAGCCGACGGCGGAGGGCGCGGGCGAGCCGTCCGGCCTCCTCGGCCCCGAGACGCGGGGCGTCGTCGCCCAGGGCCAGCTCGTGGCGGTCCAGGCCCAGGGCGTGGCACACCAGGCGCTCGGCCTCCCTCCGCACGTTCTCCTCGACGCCGCCGGCCCGGAGCTCCTCGGCCACGCCGTCCACCACTCCCCGCAGGTTCGGCCCGGCGGGCTTCTTCATGCCGCCGGGCCCCTCCCGGGAGCCGGAGACCTGCCGGAGCTGATCGCCGGCCCGCTCCTCCGCGGGCCGGGTCAGGCCGGCGTCCCCGCCGTCGTCGACCGGTCCGTCCCGTCCCGTGCGGTCGCCGCCGTCGCTCATTCGCCCACCGCCTCCTGCAGCCGCTCCTCGGCGTACGCCACGCGCAACGCGTCGATGAGCTCCTCCAGGTCGCCGTCCAGGATCTCCTCCAGCCGGTGCATCGTCAGGTTGATCCGGTGATCGGTGACGCGGTTCTGCGGGAAGTTGTAGGTCCGGATCTTCGCCGAGCGGTCGCCGCTCCCCACCTGCTGGCGGCGCTTCGCCTCCCGCTTCTTCTCCTGCTGCTGGATCCGGAGGTCCAGGAGTCGGCTCCGGAGCACCTGCATGGCACGCGACCGGTTCTTGTGCTGCGACTTCTCGTCCTGACAGCTCACCACAAGGCCCGTGGGCTCGTGGGTGATCCGGACCGCCGAGTCGGTGGTGTTCACCGACTGGCCGCCGGGTCCGGAGGCCCGGAAGACGTCCACCGTGATCTCCGACGGGTCGATCTCCACGTCCACCTCCCGGGCCTCCGGGAGGACGGCCACCGAGGCGGCGGAGGTGTGGATCCGGCCCGAGCTCTCGGTCTCCGGGACACGCTGCACCCGGTGCACGCCGGACTCGTAGCGCAGCGTGCCGTAGGCGTCGTCGCCGCGCACCACCGAGATGATCTCCTTGAAGCCGCCGGCCGACCCGCGGTTGGACGACACGACCTCCATCGTCCACCCCCGGTCGGCGACATATCGGCTGTACATGCGGTGCAGGTCGCCGGCGAAGAGCGCCGCCTCGTCCCCGCCCGCCCCGGCGCGGATCTCAAGGACGGCGGCCCGATCGGCGTGGGGGTCCTTCGGGACCAGCAGCCGGCGGAGCCGATCCTGGAGGGCGTCGATCCTCGACTCCAGCTCGTCGACCTCCGCGCGGGCCATCTCGACGATCTCCTCGTCGTCCTCGTCGTCGAGAAGCTCCTGGGCCTGCTCCAGCTCGTCCAGCAGCCGCAGGTAGCGCCGGCCGACCTCCACGGCCTGCTCCAGGTCGGAGTGCTCCTTGGCGGCCTCCCGGAGTCGGTCCGAATCCCCGAGGACGTCCGGGTCCGCCATCTTCTGCGCCAGCTCGTCGTGACGCTCGATCACCTCGAGCGTGCGCTGGCGAAGCAGCTCCTGCGTGTCGGTCATGGGAAAACGGGGAACGGGGTGCTCGGGAGGGGCGCCCCCCGGCGAGCGGCCGGGGAGGTCGCGGCCGGGGTCGACCGCCCGGCGGCGTCAGCGCGCGGTCCGGGACGGCCCCCGGGGGCGGGGACCGCGCCGCGCGCCGATCGGCTGGCTACTGGCCGGCGGAGGGCTGCTCGGCGGGCTGTCCCTCCGGCTCCTCGCCGGCCTCTTCCTCCTCGGCCGCGGACGCCTCGGCGCCGGCGGGCGCCGCCTCGCCCTCTTCCTCGTCCTCTTCCGGCTCTTCCTGCTCGAAGTCGACCTTCTCCGACTCCTCGGCCCGGGCGGCGGCCTCCTCGGCGCGCTCCTCGGCCTCCTCGTCGCCGTACTTCGAGAGGAAGCGCTCCACGCGCCCCGCCGTGTCGACGAGCTTCTGCTTCCCGGTGAAGAACGGGTGGCAGTGGGAGCAGATCTCGACGTGGTACTCGTCCATCGTGCCGCGGGTCTCCGTCTCCCGCCCGCAGGCACAGATGATCGTGGTGGTCTGGTAGTCGGGATGGATGTCGGTCTTCATGGCTCGTCGATGTCGGGGTCGCGGTGCAGCGTGCGGATCGAACGGTCCGATCTGTCGTCCGGTCTCGTCGTCCGGCCGTGGGCGTCCGCCGCGCTCGTGCCCGCGCGGGGTCGATCGCGGCGCGCCAACCAAACTGGTAACCCGCCCCGCGGCGCAGGATCCGACCGTCGGGGCTCCGGACACGGCACGTGCCGGCAATCGGGCCGCGCAAGGTACCGGCGGCTCCGGGGCGCGGCAACGACCGCCGGCCCGCGGGCTCGCGGACCGACGCGGGGACCGCCATACTGTGACGGTCATGCGAGAGACGCCACGTTTCTTCCCGTCCGACCTGAGCGACCGGGAGCGCCGCATCTACGGCGCCCTGACCGCCTTCTTCTTCCTGGTGCTCCTGGCGCTCACCTGGCCCGTCTACACGCTCTTCAGCGGCATCCGTCCGCTGGTCCTGGGCATGCCGTTCTCCCTCTTCTACATCGTCGTCGTGCTGGTCGTCTCCTTCCTGGTCCTGCTGGGCCTGTACCTGTGGGAGGACCGTCGGGGCCGGCTGGACGACGACCCGCCGGGAGGGGAGGGCTGATGGCGGACTGGGTGATCATCCTGGCCGTGACGCTGGGCTACCTGCTCCTCTCGCTGCTCGTGGGGCTGGTCTCCGGCGGCAGGGCGTCGGGCACCACCGAGGGGTACGTGGCCGGCGACCGCTCCCTCGGCTTCCTGGTCCTCTACTTCATCATGGGCGCGTCGATCTTCAGCGCCTTCGCCTTCCTGGGCGGGCCGGGATGGGCGTACTCCCGGGGGGCCGCGGCCTTCTACATCATCGCCTACGGCATCCTGGGACTGGTGCCCTGGTACTTCTTCGGGCCGAGGGTGGCCGAGCTGGGACGGAAGTTCGGCTACGTGACCCAGGCCGAGCTCTTCGCGCACCGCTTCGACAGCAAGGCCATCTCCGCCATCCTGGCGCTCATCTCCATCGTCGCCTTCCTCCCCTACCTGACGCTCCAGATGTCGGGGGCCGGGTACGTGTTCAACGTGGTCACGGAGGGGCGGATCCCGGTGTGGGCCGGGGCGGCCATCGCCTACGGCGTGGTGCTGATCTACGTCTTCCGGAGCGGCGTCATGGGGGTGGGGTGGACCAACACCTTCCAGGGGCTGTTCATGATGGCCCTGGCGTGGGGGCTCGGCCTCTACCTGCCGCACGAGCTGTACGGCGGGGTCACGCCCATGTTCGAGGCCATCGCCGCGGAGTTCCCGGAGATGCTGCGCGCCCCCGGGCTGAACGACGCCGGGGAGCGGTGGACGTGGGGCGGCTACTCGAGCTCGATCCTCATCTCCGTGCTCGGGTTCAGCCTGTGGCCCCACTACTTCATGAAGATCTACACGGCGCGGAACGTCCGGACCCTGAAGAAGACCATCGTCGCCTACCCCACCTTCCAGATCTTCCTGGTGCCGATCCTGTTCATCGGCTTCTCGGGGGTCCTGGCCTTCCCCGGGGTGGAACCGGCCGACGCCATCCTGCCCACGGTGATCACGTCCATCGAGCTCCCGGCCTTCGTGGTGGGGCTCTTCTGCGCCGGGGCGCTGGCCGCCTCCATGTCCACCGGCGACGCCATCCTCCACGCCGGCGGATCGATCCTGGTGCGGGACTTCTGGCAGGTGCTGGTGGATCCGGAGATGGACGACCGCACGCAGCGCCGCACCATCCAGGTGCTGGTGGTGGCCCTGGGGGCGGTGGCCTACTACTTCGCGGTGATCTCCGACGTCTCCCTGGTCTACCTCCTCCTGCTCTCCTACGGCTTCATCGCCCAGCTCTTCCCGCTCATCCTGGCCACCTTCTTCTGGCCGCGGTCCACGCCGGCGGGAGCCCTGGCGGGGCTGCTGGTGGGCAGCGCCGTGGTGATCACCTGGAACCTGGTGCCGGAGCTGCAGTGGCAGGACATCCACCCCGGGGTGTGGGGCGTGGTGGCCAACGCGGTGACGCTGGTGGCCGTGTCGCTGGCCACCGAGCCCATGGAGGAGGAGCACGTGGAGGAGTTCGTGGTGGGCTAGGAGGCGCGGCCGGTTAGCGCCGCGCCCCGTCGCCGGCCCGTGCCGGCGCCTCAGCCGCCGGGAACCGTCTCCTGCTCCGGCGCCTCCTCACCGTCCGTGCCTGCCGCCGTGGCCTCCATGGCCACCGGCCACTCCCGGGCCATGGTCTCGTTCAGGTCCAGCGCCCGCTCCAGCTCCTCCACGGCGATGGACTCCTCCACGGTGTGCGCCAGGCTCTCCTCGCCGGGGCCCAGGCCGATGACCGTGCCGCCGGCCCGCGCGAAGTGGCCGCCGTCGGTGGCGAAGGTCCACAGGTCCACGGGCACGTCGCCGTCGAAGTGGGGCGTCAGCGTCTCCACGGCCGAACGCACGGCGGGGTGGTCCTCCGGGAGCACGAACGCCGGGTTGTCGGCGGGCATGGTCATCCGCATGCCCGTGTAGCTGACGCGGTCGAAGCGCGGGATCGCCACCTCGCCCTCGGTGCCGAGGACCAGCGACCGCTCCAGCAGCGGCTCCAGGCGCTCGCGCACCGACTCGGCGCTCTGGCCCGGGACGGTGCGGCAGTCCAGCGTCAGCCGGGCCTCGCCCGGGATCACGTTGGCGCTCTCCTGGTCCGTCGAGAGTCGTGTGGGGACCAGGGTGCTGGGACCCAGGTCCGGGCTCACCGGATGGTCCAGCGTCTCGAGGTCGGTGAGGAACCGGCCCATGACGCGGAGCGGGTTGGCCCCGCGCTCCGGGGCGCTGGCGTGCGCCGAGCGTCCCCGCACCCGGACCTGGAGCTCGACGCGTCCGCGGTGGCCCCGTCGGAGCTCGTTCTGGCTGGGCTCCCCCACCACGACCAGGCCCAGGTCCCGGCGTTCGGCCAGGTGGCGGGCGCCGAGGCCGCCCACCTCCTCCTGCACGGTGGCGGTCACCCACACGTCCCCCGCCGGCGGGTCCCCGCCGGCCAGCCGCCCGGCGCCGTGGACCTGCGCGGCCAGCGGCCCCTTGATGTCCGCCGCCCCGCGGCCCCACACCCGGCCGTCGTGGACCTCCCCGCCGAAGGGCGGGTGCTCCCAGGCCTCCGGGTCGCCGGCATCCACGTGGTCCAGGTGCGTGTTGAAGGTCACCGTCGGCGCCTCACCGCGGCCGGCCACCAGCCCCAGGACGTTGCCGGCGTCGTCGACCCGGACCTCGTCGTAGCCCAGCTCCTCCATCTCGTCCCGCACCAGGCCGGCCACCTCCTCCTCGCCGCCGGGCGGGCTCTCGGTCCGGATGAGCTGCTGCAGGAACTCGACGCATCGGTCTCGATCCGTCATCCTCGTCCTCCGTTCACTGATGCGGTGCCCGGCGACGGGGTGCTCCCCGGCCGCCGGGAACATGTTCGGAACCGGATCACGTTGCTGGTGTCGAAGGTGCCCTCGACGCTGATGATCGACGAACCAATGTACCGGGAGGCCGACTCCGTGTCGGGAACCGCCTGGCCGAGCCCCGCCCGTGCGCTGGCGCCGCTGGCCGCCGGGGCGACGATCCTGCTCTCCGCCTGGGCCGCTCCCCCCGGTGCCGCCGCCCAGCCCGGGCCCGGCGAGCTCGGCGGCGAGGCCGCCGCCCTGGGCGCCACCCTCGGCGGCTCCGACTTCGACAACGTGGGCGTCGGCTACGGAGGGGAGGTCGGACTCCGGTACGGCCTCACCCCCCGCCTGTCGCTGGGCCTGGCCGGCCACGGGAGCTGGCACTCGACCAGCGGCCTCGACGACCCCCTGCGCCTGGTGGGCCTCTTCCTGGAGCCGCGCTACGCCTTCGGAAGCCCCGGCGGCGGGATCCGGCCCTTCGTGGGCCTCCGGGTGGGCGCGGCCCGGTGGAGCGCCAGCCGCTCGACCGACTCGCTCGCCGCCGACGTTCGGGCCGACGGACTCCAGGCCGGGGGCACGGCCGGCGTCGCCTACCCGCTCACCGGATCCCTCACCCTCGAGGCCGCCGCCGTGGCGAGCTTCCTCTCCTTCGGCGACGCCCGGGTGGACGCCGCGCTGGGCGGCAGCGACTACACGCCCTTCGTGCCCGGCGGCACCTCGACGAGCGGCGCCCTGCTGGGCCTCAGGACGCTCCTCCGCCTCCGGGTGCCGTAGCGAGATGTCGAACGAGACGGGAGACCCGACCGTGCGACGACTCCGCCCCGCCGCCCTGACGGGAGCCCTCCTCCTGGTCGCCTCGCTGGCGGCGTGCGCCGAGGACGCCGGGCCCACCGGTCCGATCCCGGGCCTTCGACCCACCGTGCTGGGCGTGGAGCCGGACGTGGTGGAGGCCGGCGGCAGCGCCACGATCCGGGGCCTCAACTTCCCCTCCTCCGCCGCGGCGGTGGACGTGGAGTTCGCCGGGCGAGCGGCGACCGTCACGTCGGCGTCGGAGACCTCGCTGGCCGTGGACCTGCCGGCGCCGGCCGGGATGCCCTGCCGCCCGACGCGCCGGGCCGAGCTCCGGGTGAACGCCGCCGGGCGCAGCGACACCGCCCGGCACCGCTTCGCCGTGGCCCCGAAGGTCTCCCTCGCGCCCGGCGAGTCGCGGGCCCTCCTGACCGCCGACGCCCGGATCGGGTGCCGCGAGTATCCCGCCGCCGACGCCGAGTACCTGGTGAGCGTGTTCAACACCTCCCGGTCGCCCTCTCCGCGCGTCGGCTTCGAAGTGCGGGGCAGCACGGGCGCGGGGCAGCCGGACAGCACCACGGCCGCCACGGCCTCGGCCTCGCTGGCCGGCGAGGCCGGCCGGCTGGACGCGGCACGGCTGCCCCCCCTCGTCCGGGAGCAGATTCGCGCGGGGCGGGGCCACCGCCGCGTGGTGGAGTCGAACCGGCGTCTCCTGGAGCGGGCCCGCCGCTCATCGGGCGACCCGGTGGGCCGTGGCGAGGCGACGTCGAACGGTGCGCGCGCCGCCGTGAGTGGAGCCCCGGACCTCAGCGCGCAGCAGGCGCCGCCCGAGGTCGGCGAGTACGTCGACTTCCGGGTCCCCGACCTCAACGCCAGCTCCGGCGATTTCTGCGGGGACTACGTCACGGTCACCGGCCGGGTGGCTCACGTCACCGAGCACGCCGTGCTGGTCTCGGACACGGCGAACCCCGTCGACGGGGAGTACGACGACCGGCTCCGGGAGATGGGGCGCGAGTTCGAGGACCGGATGTGGCCCGTGATCACGGAGAACTTCGGGGACCCGCTCCGCATGGATCCGCAGCTGAACGACGACGGCCACCTGTACATGCTCTTCACCCCGGCGGTGAACGACTTCGGGAGCGCCCTGGCCTTCGTCTTCTCCGGCGACTTCTTCCCCCGGACCAGCAGCGACTCCACGCAGGTCACCTGCGCCTCCAGCGACACGGCCGAGGTCTTCTACAGCCGCGCCCCCACCCGGGTGGCGCCGGACGATTACGGAAGCCTGGAGGCCACGGCCGGGTGGCAGCGGGTGCTGCGCTCCACCCTGGTCCACGAGGTGAAGCACCTGGCGTCGAACGCGGAGCGCATCGACCGGGACCTGCCGCCCGAGACGGCCTGGCTGGAGGAGAGCACCGCCCACGCGGCGGAGGAGCTCTACGCCCGCCGGGTCTTCGGCTTCTCCCAGGGCTCCAACGCCACCTACGACCAGACCGTGTACTGCGCCGTGCGGCCCACCGTGCCGGAGTGCGAGGGGGCTCCGTCCGTCATGGTGAGCGAGTTCGTGTGGCTCGCCCAGTACATGCAGAGGACGGCGATCCTGGGCGCCGTCGACGACAGCCGATCGGACGCCGTCTTCCGGGGCAGCGGGTGGTGGCTTCTCCGGTGGGCCATCGACCACGCCCCGGTCTCCGAGTCGGCGTTCCTCTCGGCCCTGACGACCTCGTCCCGGACGGGAATCGAGAACCTGGAGGCCCGGACCGGCCGGAGCTGGACGGAGATGCTGGCCGACTGGACGCTCTCCCTGGCCGTGGACGACCGGAGCTCGGAGGTGGAGCGGGAGGAACTGACCGTCCCGAGCTGGAACGTCCGGGACGTCTTCCGGGGCTTCAACCGGGACTTCGGCGAGCTTTCGGTCTTCGCCGAACCCTATCCCCTGACCACACGGACCGAGGACTACGGGTCGTTCACCCGATCGGTGGGGGGGCTCCCGGGCGGCACCGGCGCCATCTTCCGGCTGGTCGGAAACCGCGACTCCACGCAGCTGGTGGAGATCGCTCCGCTCTCCGGCGACGCCCTGCCGCCGGAGCTCCGGATCTCCGTGGTGCGGCTACCGTAGGGGGCTGATCAGGTCGGGCTGGTCCGAGTCGGGCCGGTCCGGGAGTCCGGACCGGTGTCAGTCGTCGCCGTCTGCCCCGCCGCCGGCTCCCTCACCCTTCCCTTCCTCGGCACAGCTGGAGCAGAGATAGCCGGGCTTGCCCTCCGAGGTCCTGGTGGGGACCGGGAGGCCCTCCGACGGGTCGATCTCGTCACCACAACGTGCGCAAACCATCTTGTCTCCGGAATTCGAGGCCTGCCGCTCTGCGTCCACCCTGACCTCCGGGCTGGTCGAGGCCGTTGCTGGCTCGTCCTCTGATCGTGGCGTCCGTGTGCAGTGTCCGTAATGTCTAGCCTCGGCACCGGCATGACAACGCGCCTCCCCGTTCTCCCCGGCAGCGACGGCCGTGCCTCTTGTCCGGGTGTCCGCCATTCCTTCGGTTGCACCTGCGTGCCCGTTTCGGCCGCCCGCGGCCATCGGGTCGGCGGCGCCAGCGACCCGGAAGCCCGACTCCAGCAGCATCGTCCAGCATGAACGACCCCCCCTCCCCATCCACGGGCGACGGCCCGGAGAGCGACGATCCTCCCCTCCCCCCGCTTCGGGCGGGCGGCGAGGACGTCCACGACGCCATCGAGACCGCCCTCCGGGACCTCTGGAAGGTGGTGGACGACCTGGCCAGCGTGCCGGCCCCCACCGAGTACTACCGCGTCACCATCTTCGGCTCCTCCCGCATGAGCCGGGGGGACGACCTCTACGACGACGTCCGCACGCTCGCCGCCGAGCTCTCCCGCCGGGGATGCGACATCGTCACCGGCGGCGGGCCGGGGCTGATGGAGGCGGCGAACGAGGGGGAGGAGCGGGGCGACGTCGAGGACCGGACGCGCTCGTTCGGGCTCAACGTCGAGCTCCCCGAGGAGCAGGGCACCAACCCGTTCGTGGAGGAGGCCTACACCCACCGCTCCTTCTTCACCCGTCTCCACCACTTCGTTCGGCTCTCCAGCGCGTTCATCGTGGTCCCCGGCGGCATCGGCACGACGCTGGAGGCCATGATGGTCTGGCAGCTCTGCCAGGTCCGGCACATCCACGACCGCCCGCTGATCTTCGTCGGCGACATGTGGGAGGAGCTGGTGGCGTGGGCGCGCCGCCACATGGTGGAGGACGGCTCCGTGTCGCGGGGACAGCTGGCCGACGACGCCGACTTCGAGATCCCACACTGCGTGGAGGACGTGGAGCGCGCGGTGGAGCTGATCGAGGAGGACCTGGAGGACTGGAAGTCGCCGGGGGAGAAGACGGAGCGGCCGTAGCCCCCTGCGGCGGGGTCGCGGGCCCGCCTTCGATGTTGAAGGCACCCTGCCTCTCGCCTAGCTTGTCGTCGCCTCGAGCGACGTGTACCCGACCTTCGGTCCGCGCTCGTGTTCAGCCTCGTCACGGACGCCCGGTGCCCGCCCTCGCGGGTGCTTCCGGGCTCCCCCCTGCCGGAACAGGAAGGAATTGCCATGCGACACGCTCTCCGCCGGCTCGCGGCCACCGCCGCCGGCCTGCTCGCCCTCTCGCTGCTCGTCCCCGCCTCCGCCCCGGCCCAGCAGGACGCCGGTCAGCTGAACGCGCAGCGGGTGAGCGAGCTCGACTTCCGCAACATCGGTCCCGCCGTCACCGGTGGGCGCATTCACGACGTGGAGGCGCTGCCGAACGACCCGTCCACGGTCTACGTGGCCACGGCCTCGGGCGGGCTGTGGCGGAGCACGAACGCGGGGACGACCTGGGACGCGCTGTTCCAGCACCAGGAAGTCAGCACGTTCGGGGACATCGACATCGCCCCGACGAATTCGGAGATCATCTACGCCGGAACGGGGGAGCAGCAGAACCGCCAGAGCACCTCCTGGGGGAACGGCGTCTACCGCTCCGACGACGCCGGTGACACCTGGACGCACCTCGGGCTCGAGGAGACCCGACACATCGCCGAGGTGGAGGTCCACCCCGAGGACTCCGACGTGGCCTGGGTGGCGGCCCAGGGGAACCTGTGGTCGGCCAGCGAGGAGCGGGGCGTCTACAAGACCACCGACGGCGGTGAGACGTGGGAGAAGGTCCTGTACGTGGACAACCTCACCGGGGCCAACGACATCGCCGTCAACCCGGAGAATCCGGACGTTCTCTACGCCTCCACCTATCAGCGCCTGCGCAGGACGTGGGGCTTCAACGGCGGCGGCCCGGGCAGCGGCATCTACAAGAGCACCGACGGCGGCGAGACGTGGACCGAGCTGACCAGCGGGATCCCCTCCGGCGACAAGGGCCGCATCGGTCTCGCGCTGGCCGAGAGTCGGCCGGACGTGGTGTACGCCATCATCGAGCACGGCGACGAGGACGAAGAGGGTACCTACCGGACCTCCGACGCCGGCCAGAGCTGGGAGCGGGTGAACAGCCTGAACCCGCGCCCCATGTACTACAGCCACATCTTCACGGACCCGAACGACGCCGATCGCGTCTACGTGCTCTCCACGGAGGCGTACATCAGTGAGAACGGAGGGCAGCAGTTCACGCAACTCCCGACCCGGCCCACCTACGACGTGGGGGTCCACTCCGACCACCACACGATGTGGATCAACCCGGCGGACACCGAGCACTTCTACCTGGCGGGCGACGCCGGGCTGCACGTGACCAAGGACCGGGGCGACACGTACCGGCGCATCAACAACATCCCCATCGCCCAGTTCTACGCCATCGGGCTGGACGATCGTGAGCCGTACCGCGTGTACGGCGGCCTGCAGGACAACCACTCCTTCATGGGCCCCAGCGAGTCGCGGCGGTTCATGGGGATCACCGACGGCGACTGGAAGCAGATCGGCTTCGGGGACGGCATGTACCAGCAGCCGACGCCCGGCAACCACCGGTTCACCTACGTGGGCGACCAGAACGGCGGTCTCGTGCGGCTGGACGCCGAGACCGGCGACCACCTGTCGATCTCGCCCGAGGATCCGCCGGAAGGGGAGGAGTACCGGTTCGACTGGGTGACCCCGAGCCAGGTCTCCCAGCACGACCACACGACCTTCTACTTCGGCGGGAACCGCCTCTTCATCACCCGGGACCGGGGCAACAGCTGGGCCCGGACGCCGGACCTGACCAAGGACATCGACCGGGACACCCTGACGCTCATGGGCCGGCCCGGCTCAGCCGACCTGATCTCGAAGAACGACGGCACCGCCTCCTTCTCGGAGGCCACCTCCGTCTCCGAGTCGCCCGTGGACCCGGACGTCCTCTGGTTCGGCTCCGACGACGGCAACGTGCAGGTCAGCCGCGACGGCGGGCGGACGTGGACCGAGGTCTCCGGCAACGTCCCCGGCGTTCCCTCGACCATGTACGTGAGCCGGGTGACGGCCTCGGCCGAGGGACCCGGCGTGGCCTACGTCGCCTTCGACGGCCACCGCCGCGGCGACTTCAGCCCGCACCTCTTCAAGACCGAGGACTACGGCCAGAGCTGGACGTCGCTCTCCGGTGACCTGCCGGAGTCCGCGGGCACGGTGAACGACATCATCGAGCACCCGGACAACACCGACCTCCTCTTCACCGGTACGGAGCACGGGCTCTACGTCTCCGCCACGGACGGGGAGAGCTGGACCCGAATGGGCGCATCGCCGGAGACCGCCGAGGGACGCCCGCTCCCCACGACCCTGTACGACGACCTGGCGATCCACGAGCGGGAGAACGACCTGGTGGTGGGTACGCACGGCAGGAGCATCTGGATCCTGGACGAGCTGAGCGCGCTCCAGCACTGGACGCCCGGGGTCGCTTCGGAGCCGGCCCACCTCTTCCCGATCCAGGAGGCCACCTACTTCCAGCCATGGAAGAACACCTCCTACCGGGGCCAGGCCGAGTACTTCGGCGAGGACCCGCCCAT
>CANPVF010000051.1 GCA_947581645.1 Candidatus Caribbeanibacter nitroreducens | reverse complement strand
CCAGGACGTCCTCCTCGATCCGGACCCCGAGGCCCTCGTCCCGGAGGTAGACGCCGGGCTCCACCGTCAGGACCATGCCCGGGCGGAAGGGCGTCGCGTAGTCGCCCACGTCGTGGACGTCCATTCCCAGCCAGTGGCCCACGCCGTGGTCGAAGTGGCGCTCGCAGCTGCTCTCGCCGCACAGGCCGCCGGAGTTGGCCCGCATGTACTCGCGGGCCGCGCGTCCCACGTCCGCCAGGGTGGCCCCGGGCCGGACGGCCTCCAGGGCGGCGCGGAGCGATCCCAGCACCAGGCGGTACACCCGCCGCTGGCGCTCCGTGAAGGTGCCCGAGACCGGGAAGGTGCGGGTGACGTCGGCCGTGTAGTAGCTGTACTCTGCCCCCACGTCCATGACCACCAGCTCCCCGTCCCCCGTGCGCCGGCGCGAGTCGTCGTAGTGGAGGACCACGGAGTTCGGGCCCGATCCCACGATGGAGGGAAAGCCGACGCGGACCGCGCCGCGGCGGTGGAAGGCGTACTCCGCCTCGGCCTCGATCTGGTACTCCCAGTCCCCGGGCCGCGCGCGGCGCAGGGCCCGCCGGATCCCGCTCCCGGTGATGGCCACGGCCTCGCGCAGCATCCGCAGCTCGAAGTCGTCCTTCACCAGGCGGAGTCCGGCCAGCAGCGGGCGGACGTCGCGGACCGGGCCGTCGCTCTCCGCCCGTTCGGCCAGGCGGCGCACCAGCTCCCGGCCGCCGCGGCGCGGGCCCCGCGGCAGGTAGAGGGGGCCCGGACCCACGAGCGCGTCCAGACTGTCGGCGCGGGCCATCCGCTCGAACGCCTCCGTGGGGCGCACGTCGTCGATCCCGGACCGGCGCGCGACCTCCGCCGGCGAGGGGAGGGAGCCGGTCCATCGGGCCCGGGTCGAGTCGGGCTCCGGCACGAAGACGACGGCCCTCCTCGTCCCGTCCGGACGGGCGTCCAGGACGAGCCACGAGTTCGGGGTCAGGAGGCCCGTCAGGTACAGGAAGTCGCTGTCCTGGCGGAAGTCCGAGGCCTGGAGGTACTCCGTCTCCAGGTCCTGGAGCCGGGCCGACGGCAGGACGACCGTCCCGGTGCCCACCGAGTCCAGGAGGGCGGAGCGGCGGGCCGCGAGCCGGGAGACCGGCGGGCGGACGAAGGGAGCCCGCGCCGTGTCGGCGCCGGATCCCCCGGCGGCCCGGGACGGTGGCGCGTCGGCGCCGGCGGGGACGCCGCCCGGACACAGCCCGGCGGCGATCGCCCCGAGGACGGCCATGGCGGCTCCGGCGGCCAGCCGCGATCCCCGCCGGAGGGGAGGTCGGCTCACGTCCGCCTCACATCAGGAGGTAGACCAGGCCGTAGAAGGAGAGGGCGAAGACGATCATGAGGCCGATCTGCGCGGCGATCTTCCCGGCGTTCATCTTCGCCAGCAGGCCGATGCCGCCGCCGACGATCACTGCCGCGGCGACCAGGTACAGTACCGTCATCAGACTCATCGTGCTGCTCTCCGCGTCCGTGGTTGGCTCTGCTCTCTCGTACCGTCCGTCCGGGCTCCCTCCGTGGGAAGCGGCGGGACCGCATCCGGGAGGTCCTCGCCCGCGTCCCTCGCCGCGACGCCGAAGGCCGACTCGAAGCCCGCGGCCGCCGCCCGGCGAACGTCGTCGAGCCCGGCGTCCACCCCCTCGGCCTCCAGGCTCGTCATCCGCACGCCCCGAATGCCGCAGGGCACGATGAGCCGGAAGCTCTCCAGGGGCTCCCGGGTCACGTTCAGGGCGAAGCCGTGCCAGCTCACCCACCGGCTCACGTGTATGCCGATGGAGGCCAGCTTCCGGACCCGACCGTCGGCCACCAGGGGCGGGGCGTCCTCCTCCGAGACGTCGTCGTCGGGCTCGCCCACCCAGACGCCGGTGTGGCCCTCGACCCGGAACCCGTCGAGGCCGAAGGACCCCACCGTCCGGATCAGCGCGTCCTCGATGCGGCGCAGGAACCAGTGCAGGTCCTTCCGGTGGCCCCGGAGGTCGAAGATGGGATACCCCACGAGCTGTCCCGGGCCGTGGTAGGTGACGTCGCCGCCCCGCTCCACCTCGACCCGGTCCACGCCCAGACGCTCCAGCGCCGCGTCGGAGACCGTGACGTGCGCCTCGTCGGCGTTCCGGCCCAGCGTGAGCACCGGCCCGTGCTCCAGGAGGACCAGGAGGTCCTCCTCCAGGCCGCCCTCGATGCGGCGGTCGGCGACCTCGCGCTGCCAGTCGAGCCCCGCGAGGTAGGGGACCCGGTTGCCGGGACGGAGGACGCGGAAGGAGTTCATCGCGTCAGATGTGGATCGCCCGGTCCTCTGCCGCCAGCGCCGCCTCCATGACCGCCTCGGCCATGCTCGGATGCGCGTGCGGATGGAGGGCGAACTCCTCGGTGGTGGCCTCCAGCATGCGGCCCATCCCCGCCTCGGCGATGAGCTCGCTGACGTTGTGGCCGATCATGTGGACGCCCAGCACCTCGCCGTACTTCGACTCGGCGATCACTTTCACGAAGCCCTCGTTGTCGGCCGCCGTGAGCGCCCGCCCGTGGGCCTTGAGCGGAAACTTCCCCTCCTTCACGTCGTAGCCCTCCTCCTCCGCCTCCTCGGCGGTGAGCCCGATGCTGGCCACCTCCGGGTGGCAGTACCCGACGCTGGGGATGTTGTCGTAGCGGACCGGGTGCGGATCGGCGTCGGCCATGTGCTCCACGGCGGCGATGGCCTCGTGGGAGCCCACGTGAGCGAGCATGGGCTGGCCCGCCACGTCGCCGGCGGCGTAGACGCCGTCCACGTTCGTCCGGTACCACTGATCCACCTTCACGAAGCCGTCCTCGGTCTCGACGCCGGCCTCGTCCAGACCCACGTCGTCGATCACCGGCTTCCGGCCGACGGCCATGAGGACCAGCTCCGTCTCGATCGTCTCCTCGCCGTCGTCGGTCTCCACGGTGAGGGCCATGGGGCTCGCGTCCCGGTCCAGCTCCTTCACCTTCGTCCCGGTCCGCACCTCGATGTCGCGCTTCTTGTAGGAGCGCTCCAGGGCCTTGCCCAGGTCCGGGTCGAAGCCCGGCACCAGGCTGTCCAGGGCCTCCACCAGGGTCACGTCCACGCCGAAGGCGTCGAAGACGTCGGCGAACTCGACGCCGACGTAGCCGGCGCCCACGACGACCATGCTCTCCGGCGGGTCGCGGAGCTCCAGGGCCTCCCGGCTCCCGATGACCTTCTCCCCGTCCAGCTCGAAGCCGGGGAAGGTGTTCATCTCCGAGCCGGTGGCGATGAGCACGTTGTCGGTCTCCAGCGTGCGCTCGCCGCCGTCCTCCAGCTCCACGTGCACGTTGCCGTCGGCCGTCACCCGGCCGTGGCCGCGCACGTCCTCCACGTCGTTCTTGTTGAAGAGGAACTCGATGCCGCCCGTGAGCTTCTCGCTGATCTGGCGGCTCCGGTCCACGGCGGCGCCGGCGTCGTACTCCACCTCCACCGGCCTCACGCCCATCTCCTCGCCGTGGGCCTGGACCTTCCGCGCCAGGGCGGCGCTCTCCAGCATCGCCTTGGCCGGGATGCAGCCCCAGTTCAGGCACGTGCCACCGGGGCCGCCCTCGTAGTTGTTCGCCTCGACGCAGGCCACGTCCAGGCCCAGCTGTCCGGCGCGGATCGCCCCGACGTAGCCCGCCGGACCCGCGCCGATGACCACCAGATCGAAGTTGTCGTCGTCAGCCATGAGATCGCCTCTCGATGATAGCGCCTACGTCAGCATTTCCAGCGGATTCTCGAGCATCGCCGTGAAGGTGTCCAGGAAGCGGGCGCCCATGGCGCCGTCGATCACGCGGTGGTCGCAGGACATGGTGACCCGCATGCGCTTCCGGATCTCCAGCTCGCCGTCCACGGCCACCGGCTTCTCCTGCGTCTTCCCCACCGCCAGGATCGCCGCCTCCGGCGGGTTGATGACGGCCGTGAACTCGTCGATGCCCATCATCCCCAGGTTGCTGATCGAGAAGGTGGCGCCCTGGTACTCCTCCGGCTGCAGGTCGCGCTCGCGGGCCCGCTCGATCAGCGTTCCGGACTCCCGGGAGATCTGCTCCAGCCCCTTGGTCTCGGCGTCGCGGAGCACCGGGGTGATGAGCCCCTCGTCGATGGCCACGGCGATGCCCAGGTCCACGGAGCCGTGGCGGACGATGGCGTCGCCGTCCCAGGAGGCGTTGATCTCCGGGTGCCGGACCAGGGCCTCGGCCGCCGCCTTGAGCAGCAGGTCGTTCACGCCGACCGACCGGTCGCCGCGCTCGTTCAGCTCCGCCCGGAGCTCCAGGGCGCGGCCCATGTCGATCTCGCGCGTGAGGTAGTAGTGGGGGACGGGGCCGATGGACTGGCTGAGCCGCTTCGCGATGGTCTTCCGCATCTGGCTCAGCTCGACCCGCTCCTCGCGGAGGGGCGACGGGCCGGCCGGGGCTCCGGCGGCGGGACGCTCCGCGCCCCGCTCCAGGGCCTCCTCCACGTCGCGCTTGATGATCCGGCCGGCGGGCCCGGACCCCTCGACGCGGCTCAGGTCGAGCCCCTTCTCCTCGGCCATCCTCCGTGCCACCGGCGAGGCCCGCAGGCGGCCGTCGCCGCGGCTCGGGCCCCCGGCCCCGGCGGCGGGCGCCCCGGCCGTCTCCCGTTCCCCGCCGTCCTCGCCGGCGGGCTCCTCGCCGGCCTCACCGGCCTCCGCCCCGGCCTCGGCCGCGGCGGCCAGTTCCTCCTCGCCCCCGCTCTCGGCGGCGGCCGCGCCGGCGGACTCGGACTCGATCTCCTCCAGGAGGTCGGAGATGTCCTCGTCGGCCTCGCCGATGACGCCGATGGTGGCTCCCACCGGCACGGTCTCGCCCTCGCCGACGATCCTCTTCCGGAGGACGCCCTCGCCCATGGACTCCACGTCCATGTTGGCCTTGTCGGTCTCGATCTCGGCGACGACGTCGCCCTGGGCGACCTCGTCCCCCTCCTCGAGCTTCCATTCGACCAGCCGCCCCTCCTCCATCGTGGGGCTGAGCTGGGCCATCACGACCTTCGTCGCCATTTACCTGTCCTCGATGTAGCAGACCTTCTCGATCGCGTTCTCGATGTACGGCGCGGAGGGGAAGGCCAGCTTCTCCAGGTTCCGCGCGTAGGGCATGGGAACGTCCAGCCCCGAGACCCGGGCGACGGGCGCGTCCAGCCAGTCGAAGGCCTCCCGCTGGATGTCGTCCACCACCTGGGCGCCGATCCCGGCGGAGGGCCATCCCTCCTCCACGACCACGGCCCGATTCGTCTTCTTCACCGACTCGATGACGGTGTCCACGTCCAGGGGACGGAGGGTGCGGAGGTCCACCACCTCGACGTCGACGCCGTGCTCCTCCAGGACGCCCTCGGCCGCCTCCAGCGCCTGCAGCACCATCTTCGAGTGGCAGATCACCGTGGCGTCCGATCCCTCCCGCTTCACCTCGGCCTCGCCGATGGGCACCAGGAGGTCGTCCTCGTCGGGGACCTCGCCCTTGGTGTTGTAGAGCAGCTCCCCCTCGATGACGAGCACCGGGTCGTCGTCCCGGACGGCGCTCTTGAGCAGCCCCTTGGCGTCCCTCGGGGTGGCCGGCGCCACGACCTTCAGCCCCGGCACGTTCGAGTACCACGGGTCCGGACACTGCGAGTGCTGGGACCCGAGCTGCAGCGCGGCGCCGCCGGGGGCCCGGAAGACGACGGGCACGTTGTACTGCCCGCCGGACATCTGGTACATCTTCGCCGCCGAGTTCACGACCTGGTCGAAGGCCAGGAAGGAGAAGTTCCAGGTCATGAACTCCACGATGGGACGGAGCCCCGCCATGGCGGCGCCCACCCCGATGCCGGAGAAGCCGTACTCGGCGATGGGCGTGTCCCGTACGCGCCACTGGCTATCGTCGAAGTGATCCAGGAGCCCCTTGGACACCTTGTAGGCGCCGTCGTAGACGCCCACCTCCTCGCCCATGAGGAAGACGGAGTCGTCGCGCTCCATCTCCTCGACGTGGGCCTGGTTCAGGGCCTCCCGGTACGTGATGCTCGGCATCGCTCCCCCCGTCACTCCAGCGCGTCGCGGAAGCCGTCCCGCCGGTCGATGCCGTGCGGGAAGGCGTCCGAGTAGATGTCCTCGTAGACCGCCTCCGGGTCCGGCTTCGGACTCTCGTCCGCGAACTCGGCGGCGGCCTCGACCTCGTCGATCACCTCTTCGTCCATCTCGTCGTACTCGTCCTGGCTCACGATCCCGGCGTCGTCCAGCCGCTCCAGGTACGAGAGGATGGGGTCGTTCTCCCGCTCCTCGTCCACCTCGTCCTTCGGTCGATACGTGCCGTGGGCGGGGTCGGCCATGGAGTGGCCCATGTAACGGTAGCACCGGGCCTCGATGAAGGAGGGGCGCTTCTCCTCACGGGCGATGCGGACCGCCTCGTCCGTGGCCTCGCGCATGGCCATCACGTCCATGCCGTCCACGGCGGTGGCGTGCATCCCGTCGTAGCCGCAGGCCCGGTCCACCAGCTCGTCCACGGCGGCCACCCGGTCGATCTCGGTGCCCATGCCGTAGGAGTTGTTCTCGCAGATGTAGACCACCGGGAGTCCCCACTTGGCGGCCATGTTCCACGACTCGTTCAGCGAGCCGATGTTCATGACCGAGTCCCCGAAGAGGCACAGGACGACGGAGTCCTCCTCGCGGTAGCGGATCCTGTAGCCCACGCCGGCGGCGATGGGCAGGTGGGCGCCGACGATGGCGTGGCCGCCCATGAAGTTCCGCTCGCGGTCGAAGAGGTGCATGGAGCCGCCCTTGCCCTTCGAGCAGCCGTCCACCCGTCCGTAGAGCTCGGCCATCACCGTCTCCGGGCTCATCCCCCGGGCCAGGGCATGGGCGTGCTCCCGGTAGGCGCTGACGATGTGGTCCCGCTCCTCGAGCTGGGGGATGCCGCCGGCGGCCACCGCCTCCTGTCCGATGTAGAGGTGGCAGAACCCGCCGATCTTGCCCATCTGGTAGGACTCGGCCGTCTTCTCCTCGAAGCGGCGGTACAGCATCATCTGGCGCAGGAGGTCGCGATGCTCCTCCTCCGGCAGATCCAGCAGGTCGCGGTGACCCGCGGCGTGGGGTGTCTCTTCCTTGGTGGCCATCGTTTCCGTCGGTTGTGGAGTCACGGCTCGGGGCGGCGTCGGTTTCCCACCCGCGGGCGCGCTCCGGCTCATCCTCATCGGATCTCCATCGGATCTCCGGCCGGGGGCGGGGCCCGATCGGGGCGCGGGCGCGGCGCACGGTGCGCCGCCGGCGGCGTCAGGCGGTGGCGGCCTGTCCGGCCCGGGCCCCGCCCTGCTCCCGGCGCTCGCGGTGGCGGGCGTGGAGCTGCGCCACCTGGTCCTCGGCGTGGTAGCTGCTGCGGACGAGGGGCCCGCTCTCGACGTGCAGGAAGCCCTTCTCCTCCCCGACGTCCTTCCACATGTCGAACTCCTCGGGGGAGACGTACCGGTCGATGGGGAGGTGGTCCTCCGAGGGGCGGAGGTACTGGCCCAGCGTCAGGATCTGGATGCCGGCGTCCAGGGCGTCGTCCATGAACGCCCGGATGTCGTCCTCCTCCTCGCCGATGCCCAGCATGATGCCCGTCTTGGTGAGCACCTCGTCGGAGATCTCGCGCGCGTGCTCGAGCACCCGCAGGGACCGATCGTAGCGGCCGCCGGGTCGGGCGGTGTCGTGGAGCCGCTCCACGGTCTCCATGTTGTGGTTGAAGATGGCGGGAGCGGCGTCGATCACCGTCTCGACGGCGTCCAGGTCTCCCTGGAAGTCCGGCGTCAGGACCTCGATCGAGCAGTCCGGGAGGCGGTCCCGGATCTGGAGGATGGTGTCGGCGAAGATGCGGGCCCCGCCGTCCGGCAGGTCGTCGCGGTCCACCGACGTGATGACCACGTGGTTCAGGTCCAGGATCTCGATGGCCTCGGCCACCCGCCGGGGCTCGTCCTCGTCCAGCTCCTGCGGCCGGCCGTGCCCGATGGCGCAGTAGGGGCAGTTCCGGGTGCAGGTGTCCCCCATGATCAGGAAGGTGGCGGTGCCCTTCTGCCAGCACTCCCCGATGTTCGGACAGTGGGCCTCCTCGCACACGGAGTGGAGGTCCAGCCCGCGCATCATGTCCTTGATCCGACGGTAGTTGTCGCCGCCGGGCGCCTTCACCTTCATCCAGTCCGGCTTCCGCTTCGGCCAGTCGTCCGGATCCGGCGCCGCCTCGGTCGTCTTCTGACCCGTGCCCGGCCGTCCGTCGCCCCCGGGGCCGCCCCCGGAGCCTGCGCCGGGCTGGATGACGTCGAGCTTCTTCATCGTCGTCCCGTGGTGTGGAGCGAAGTGCTGAGGAAGGGACCGCCCTGCGGCCCCGAGATGGTGGCAAGTCGCGCGCCGGGCCGCTCAGCGTGCGGCTAAGATACCCGGGCGTTTCCTGCACGTCCACACGGCGAAGATCCCGGGGCGACAGGGGCGCCGAGGCGCGTTGCCACGCCCGAACGGCGCGCTTATCCTTTCCCGGATCCGGCCCGCACCACCGCAGCACCGCACCGACCATGACATACATCATCACGCAGCCCTGCATCGACACGAAGGACGCCTCCTGCGTGGACGTCTGCCCCGTGGACTGTATCTACGAGGGCGAGGAGCAGTACTTCATCCACCCGGAGGAGTGCATCGACTGCGGAGCCTGCGTCCCGGAGTGCCCGGTGGAGGCCATCTACCCGGACGACGAGGTACCGGAGGAGTACGAGGACTTCATCGCGAAGAACTACGAGGCGTTCGACGTCCCGGCCCCGGCCTGAGCGTCCCCGGGGCCTCCGAGGGTGGTCGCCGCCGGGAGGGACGCCCCGACGGTGCCGCCGGCCGGCACGAGGACGGGGGAGCTGAATGAGCCGCACCATCGACGTCGACGGCGACGACTGGACGGTCCGGGCCCTCTCCCGCGAGGCCTTCCGCCAGGAGGCCGACCCCTGGCACTTCGTCCGCGTCCGGTTCGACCCCCCCGACGACGCCGTGGGGCTCCTGCCCCGCGAGACCTGGATGCGGATCGAGGAGGACGTCCCCGCCCGCGACGTCCTGGATCAGTACGAGGACCCGGAGCTGGTGGAGACCTTCCTGGCCGCCGAGGAAGTCGAGGAGTAGACGGAGGGAGGGCCGTACCCCGACTCTCCCCCCTCTCCGCCGGGCCGCCAGCGCCCGGCACAGCGGTTGCGCCCTGCATGACCGCTCGCGGCGTCCGGGCCAGCTCCGGGTGAGGGAACCCCGGCCCGGCGCCCCACCTCCACCCGACTCCAAACGATCCGTCCCATGCGCGGACCGACCAGCGGTTTCCTGGACCGCGTGCACCAGGACACGCTCATCGACGACCGCAGCCGGCTCGCCGGCGAGGTGCGTTCGGTCTTCTACGCCCTCGTGGCCTCCATGGAGCCGGAGGAGGCCGAGGAGTGGGTGGGGCGGCTCCCCGCGGACCTGGAATCGCTGTGGAAGCCCCCCTATTTCGAGGTGATCCGCTCGCGGGAGGACGCCGGCGACGACCCCGGCGCGGCGACGCGTGCCTCCCGGCCCGTGGAGCTCCTCCGCCGCCGGCTCCCCCCGGAGCGCCGGTCCGAGGCCGACGGACTCATGCGGGCGGTGCTGGCGGCCCTGGGGGAGCGGATCCCCCCTGCGGAGCGGGAGGCCGTGGAGCGTGGACTGCCCGAGGAGCTCTCGGGCCTCGTCTCGTCGACCTCCTCCTCGGCAGGCTCGTCGTGAGCACCGGCCCGGGGACGGGCCCGTGACGTGGCTCCTCCTGGCGGCGGGAGCCGCCACCTTCTACGCCCTCCAGGGCGCGTGGACGAAGCGGATCACCGCCGAGGTCTCCCGCCTGTCCGCCACCTGGGCGCTGTTCGCCTTCTCCTTTCCGCTCCTGGGCGGCTACCTGGCGCTGCGGGGCGTCCCGGCCGTGGAGCCCGCCTTCTGGCCCGCGCTGGCCGCCAACCTGTTCGTCCTCTATCCGCTCTCCATGTACCTCTTCGTCTCGGCCATGACGAAGGGGGACCTGGGCCTCACCTACCCGCTCCTGGCCCTGACGCCCATCATGATCGTCCCCGTGGAGTGGCTCCTCCTGGGGGACACGCCGGAGCTGCAGGGGCTGGCGGGCATCGTCCTGGTCATCGCTGGCGTCTACCTGCTCAACTTCCGGCGGGAGGACGCCTCGCTGCTTGCCCCTTTCCTCGCCGTGGCCCGGGACCCGGGAGCCCGGCGGGGGCTGGCCGTCGCGGTGCTGTGGGCCGTGGGGGGCACCGTGGACCGGGTGGCCGTGGTCCACTCCTCTCCGGCCTTCTACGGCACCGTGATCACCGGCGGCCTGACGCTGTTGGGCCTGGTGCCCCTGGCGTGGACCGGTGCGTTCCGGAGGCCGGGGAGGTCGGCCGCCGGCGGCGATCAGCCCTCCGGCGACGGCGACCCCGGGGGGTCCGACGAGGGGAGCCTGTCCCTGCTCACGCCCCGCGCCGCCGGGTTCCTGCTGGTCCAGGGCCTCCTCAACGGGCTCATGTTCGTGTGCCAGATGGAGGCCCTCCGGCTCTCGCTGGCCGCCTACGTGATCACGATCAAGCGCACCGGCACCCTGCTCTCGGTGCTCCTGGGTTGGGCCTTCTTCCAGGAGGGCCTGGTCCGGAAGCGCCTGGCCGGCGCCGCCGTCATCGTGGCCGGCGTGGCGCTGGTGGCCCTGGGGGGCTGACCCGGACGCGGGAGGCGGACGCCCGCGCCCGGGAGCCCGGGGTCGGGGCGGAGGCCGCTACTCGCTGCCCTCCTGCCCCCGGTAGATGAAGACGATGTGGGAGTCCTCGGGACGGATCACGTCGCCGGGCTCGAGGTCCGCGGCCCCGAGTCGGTCGGCGGAGACGCTGGACGACGACGAGCTCGTCACCGTGAAGGTGGAGCCGTACATCTGGTTCGGGTGGATGCCGCAGTAGAACTCCCAGGTCCCCGTCACGTCGGGCACGAACTCGTACTCGCCCGACGACTTGGTGGAGCTGCCCGCGGCGGAGCCGTTGGAGGGGACGCCGTCGCCGGAGTTGCCGCCCTGGCCCTCGCCGCTGGTCACGTTGTGCTGATTGTTCCCCACCCACTCCCAGCGCACCGTGTCGCCGAGGGTGAGCTCGACGGAGGCGTCGGTGTTCCGGCGCCCCTGCGGGTCCTCGAAGTAGTTGTCGCCGACCTGGAAGACGGGCTCGGCGTCGGAGCTGCCGGCCACCGTGATCTGTGCCGAGTCCGCGACGCCGCTGGCCGAGGCGACGATCTCCGCCATGCCGTCGCCCTGCCCCGTGGCCACGCCCTGGTCGTCCACCGTGGCGACCGACGTGTTGGTGGAGCTCCAGCTGAAGTCGGCGCTGACGCTGCTCCCGTCCTCGGCCTCGGCCGAGGCGCTGAACTGGGCCGTCTCGCCGGCGGCGATGGAGTCCTCGGCCGGACTCACGCTCACCGACGCCACCGAGGGCTCGGGCTCGGTGCCGGTGTCGCCGCAGGCGAGCGCGGCCAGACCTGCCGCTCCCGCTGCCAGCGCGACCATCGCGAATCGACGCATCGTCGTGGTGCTCTTCATGGTGTTTCCCGTGTTCGTGTGAGCATCTCCGGGGCCGCGATCGGCGGCCCTCGCCGTGAAGCGTGCGCTCCGAACGAGATTTAGGGACGCTTCAACTACATTGTATATACACCTGATGTAGATACACACACCCTCGTGTGCGTAGAACGCCCCCGGCGGACGGCGCGTTCCCGGAGCGGACGGAGGGGCGGCTCGACCCGAGCCGGAGCGTCGGCTAACCTCGGGACACGCGGGGAGCTCGGCCCGGAGGCCCATGATCAAGTTCCACTACCACACCGCGGACCGGGACATCGACCGCCTGGACGTGCAGGCGGGCGACCGCCTCTGCCACGTCTACTCGGACGAGTCCCTGGGCGAGCTGCTGGAGTGGGGCCGGCGCCACGGGCTGGAGCCGGAGTGGGTGGACCGGCGGAACGACCTGCCGCACTTCGACCTGTACGGCGCCCGGCTGGCCGTCTGCGGCGAAGGGGTGAGCGACCGGGAGCTGGTGCGCGACCTCAGGCGCTGGCGCCGCGGGGAGGCCGGGAGCGCGGGCGGGACGGACGGCTGACCGACGGCCGTCCGCCCCGCAGGGTCGCTCAGTACGCCTTCAGCTCCGTCATCGCCTCCGCGATGTCGTCCACCTGCGGCAGGATGGCGTCCTCGAGGCTCGGGGCGTAGCCCACGAAGGTGTCCGCGGCCGCCACCCGGCGCACCGGGCCGTCGAGCCACTCGAAGACCTCGTCGGAGATCCGGGCCGAGATCTCGGCGCCCCACCCGAAGGACCGCGGATCCTCGTAGGCCACCAGCACCTTGTTGGTGCGCTTCACCGACTCGGCCACGGCCTCCATGTCCAGCGGGTTCAGGCTCCGGAGGTCGATGATCTCGGCGTCCACGGGCGCTCCGTCTCGCTCCAGCTGCTGCACGGCCTTCACGCTCCGCTGCACCAGGGCGCCGTAGGTGACCACGGTGAGGTCCGTCCCCTCGCGCACCACGTCGGCCTTGCCGAAGGGCACCATGTAGTCCGGGCCGGGATAGCGCGCCTTGTTGTAGGTCTGCCGGTACAGGTGCTTGTGCTCCAGGAAGATCACCGGATCGTCGCACCGGATGGCCGTCCGGAGCATCCCGTTGGCGTCCAGGGCGTTCGAGGGACAGACCACCCGCAGCCCCGGCGTGTGGGTGAAGAGGCTCCCGCTGGACTGGGAGTGGTACATGGCGCCCTTGATGTAGCCGCCGTAGGGCGCCCGGATCACCGCCGGCGCGTTCCAGTGGCCGTCGGACCGCCAGCGGAAGGTGGCCAGCTCGCTCCGAATCTGGTTGAAGGCCGGCCAGATGTAGTCGACGAACTGGATCTCGGCCACCGGCCTCAAGCCCCGGACCGCCATGCCCACCGCCCGACCGGCGATGTTGGCCTCGGCCAGGGGCGTGTTGTAGGAGCGGTCCTTCCCGAACTCCCGCTGCAGGCCGGCGGTGACCTTGAACACCCCGCCCTTGCCCTCCACCTCGTCCAGGACCTCCTCGCGGCTGGCGTCGGCCACGTCCTCGCCGAACACCACCACCCGGGGGTCCCGCTCCATCTCGTCGTGGAGGCACTTGTTCAGCAGGTCCACCATCGTCGTCTCGTCGCCCTCGAACTCGGGCTCGGTGTCGAAGGCGTCCGAGGTGGGGTCCCGCTCCTCGTCCTCCGAGTAGACCTGGGTGTAGACCGTCTCCTCGCCGGGCTGCTCCTCCTCCAGGGCCCGGTCCGAGGCCTCGAAGACCTCGTCGTCCACGTCGTCCCGGATCTGCTCCAGCTCCTCGTCCGTGGCGATCTCGTGCTCCACCAGGTACGCCGCGAAGTTGGTGATGGGGTCCCGGGCGGCCTCCTCCTCCCGCTCCGCCGGCGGCTTGTAGAGCTTCTCGTTGTCCGACATGGAGTGGTTGTATGGACGGATCACGTGGGCGTGGACCAGCGCCGGCCCCTTCCGCTCGCGGCAGTGGGCCACGGCCTCCTGCATCACGCCGTAGCTGGCCAGCGGATCCGTCCCGTCCACTTCCCGCACCAGCAGGTCCGGGAACGTGCCGACCAGGTCCGAGATGCTGCCGCCGGCCGTCTGCACCTCCACCGGCACCGAGATGGCGTACCCGTTGTCCTCCACCAGGTAGATGACGGGCAGCTTCTCGTTGCTGGCGGTGTTCAGCGACTCCCAGAACTCCCCCTCCGAGGTCGACCCGTCGCCGCCGCTCACCAGGACCACCTCGTCCCCCTGGATCTCCATCTGCTCGGCGGCGCCGATCCGCTCGCCGCGCACCAGGGCCTCGGCGCACCCGACGGCGGGCAGGAACTGGCTGCCGACGGGGCTCGACGAGGTGGGGATGTTGAAGTCCGGGTGCCCGAAGTGGGCGGGCATCTGGCGGCCGCCGCTGGCCGGGTCGTCGGCGGCCCCCACGGCCTGCAGGAACATCTCGAACGGCGTCATGCCCAGCTGCAGCGCCAGGGCGCGGTCCCGGTAATAGGGGAAGAACCAGTCGTGTCCCGAGCGGGTGGCGAGGCCGGCGGCCACGTTGATCGCCTCGTGGCCGGCGCCGCTGATCTGGAAGAAGATCTTCTGCAGCGTCTTCATCTTGATCTCCCGGTCGTCGATCGCCCGGGAGAGGTACATCGTGCGGTAGATGGAGAGCAGATCGTCGTCGTCGAGCCCGAAGCGCTCCTCGGTCTCGATGTCCGTGCTGATCGTCTCCAGCGGCGTCGGCATGGGGGATACCTCTCTGGGTGTTCTCTCGGTATCGGTCGGGGAGTGCGGGGTCGGCCCCACCGGAACGTTCGGGGCGGCCCGCG
>CANPVF010000050.1 GCA_947581645.1 Candidatus Caribbeanibacter nitroreducens | reverse complement strand
GCCGAAGTGGCGGGCCAGGTCCCGGGCCACCGTGCTCCCCACCTCGGGGATTCCGAGGCCGTACAGGAAGCGGCGGAGCTCCACCGTGGAGGAGGCCTCGATGGCCTCGACCAGGTTGCGGGCGGACGTCTCGGCGAAGCCCTCCAGCGCCTCCACCTGGTCGACCGTCAGGTCGAAGAGCCCGGGGAGGGTCTCCACCACGCCCTCGCTCACGAACAGACGGGCCGTTTCCTCGCCCAGCCCCTCGATGTCCAGGGCGTCCCGGGAGCCGAAGTGCTCCAGGCGGCCGGCCAGCTGGGCCGGACACTCGAAGGCGTTGGGGCAGAACGTGTAGGGTCCCCGCTCCACGAGCTCCGCCCCGCAGGAGGGGCAGGCGTCCGGCATCCGGAACGGCTCGGCCCGATCCTCCTCGTCCTCTTCGTCCCCGGACATCCGCTCCACGACCTGCGGGATCACGTCCCCGGCGCGGTGAACCCGCACCCGGTCGCCCTCGCGCACGTCCATCTCGGCCACCTGCTCCCGGTTGTGGAGGTTGGCGCGGCTCACCGTGACGCCGCCCACGTCCACGGGCCGGAGGAAGGCGATGGGCGTGACCACGCCGGTGCGCCCCACGCTGGGCACGATCCGGCGCACCGTGGTCACCTCCTGGCGCGGCGGGAACTTGAGGGCGAAGGCCCAGCGAGGGTGGTGGGAGGTGGAGCCCAGCTCCCGGCGACGGTCGAAATCGTCCAGCTTGGCCACCACGCCGTCGATCTCGTAGTCCAGCTCCTCCCTCTCCCCGGCGAGGGCCGCGTGGTACGCGACGATGCCCTCCGGGCCGTCGGTCCGGTCCACCCGCTCGTTCACCGGCAGCCCCCACTCCCGGAGCGCCGACAGCGCCTGCCACTGCGTGTCGAGGTCGACGCCCTCCGAGGCCAGGATCTCGAAGGCGAAGAAGTCCAGCGGACGCCCGGCGGTGACCCCGGGATCGAGCTGCCGCAGGGAGCCGGCGGTGGCGTTCCGGGGGTTGGCGAAGGGCTCCTCCCCCTCCTCGTCCAGGCGACGGTTCAGGGCGTCGAACGCCCCGAGCCGCATGAAGACCTCGCCGCGGACCGCCAGGGCCTCCGGAGCCGGGCGGTCCTCCGTCCGGAGCCTGAGGGGGACGGCCGCGATCGTGCGCACGTTCTCGGTGATCGCGTCCCCGGTCACCCCGTCGCCCCGCGTCGCCGCACGCTCGAGACGCCCGTCCCGGTAGACCACCTCCACCGAGGCGCCGTCGAGCTTCGGCTCCAGGACGTAGGAGACCTCGGCCTCCTCGCCCAGGCTGCGGAGCACCCGCGCGTGGAACTCCCGCACCTCCTCCGGCTCGGTGCCCGAATCCAGGCTGAGCATCGGCGCCGTGTGCTCCACCGAGGGCAGCTCGTCCAGGGGCTCGCCGCCCACCCGCTGTGTGGGCGAGTCCTCGGAGCGGAGCCCCGGGAACGCCTCCTCCAGCTCCTGCAGCTCACGGAAGAGCCGGTCGTACTCCGCGTCGGAGATCTCCGGCCGGTTCTCCACGTAGTAGAGGTAGTCGTGCCGCCGGATCTGCTCCCGGAGCTCCTCGATCCGCTCCTCGGCTTCCTGTCTGTCGGGCTGGCTGGCGTCGGCCACGGCGTCCGCTTCGTCCGGTTGGGGCTCGGCTCGGGTGGATGCTGGGAGCAAGTCACGGGCCGAGGGACGGACGTTCGGGACTCTCCAGTGGGGCCTCCCCGCTTCCGTCCCGGGACGGGCGGCTATTGCGATCGCGACCCGCCCCGCACCTATTGGTTGTACACTATACGTACGTGCAACCTACAGGAGGCCGCCCATGGCTTTCCCCGCCGTACGGACCGCCGTCGCCAGCTCCCTCCTCCTCGTCCTCGCCGCCGGATGTCAGAGCGGGGACATGGATGGCTCCGATCAGGCACGCCCCGGTCCCGAACTGCCGCCCGATACAGTTCGCCTGCCCGCGGACCAGCTGGCGCGTCTCCCCTGGTACGGAGTGCAGGCCCTGTCGTGCGACTCGGTGGACCGGTACATGACGGAGGCTGACCTGGACACGTCCACGACCCGGACGCTGCGAGTCCGCCTGGTCCGGGACAGCCTCGTGGTCAGCCCCCGGGTGGCCGTGGCCGGCATCGGGGACACGGTTCGGATTCGGTCGGACAGCCTCGTCTGGGTGGTCCACTTCAAGGACATGTCGCCGGCCGCGGACGGGAACCGGACGATCAGGAGGCCGGAGACGGCTCCCGCAGCGAGCCGGGAAATGGCTTCCGCCGGCGGCTCGCAACTCGTGATCCCGGACGACGAGAGCCGGTGCGGGCGATACTACTTCTTCGTCGCCGCCTACCATCCGGACCGGCCCGGCCGGGTGTACCTGGCCGACCCGCCGATGTGGATCCGCTACTGAGAGGCGGCGCCCGCTCCGGTGACGAGCGAACGGAACGCCGGGTCCTCCCGGATCGGCTCCCAGTAGACGTCCCGGGCCACATACTCGCGTCGGTCGGGGTAGGCAGCCAGGAACTCCTGGAGTAGCTCGAAGACGCTGGAGCGCTCCCCGAGGTGCAGGCGCACGTTCGCCTCGTAGTACCGGGCCAGCGGTCGCCCGCCCTCCGGCACGCCCGACTTCGCACGGCGGAGCACGGCACGGGCGCTGTCATGCAGACCCTGCCGCGCGAGCACGGCGGCGACCTGCAGGCGGGCGAAGGGATCCTCCCCGCCGCGGAGACGCTCGTAGCGGTGCAGGATCTCCCAAACGCTGTCCGGCGCCGCGCGCGGAGCCCCGGCGGTGGAGAGGGCGAGGAGACGTGCCCCGTCCCACCACGCGTTCTCGGGGAACAGCTCCCGGCCTCTCCGGGCGAGTCGGAGGGCCTCTGCCGGCTGACCTCCGTCCAGGGCGACCTCGAACGCCTTCGCCAGGTACTGCGCTTCGTTCGTCAGGAACGCGTCGGCCCGTCGTGCCCTCCGCGCGGCATCCCGTGCCTCTCCGAACCGTCCCTCCTGGCGGTGCAGGTCGGCGATCTCCGCCCACGCCCGCGCCCGGTCGAGGTCCGAGGACACGGCTCCCAGCAGGTCCTCCATGGCTCGCTCCCGCAGGCTCGCCGCGGAGTCGGAGTGGGCAGGATGCTGACTCAGGGCGTTGAGCAGGGCCCCGCGAAGCTCGAGCGCCGCCGCGCTGCCGGCATCCGATGCCAGGATCCGGTCCGCGTGCCCCAGTCCGGCCATGATCCGGTCGGTATCCGTGGCCACGAACTCACGGCCGGGCAGCTGTGATCGATCCAGCTCGAGCCACCCGCGCTCGATGGTCGGATCCTCCCAACCGGACTCACGCTCTTCCGCTTCGGCGAACAGGGAGTCCGCCCGACGATAGAGGCCGGCAGCGACCTTCTTCTCCCCCTCCAGACGAAGCTCACGCGCGTCCTCCATGGTGCCTCGGGCCCGGTTGTACAGATCCCAGGCCTCGTCACTCTCGGTCACCTCCCGATGCTCCTCCCGCTGGATCTGTTCGCCGAGCGCCAGGCGGAGTCCACGCACGGCGCCTGCGCCCAGGTCGTCCCGGAGCGCCAGCAGCGAGTCCCGGTTCGCCCTGATGGTGCCTGTCCAGTCGGAGGACGCACTGCGGCCGTTCACCAGCTGTACGTCGACCAGGAGACTGTCTCCCGTCGCCTGCACCCTTCCCGTCACCAGACTCCCCGCACCGAGCTCGCGCGCGACCTGGACCAGCGGGACCTCCGTGTTCCGATACGGCTTCACGCCACGGTGGGAGACCACGTCCAGCTCCGAGATCCGGCTCAGATCCTCGATCAGCCCGAACGTCAGGCCTTCCGTCACGTGGGTCGTGCTGTCGGCCGCACCGCCCCACTCGAACGGAAGCACCGCGACCCGGGTCCGCGGCAGCGGCTCCTCCTCGGCCGCCGGGGCCGAGTCCGTCCGGGCGGCAACCGCTTCCATCCCCGGGCTCAGCCAGGTCTGCCAGGCCGCCCAGCCCAGGCCGGCCGACGCAGCCGTCACCACTCCCACCAGCACCAGCGCCACCCACGGAGTCCCGCGGGCGTGCAGCAACTCGGGAGGCTGCTCCTCCTCGACGGTGCGCTGTACCCCCTCCGGCGTGATCTCGTACGCCCAGGCCACGGCCACGACCACCGGGAGGCCGAAGATGGCCAGGAGAACCACCAGCGTGTGCGCCCAGGGCGGGACGGGGAGAGCGGGGAAGGTGGCGGCCGCCACCTGTACGGCGATCCAGGCGCTCACCGCGTACACCGCGGACGCGCGCAAGACCCCTCGCCTCTGGAGCTTCCGGACGAGTGAGCCGAGCCGCGACCAAAGCCTCATGGGCGAGACCCTCGCGGTGAATGTGAGTGTGGACGCCCGCCGCCCACGGAGCCGGAAGTATGGCATCTTTCCAGGGCTCCGGCAACCCATCGGGCCGGATTCACGCGGTCGCTCGGGCTGCGGGACGATCCGGACACGCTGCCGCCGTATGGCGGCCGGGAGGCCCGTTCTCACCGGGCCCGGCGCATTGTCCGGGGCGGGCCGAATCGTTACTTACGTGTCACACTGAGGGGCCCCGGCGCCCCCACGGACGGAACCGTGACCCGGGTGCCGGTTTCTATTGAGCCCTGTCCCCGTCCCGCGCCGCCGGATCGCCGGGCCGGGAGCCGATCCGAACCACCTCCCCGGGCCGACGGGCGAGCCCGGACTCTACGCTCACGAAACGGCGAAACAGCCATGCCCCAGGTTCAGACCAGAGAGCGGCAGCTCGAATACACGGACGAGGTCGCCGAGGCGACCGAGCACATCTGGCCCAAGGTCGAGGGCAGCATCCCCCGCTTCGAGTGGGAGATGAAGGCCCCGCTCATCGCCGAGATCAACCGCCTGAAGGAGGAGCGGGACGCGGTGATCCTCGGCCACAACTACCAGGTGCCCGAGATCTTCCACGGGGTGTCCGACTTCACGGGCGACTCGCTGGGCCTCGCCCAGCAGGCCCGCGACGCCGACGCCGAGTACATCGTCTTCTGCGGCGTCCACTTCATGGCGGAGACCGCGGCCATCGTGAACCCCGACCGAACGGTGCTCATCCCGGACCTGGAGGCCGGCTGCTCCCTGTCGGAGAGCATCACGGTGGAGGAGGTCCGGGACCTCAAGGCGAAGTACCCGGACGCGCCGGTGGTCTGCTACATGAACACGCCGGCGGACATCAAGGCCGAGTCGGACATCTGCTGTACCTCGGCCAACGCGAAGGCCGTGGTGGAGTCGCTGGGCAGCGACCGGGTCATCTTCCTGCCGGACCAGTACCTGGCGGAGAACGTGGCCTCGCAGACCGACGTCGAGATCGTCACCACCGACGGCAAGTGCATCGTGCACGAGCAGTTCACCGCCGACCAGATCCGCGCCTACCGGAAGCAGTATCCCGGCATCGAGGTGGTGGCCCACCCGGAGTGCTCGCCGGAGGTGTGCGAGGAGGCGGACTTCGTGGGCTCCACCAGCGGCATGATCGGCCACCTGGACGAGGCCGAGAGCGACCGGGTGATCATGGTCACCGAGTGCTCCATGAGCGACAACGTGCAGGAGGCCCACCCGGACCTGGAGCTGGTGAAGCCCTGCACGCTCTGTCCGCACATGAAGAAGATCACGCTGGAGAAGACGCTGAAGAGCCTGCAGGAGATCCAGCATCGGGTGGAGGTACCCCCGGAGATCCGCGAGCCGGCCCTGGAGTCGGTGGAGCGGATGCTGGACGTGGGGAGGTCCTGACTGGCGTCCGGACGGAACCCGCTCAGCTCTCCAGCGTCAGGATCAGCACCGGCCCCTCGTCACCGACCTCGAGCTTCTTCTCCGAGTCACGGGGCAGCGGGATTCCCTTCGTATTGCAGTAGAGCATGAGGGCCACAGCCACTTCTTCCGCGCTGAGCGTGGCCGAAGAGCTCCCATCCTCCTGGCTGGCCAACCGCAACTGCAGTCGCTCCCCGGATTCGAACCCGTCCGGCGAGACGGGACCGTCCGGCATGTTCTCGGGATGGGCCCGTCGGAACTCTTCGAGCGCGGCGCGAAGCTCGTCCTCGCTGAACCGGAGCTTTCGTTCCTCCCGGGGCATGGCTGCCTCCTCCCGCGGGGTCCAGCGCCGGGGCGCCGCCCTACGCATTCGACCGTCAGGTGACTGAGCGTCGCAAAGTGTCGAAGGGGACATTCGAGGACAGACGGGCGGGCGACAAGCCCTGCGCGCCCGGTACTACGGATCATCCCCGTCCTCGCCGCCCCCCAGCTCCACGGCCCGCTCCCAGACCCGATCGAACATCTCCTCGGTCAGCGTCCCGGTGAAGGTGTTCTGCTGGCTCGGATGGTAGGAGGTGAGGAGGTGAAGCCCGTCGGCGCGCGGGCCGGCGGCTGACTCCAACGCGTCCGGGTCGTTCCGTCC
>CANPVF010000049.1 GCA_947581645.1 Candidatus Caribbeanibacter nitroreducens | reverse complement strand
CGAGCCGCAGGCCGCCACGGCCAGCGCGAGGAGGGAGAGGAACGCGGGGAGGAAGCGGCGCGCGGGCGAAGCGTGCATCGGACCACCAGTCTGTGCGGTGAAAGCCGGCCTGCGGACAGGGACCGGCGGGGCCGGCCCGCCCTCAAACTAGCCGTCGCTTCCCGGATCGCGAGCCCCGGGCCCGGGACTTCCCGACCGCGGACCGACCGCGGACGCCCGGACGAGCCTCCGGTACGAGCCTCTAGTAGTAGGGGTCGGAGCCCGCGGCGTGGTCCGTGACGTCCTCGATGTTCTCGATCTCCGGCACCGCGTCGGTGATCATGCGCTCGATGCCCTGGGTCAGGGTGACGTTGGCCATGCCGCAGCCCTGGCAGCCCCCGCCCATCCGGACGTAGACCGTGTCGTCGCGGACGTCCACCAGGGAAACCTGCCCGCCGTGTTGGGCCACCGCCGGGTTCACCTGCTCCTCGATCACCTGCTCGACCCGCTCCGCCACGGGTCCCTCCAGCGGCTCGGAGCCGATGGGCCTGAGGTTCGGGTTCTCGACCTTGAAGCCGCTCCCCTCCAGCGACTCCACCCAGTCGACGCGGGCTCCCTCCAGGAGCTCGGCGCTCTCGGGCGCCATGACCACCTCGAAGCCGTCGATCTCCACCACCTCGTCCTCGGGGTCGCGCTCCTCGGGGGTGATGAGCGCCATGTCGTATCGCGGGTCGAGGGGGCTCGGGCTCACCACGGAGATGCGCACCGACAGGTCCAGCTCACCCTCTTCCTCCATGAAGGAGCGGACGCGCTCGCTGGCGCCGTCGGTGAACTCGATGTAGCTCTCGGCTGTCTTCGTCGTCATCGCGTGTGTCCTCGCGTGTCGTGGTACGCGGGGCGCGGGCCCGGGGCGGCCCGGCCGGGATCGGTCGGAGAGTGAATATAGCCCTCGCGCGGCCGGCATGTTTCCCCGCCGGCCACGGCGCCCTTTGCCCGTCGCCCGGTGCTCTCCTACGGTTCTGCCTGCTTTGCCGCGGCGGGGAACGCTGTTCCCCGCCCGACGTCTCCCAACCCGGCCAGAGGACCTCCCCATGGTGAATCGCGCCGAGCCGCCCTCCCCCCTTCGCATCGTCCTCGCCGCCCTGGCCCTGGCCGGCGCGGCGCAGCTGGCCCCGACGCCGGCCGCGGGCCCCGACCGGGCCCTGGCCCAGGACCGGGCCTACGGCTCCGAGATGTTCCGGGCCCTGGACTGGCGACAGATCGGGCCCTACCGGGGCGGCCGGGCCGTCGCGGTGGCGGGCGTGGCCTCCCGCCCGGAGGTCTTCTACATGGGCGCCACCGGCGGGGGAGTGTGGAAGACCACGGACGCCGGCGAGACGTGGGAGAACGTCTCCGACGGCTACTTCGGGACCGGATCGGTGGGCGCCATCACGGTTGCGCCCTCCGACCCGAGCGTGGTCTACGTGGGAATGGGCGAGCATCCCGTCCGCGGGGTGATGACCTCCCACGGCGACGGCGTCTACCGCTCCCGGGACGGCGGCGAGACCTGGACGCACGTGGGCCTGCCCGAGTCCCGGACCATCTCCCGCATCCGGGTCCACCCGGAGAACCCGGAGCTGGTGTACGTGGCGGTACAGGGTGCTCCCCACGGGGCCACAGAGGAGCGGGGGATCTACCGCTCCCGGGACGGCGGGGAGACCTGGGAGCGGATCCACTTCGTGAACGAGACCGCCGGTGCCGCGGACCTGGCCATGGACCACACGAACCCGCGGATCCTGTACGCCGCGTACTGGGACCACCTGCGGCGGCCGTGGCAGGTGCGCTCGGGCGGACCCGGGAGCGGCGTGTGGAAGTCCACCGACGGCGGGGACACATGGCGCCGCATCGAGGACGGCCTTCCGGAGTCCATGGGCAAGATCGGCATCGACGTCTCCCGGGCCGACCCGGAGCGGCTGTGGGTGAACGTGGAGGCCCCGGACGGCCGGGGCGGCGTCTACCGCTCCGACGACGCCGGCGAGAGCTGGACGCAGGTCAACGACGAGCGCGTCACCCAGGCCCGCTCCTGGTACTACATGGAGGTCTTCGCCCACCCCAGGGACGAGAACACCGTCTACGTGCTGAACGCCCCGGCGCTGCGCTCGGTGGACGGCGGACGCGACTTCGAATCGCTGGGCGTGCCCCACGGCGACACCCACGACCTGTGGATCAACCCGGAGCGCCCCGAGGTGTTCGGGATCGCCGACGACGGGGGCGTCCAGATCACCACCAACGGCGGCGAGACCTGGTCCACGATGCGGAACCAGCCCACCGCCCAGTTCTACCGGGTGAACACGGACGATCAGTGGCCCTACCGGGTGTACGGCGGCCAGCAGGACAACAGCACGGTGATCATCAGCAGCGCTGCCGACGGCGGGATCGGGTGGAAGGACTGGAGCGCCGGCGCCGGCTGCGAGAGCGCCTACCTGGCCTTCGACCCCGCGGATCCCCAGTACGTGTTCGGCGGATGCTACCAGGGACAGATCTCCGTGCTGAACCGCGAGAGCGGCGAGACGAAGTCGATCATGGCGTACCCGGAGATGGGCCTCGGCATGCGGCCGCGGAACCAGGAGTACCGGTTCAACTGGAACGCGCCCATCGTCGCCTCGCCCCACGACCCGGGCACGATCTACCACGCCGGCAACCACCTCTTCCGGACCACGGACCGGGGGCAGAGCTGGGAGCGGATCTCCCCGGACCTGACCCGGGACGACACGACGAAGCACGGCCCCGGCGGCGTCCCCATCACCAACGAGGGGGCCGGCGGCGAGGTCTACAACACGATCATGTACGTGGAGCCGTCGCCCCACGAGGAGGGGACGATCTGGGTGGGCACCGACGACGGCCTGGTCCACGTCACCCGGGACGGCGGCGACAGCTGGACCGAGATCACGCCGGAGGGGCTGCCCGAGGGGATGATCAACTCCATCGAGGTCTCGCCCCACGACGCCGGGAGCGCCTACGCCGTCTTCACCCGCTACAAGTACGACGACTTCACGCCGCACGTCTATCGCACCGAGGACTACGGGGAGAGCTGGACGCGCGTGGTCGACGGCTCGGACATCGGCCGGGCCGGCGCCTGGGTCCGGGTCGTCCGCGAGGATCCGGTGCGGGAGGGCCTTCTCTACGCCGGCACCGAGCTGGGCATGTACGTCTCCTTCGACGACGGGGGGAGCTGGCAGCCGTGGCTCACGGCCACCGAGCCGGGCGACGTCGAGGAGGGCGCGATCCCGGTGGTGCCCATCACCGACCTGCAGGTCCGGCACGGTGACCTGGTGGCGGCGACCCAGGGACGGGGGTTCTGGATCCTGGACGACCTCTCGCCGGTACGCCAGCTGTCGGGGGACGTGGCGGGCGCCGACCTGCACCTGTTCCGGCCGGACACCGCCATCCAGTGGCGGGGCGGACGGGGCTTCGGCGGCTCCGGGCAGCACGAGGGCGAGAACCCGCCGCAGGGCGCGCAGCTCTTCTACTCGGTGGCCGACACGGTGGACGGGCCGGTGACGCTCACGGTACTGGACAGCGCCGGCGCCGCCGTTCGGCGCTACGCTACCGACACCGCGGCGGTGGAGGGGGAGGCCACGCAGATGCCCGAGCCGGCGCCGGGGCTGAACCGGATCGCGTGGGACTACCGCCACGATCCGGTGCCCGAGGTCCCCGGCATCTTCGAGTACGGGAGCACCGCCGGGCGGCTGGTTCCGCCGGGCAGCTATTCGCTCCGCCTGGCGGCGGCGGGCGACACCGTGACACGGAGCCTCGAGGTGGTCCCCGACCCGCGGCGCGAGGCTCCCGGGCGGGCCTACCTGGCCCAGGAGCGATTCATGGCCGAGGCCACGGAGCTCCTGGCCGACGCCAATCGCACGGCGACCCGGGTGGCGGAGGTGCGGGACCAGGTGGAGGGCCTGGTGGAGCGGGCCGAGGGGCGCTCGGGCGCGGAGGACGTGGTGGAGTCGGGCCGGGCGCTGGCCGACAGCCTCACCGCCGTCTACGAGGAGATCGTCCAGCCCGACCGGGAGACCTTCCAGGACGTGATCAACTTTCCGCCGCAGATCAGCGACCAGATCCTCTATCTGGTGGGCTCCGTGGACGGCGAGGTGCCGCCGCCCACCGAGGGGGAGCGGCGCCGGCTGGACGACCTCCAGAGCCGCTGGGGCCAGATTCGGAATCGGGCGGAGCGCCTGCTGGACGAGCGCGTGCCGTCCTTCAACCGCACGGTCTCGGACGCCGGACTGGGGGGCGTGGTGGTCCCGGAGGGCCGGAGCGGCGGCTGAGCTCGATCGCGCTTAAACGCTGAGTCCGTACAGACCGTCTCTACATCCCGTTGTGATGGGGACGCGCCGGTGCCGCGTCGCCGGCGCGTCCCCTCCGGGCGGTCCCTGCCCTCCTGCAGGTCGACCGCTGCAGCAACGAGCCCACGCCTGGATCTCACGCAGCTCGCATGCAGAACCCACGGGAGTCGCGATATGAAGCAGCGCTCGCTGGTCCTCGCCCTCGTCCTCTCGCTCGTTCCCGCGTCGGCCGTCGCCCAGCCCTTCGGCGGCTTCGGCGGCGGCGGGGCCGACGCCGACACCGTGGCGCTGTCCGCCCTGGAGGCCCGCTCCATCGGCCCGGCGGCCTCGAGCGGCCGGATCGGGGACATCGTCGGCGTGCCGGGCTCCCCGGACACGCTCTTCGTCGGCGCCGCCACGGGCGGCGTGTGGCGGACGGTGAACGGGGGCACCACCTGGGAGCCGATCTTCGACGAGCAGCGGGCGGGCTCGGTGGG
>CANPVF010000048.1 GCA_947581645.1 Candidatus Caribbeanibacter nitroreducens | reverse complement strand
CATTGTAGACCGGCATGACGACCGAGAGGAGGAGGTCGTCGACGTCGCCGGCCGAGGCCCGGTTCGAAGCCCGGCTCACGCTCCCGGCCGCTCCTCGGCCAGGACGGGCGGCTCGCCGAGGCCCTCTTCCTCCTGCAGGGTCCGGAAGTACTCGATGGTGCGCCGCAGGCCGTCCCGGAAGCTCACGCCGGGCTCCCAGCCCAGCTCCGAGCGGGCGCGGCCGATGTCGGGGCGGCGCACCTGGGGGTCGTCCTCCGGCAGCGGCAGGTGCTCGATCTCGCTGTCCGAGCCGGTCTCCTCCCGGACGATCTCCGCCAGCTCGGCGATGGTGTACTCCGACGGGTTGCCCAGGTTGACGGGGCCGGAGACGTCGGAGCCGAAGAGCCGGTAGAGGCCCTCGATGAGGTCGTCCACGTAGCAGAAGCTCCGGGTCTGGGAGCCGTCGCCGTAGACGGTGATCGGCTGCCCGCGCAGGGCCTGGACGATGAAGTTGGAGATCACCCGCCCGTCGTTCGGGCGCATCCGGGGCCCGTAGGTGTTGAAGATGCGGGCGATGCGCGCGTCGACGCCGTGGGTCCGCTGGTAGGCCATCGCCATGGCCTCGGCGAAACGCTTCGCCTCGTCGTAGACGCCGCGGGGGCCGATGGGGTTCACGTGCCCCCAGTAGCTCTCGGGCTGGGGGTTCACCTGCGGGTCGCCGTAGACCTCCGAGGTGGAGGCCAGCAGGAAGCGGGCGCCCTTGGCCTTGGCCACGCCCAGCACCTTGTGGGTCCCCAGGCTGCCCACCTTCAGCGTCTTGATGGGCAGCTCCAGGTAGTCGGCGGGGCTCGCCGGCGACGCCAGGTGGAGGACGCCGTCCAGCTCGCCCTCGACGTAGACGAACTCCGTGACGTCGTGGTCGACGAAGCGGAACCGCTCGTGCCCGATGAGGTGGGCCACGTTGTCCGGGCTGCCGGTGACCAGGTTGTCCATCCCCACGACGGAGTGGCCGTCGTCGATGAAGCGGTCGCAGAGGTGGGAGCCCAGGAAGCCGGCGGCCCCGGTGATGAGTACGCGCACGGCGGCCCTACTCCCCGCCCGCGGATCCGGCCGACTCGCCGGCCCGCTCGCCCGCGGGGCGGCCGGGTCGGGGGCCGGGCTCCTGGCGCCGGGGACTCCGCACCTCGGGCCGGCCGATGGGGAAGTACTGGAAGCCGCGCTCGCGCATCCGGCCGGGCTCGAAGAGGTTCCGGCCGTCGAAGACGGCGGGCTCCGTCATGGCGGCGCCGAGCTGCTCCCAGTCCGGGCGGCGGTAGGGGAGCCACTCGGTGCAGATCAGCAGGCCGTCCGCGCCCCGGGCAGCGGCGTAGGGGCCGTCGGCGTATTCCACGCTGTCGCCGAACACCCCCCGGGCCACCTCCATGGCCTCCGGGTCGTGGACGGCCACCTCGGCGCCGGCCTCCAGCAGGCCCCGGATCACCACCTTCGAGGGAGCCTCCCGCATGTCGTCGGTGCCGGGCTTGAAGGCCAGCCCCCAGACGCCGAAGCGCCGGCCCGAGAGGTCCGCCCCGTAGCGGTCCCGGACCTTGCGGAGCAGCACCCGCTTCTGGCGCTCGTTCTGGGTGTGGGTGGCGCGGAGGATCGACAGGTCCACGCCCTCCTCGTCGCCCTTCCGCACCAGCGCCTGCACGTCCTTGGGGAAGCAGCTCCCGCCGTAGCCCGTGCCGGCGAAGAGGAAGGAGGAGCCGATGCGGGGGTCGGAGCCGATGCCCTCGCGCACCTTGGAGACGTCGGCCCCGGTCTCCTCGCACAGCTCCGCCACCTGGTTCATGAAGCTGATCCGGGTGGCGAGCATGGAGTTGGCCGCGTACTTGGTCATCTCGGCCGAGGCCACGTCCATGAAGATGACCGGGTTGCCGGTGCGGACGAAGGGCTCGTACAGCTCCTCCAGCCGCGGCTTCACCTCGTCCGACTCCACCCCCAGGACGATCCGGTCCGGCTTCATGAAGTCCTCCACCGCCGCCCCCTCCTTCAGGAACTCCGGGTTGGAGACGACGTGGAAGGGGACGTCGGTGCGGGACTCGATCTCCTGGCGCACCTTCGGCGCCGTGCCCACCGGCACCGTCGACTTGGTGACCACGATGGCGTCCGGCGTCAGGTTCTCGCCGATGGTGCGGGCCACGTCCAGCACGTGGGAGAGGTCCGCCGAGCCGTCCTCGTCCGGCGGCGTGCCCACGGCGATGTAGATGACCTCGGCGCCCTCCACCGCCCGGGCCGGATCCGCCGTGAACCGGAGGCGGCCGGCCTCCCGGTTCTCCGGGATCAGGCGCTCCAGGCCCGGCTCGTAGATCGGGATCTCACCGTCCCGGAGGGAGCGGATCTTCTCCTCGTCGATGTCCGCGCAGGTGACGTGATTGCCCGCCTCCGAGAGGCAGGCGCCCACGACCAGGCCCACGTAGCCCGTGCCGATGACAGAGATGTCCATGGAATGAGGGGTGTGCTGGAGAGTCGGTTATGCGGCTCGCTCGTGCGGCCCGGCGCGAGCCGCCGAACGGGAAGCTAGACGCGCTATTCGCACCCGGCAAGCCGCGTGCCGGCCACGCGCCCCGGCGTCACGCTCATTCCCGGGAGACCGTCCACCGGTAGACCTCCCGGACGCTCTCCTCCACGTCGCGCCGGGCCTGCCAGCCCGTGAGCTCACGCAGGCGTGAGGCGTCCCCGACGATGCTGCCGACCTCCTCGCCGCGGTGGAGCTCCTCGTCGACCCGAACCTCCGGATCGATTCCGGCCTCGTCCAGGATCCACTCCAGCAGGGTCCGGACGGAGCGTCCGACGCCGGAGCAGACGTTGTAGGCGCCCTCGGCCGTCTCCGCCTCCATCAGGAGCCGGAAGGCCTCGGCGCCGTCCCGGACGTCGGTGAAATCGCGGACGGCATCCAGGTTCCCGACGCGCAGCACCGGCTCCGCCTCGCCGGCGGCGATGGCGGCCGCCTGCTCGCAGAAGTCCGGTACCACGAACGCCGTCTCCTGCCCCGGCCCCACCAGGTTGAAGCCCCGGGCCACCGCCGTGTCGATGTCGTGGGCGCGGCGGTAGGTGTGGGCCACGATCTCCTGGGCCGCCTTCGACATCCCGTAGGTCGTCATGGGCCGGAGCGACAGGTCCTCGGTCAGCGGTTCCCCCTCGACGCCGGCGTTCCCGTACGCGTCGCCGGCCCCCATGACGAGGACCCGGGGATCGAACTCCGGAAAGTCCTCCCGGACCGAGAGGATCGCCTCGCACAGGTTCACCGTGCCGCCGGCGTTGACCTCCATGGCCTTGGCGGCGTGGTACCGGGCCCGATCGCCGGAGGCGAAGCCGGCCAGGTGATAGATCCGATCCGGCTGGACGGCGGCCAGAAGGCGGAAGAGGGCGTCCTGCTCCCGGACGTCGGCCGCCTTCCAGTCGACGGCCGCCATCTGCGACGGGCTCAGGATCGTCCGGCTGGGGGGCAGCGTCAGGGACGCCGCGGCGACCTGGCGCCCTTCCTCGAGCAGGCCGGCGACCAGGTGCTGGCCCACGAATCCGTCGGCCCCCGTGACGAGAACTCGCATCGTGGCGTTCCGCCCCTAGCCGGACCGAGCCCGGCGGGCCAGCTCCCGGGCCGCGTAGGTGACCACCAGGTCCGCCCCGGCCCGCTTGATGGAGAGCACGGCCTCGTGCATCGCCTCGGCGTCGTCGAGCCACCCCTTCTCCCCCGCGGCGCGGATCATCGCGTACTCCCCGCTGACGTGATACGCCGCCGTGGGCAGGTCGAACTCCCGCCGCACGCTGCTCAGGACGTCCAGGTACGGCATGGCGGGCTTCACCATGACCACGTCCGCCCCCTCCTCCACGTCCAGCCGCACCTCCCGGAGGGCCTCGCGGGCGTTCGCCGGGTCCATCTGGTAGCCACGCCGGTGACCCACGTCGGGCGCCGAGTCGGCGGCGTCGCGGAAGGGACCGTAGAAGGAGCTGGCGTACTTGGCGGCGTAGGAGAGGATCGCCGTCTCCTCCCGTCCCGCGTCGTCCAGCGCCCGGCGGACGGCCGCCACCCGGCCGTCCATCATGTCCGACGGCGCCACCACGTCGGCCCCGGCCTCGGCGTGGCTGACAGCGGTCGACGCCAGTCGCTCCAGGGTGGCGTCGTTGTCCACGTCGCCGTCCTCCCAGATGCCGCACTGGCCGTGGGAGGTGTACTCGCAGAGGCAGACGTCGGTGATGACGGTGAGCTCGGGGAACTCCTCCTTCAGCGACCGGACGGCCCGCTGGACCACGCCGTCCCCGGCGTCGGCCCGGCTCCCCCGCTCGTCCTTGGCCTCCGGGACGCCGAAGAGGATCACCGCCCGCACTCCGTCGTCCACGGCGGCCTCGGCCACCGACGGGAGACCGGACACCGGATGGCGGCGGACGCCCGGCATGGAGGGCACGTCCACCGGCGTGTCCGTCGTCGCGTCGGCGAAGAGGGGCAGGATCAGGTCCTCCGGCCGGAGGTGGGTCTCCCTCACCATGGACCGGAGCCCCCCGGTGCGCCGGAGCCGTCTCATCCGCCGCGCGGGAAACCCGCTCATGCCGCCTCCCGCCCGTCTCCCGAGCGGGCGCCCACCAGGGCCTCGAGAAGCCCCGGCACCGTGTACTCCTCGGCCACCACGTCCACCGTCAGCCCCAGCTCCCGGGCCGTCCCGGCGGTGATGGGACCGATGGCCGCGACGCGGGCTCCGCCCGGGTCGGCTCCCAGGAGCGACACGAAGTTCCGAACGGTGGAGGAGGCCGTGAAGGTGAGCCAGTCGATCTCGCCCGCCTGGAGCCGCTCGCGGACGGGGGCGAGCTCCTCCTCGTCCGGGGGAACCGCCCGGTAGGCGGCCACCTCGTCGACGACGGCTCCGGCAGCCTCGAGCCGCTCCGGGAGCACGGCGCGGGCCTCGGCGGCGCGCGGAAGCAGGATCCGCTCGCCCGCGAGCTCCTGCCCGCCGTCCTCCGCCGCGACGTCGGTTCCGGCGCCCGCGGCCGCGTGCCTCCGGATCGCGAGCACCAGGGCCTCGGCGCGGTACTCGTCCGGGACCACGTCCGGCTCGACCCGGAACCGCTCCACCACGCTCTCCGCCGTGGAGGGGCCGATGGCCGCAACCCGGGCTCCCGCGGCCAGCGCCTCCTCCGGGTCCGCGCCCTCGTGCTCGAGGGCGCCCGCGAAGCGGTCCACCCCGTTCACGCTGGTGAACACGATCCAGGAGTACTCGTCCACGTTCCGGGCGGCGCGACGGAGGGCCGCGAGGTCCTCCGGGGGCACGATCCGGATGGTGGGACACGCGACCGGCTCGGCGCCCAGCTCCCGGAGCCGCCGGGCCATGGATTCCGCCTGGCCGGGAGGGCGCGTCACGACGACACGCCGCCCGGAGAGCGGCTTCTCGTCGCGTTCCATACTCTCATCAGCATTGCTCATGAGCCCCGGAATATAGATTCAGCGGCCCACTCCGCCCAAATCGGCCGGGCGGCGCCCGGAGATCGGGGGCAACGGGGACCGGCGACTGCCGACCGTCTTCCCGCTGTCGCCTCCGGGGAGCCGCCGGTGGAGCCGCCTCGGCCGTCGGCGGCGGCCGGAGCGAGCCTCAGAAGCTCCAGGTCACGCCGACACGGAGGAGGAGCGGGGATGCGTCCTGCTCACCGGGCTCCCGTGAGGTTGAGACCACCTGGCCGTTTTCGTACGTCCGGGTCACGGTCGTGAAGGGAAGATCCGTCCGCCAGACTTCCAGGTCGAGGGTCCCCCGGACCCGGCCCGTCCCCACCCGGATCCCTCCCCCGGCGAGACCCGCCGCGAGGTCCTTCCCGGTCAGCAAGCCTCCCCCGCCGTAGACACGGGCACGGAGCAGGTCGAGGACGGCCGGGCTCCACAGGACGGCGCGACCGCTCAGCACGAAGTAGGGATAGCCCTCGATGCCCTCGCGGTAGTCCCGATGCGTGAGTGTGCCATTCTCCGGGACACGGACGGGGGCGCTCACGCAGCCCGCGGCGCTCTCCCCGTGCGTCACGAAGGAAGCCTCGACGCCGACGTACCGGGCGAACCGGTATCCGCCGCGGACGCCGTACGAGTAGGTGGTCTCCGAGGCACAGGCGCTGATCGCCTCGGAGAAGGGGCGCGGCGAGTCGAACATCACGCCCCCGTCGAGCCCCGCGTACCCGCCGCGGGCTTCCTGCGCCTGTCCGCTGGCCACGGCGGGTACACCCAGAACGACGGCCAGGACGAGGACCACCGCCCGTCGATGCCGTCCGTCAGCCGTCACTCCCCGTCGTGGATGGCGTCCCTCGGGTCCCGTCATGAACGGCGCCCCCTGCGGAATGAGCGGTTCCTCCTCCCGGGCCACGGTCATCGTACGCGGGCAGGGGACGTTCGTATGGGGCGGAAGTGACGACCTCCTGATGCGGGGAGGCTGGCGTCGCTTAGCGGTCCCGTCGCTTCAGGCGCCGATCATATCCCCCAGGACTCCCACGGGATCGCCGCCGCGCCCGCACAGGTTGACCTGATCCAGCAGCTCGTATACCCCGGCCTCGCGCACCGCCTCCTGGAACTCCTCCAGGAGCTCCTCGTTCGGCATGCTCCACACCGCCCAGTACGCATGCTCCGACTGCCGGTCGGCGTCCACGTCGTTCTTCCCGATCGCGACCAGCTCCACACCCTCGTCCAGCAGGCCCTGGATGTCCTCCCCCGCCCGCCGGACCCATTCCTCCTGCTCGGCCTCCGACAGCGAGCTCCAGCCCTCCCCCGGCGTCCACATCTCCAGGAAGTAGTACACGTGATCTCCCCCTCGACACGCAGGATTCGGCCTCCGGGCCGGCGCTGCGGCCCGTGCGATCCCGGGTGCAACCCTGCTGTCCCGGGCTGTCTCCTGCAACGGGACGCCCGGTCACACGGACCCCGGGTCAGGGTGCCGGCGACAGCGGCTCTCCGGCCTGCCACCCCGACGACTCCGAATCCGGTTCCCGGCCGAGCCCTGGCGCTGTGCCCTCCGGGCGCGACGCCTCGCCCTCGGTCCGGCCCGCCCCGCGTCAATCGGGAGGTGACGTCTCCGCGGAGACGCCGTCGGGCAGGCGGCAGTCGGGGTGGAGCACGGAGATGGCCCAGTCCACGTCCATCCGGGTCCCCTCCCAGTCGGGCGTGGCCGTCCATTCGTCGATCTCGAGCCCCGCCTGCTCGCGGATCAGTACGCCGATGGGGTCCTCCGGCGGCGGGAGCCGGCGCGGGGGTACCTCCGGCAGCTCCCGCCCGTCGGGTCGGATGAAGCGGAGGTCCCCGGCCGGGTCGCCCTCGAGCCGCCATCCGTCCTCGTGGACCCGCCGGTGGTGCCGGCGGCAGAGGAGCGCCAGGTTCCCGAGCGCCGTCGCCCCGCCCTCCGCCCAGGGGGTGAGGTGATGGGCGTCGGTGTGGCGGGACCCACACCCCGGGAACCGGCAGCAGCCGTCCCGCGCCTCCAGCGCCCGCCGCATCCGCGTGGGCACGGTTCTCGACTTCCGGCCCACGTCCAGGACCCGGCCCTCCCCGTCCTCCAGGATCCCCACCACGCTCGCGTCACACCCGAGCCGGCGGGCCGTCTCCGCCGCCAGGTGCGGGCCGCCCTCCACCCGGGGCGGCTCCCCGGGGTCGCCGCCGGTTGGCGTTTCCGCGGAAACGTTTCCCTCCCTCGCCCCGGCCAGCGTCTCCGCGGAGACGTGGACCACCACCTGGTAGCGGTCCGCGCCCCGGGACGGCTCCCCCAGCCCCCCGCCCAGGGCCGCCTCCGACACCAGACCCAGGGCGTCCGCCCGGCGGGCGGCGTAGGGGTGGTCCGCGTCCTCGTCGTCCTCCGGATGGCCCTCGCCGGCGTACAGCTCGTCCTCGGCCGCCTCCAGAGCCCGGCAGAACGCCGCCCCCACCTCCGGATCCACACGGGCCCGGATCACGTAGGAGCCGTCCGCCACGTCGTGGACCACCGTGAGCTCCCGGCTCCGGTGGCGCTCCCCCTCCCGCTCCCTGGCCTCCGCCGCCCGGTCGGTGGCCCGCCAGGCACTGACCAGCCTCTCCATCTGCGCGGCCGTGGAGTGGAGGGCCACGTCCACCAGCTCCTCCTCGGTCTCCGGCGTCGCCACACGCGTGAGGGCCCGGGCGACGGAATACGACAGCTTCCCGGTCCGGAGCGCCGCGCTCAGCCGGGGCAGCTCCTCCAGGGCCCGCGCCACACGCACCCGCTCCCGGGCCGCCCCGGCCCCGATCCCGATCCGCCAGGAGAGCCACCGGGCGCAGCTCTTGAATCCCGCACGGTGCCAGCCCTCCGTCTCGTCGTAGCGCCGGATCAGCACCAGCAGCCCGTAGCTGGCCGCCGTGATGTGGGCCGCCAGCTCCGCGATCCGATCCGACAGCGCGTCGATCTGTTCCTGGGTGAGGTCGTCGCCCGCGAACTCCGCCAGCCAGCCGTGGTCGTGCATCTGTCGTGCTCCCGTGGAAGGACCGAATAGAACCCGAATACAATGTAATCGGCGGATTCATCGGGCCTCAGGGCGGGCGAGGCGCCGGTGGGAGCGGGCCTCGAGGCCTCGGAGGAGGGAGGCGGTGGATCGGGGCCTCAGGCGGCGGCTCTGGAGCGCGGAGAGGGGTCAGGGATCCGGTCCGGGACCGCACCGATTGCGGGCCCGAGAATCCGTCAAGGGGGTGGCGGGGACGGGGTTGGGGCGGTCGTCGGGGGGAGGATCGTAACCCGCTGCAGGGGCGCGAGTTACGGTATATGACCGGCATCAACGGCGGTGGGCGACTCGCGGAAATCCGGCGCCGTCAGCCCCGGTGAATCGAGGGCCGGCGGGCGTCCCCCTGGCTGGCGTCTCCGCGGAAACGCCGGGGGCCGGATCGCGCCCCTCCTCCGGCGTCGATCCGTCCGAAGACGACAGTGGCCGCCCGAACCGCGTCCGCCCGAACACGGCAGACCGGACCGACAAACGAAAACGGGCCCCGGCACTCTCGTGACGGAGCCCGCCCTCGTCTCCTCGTGCCGGAATCCGCGGCGGCAGGCCGCGACCCGACGAATCTGGCTCTGAGCCCGCCCGGTGCTTCAGACCAGCTCAGCTGCCGGGGGGCTCGGGACTCAGGGCGCCTTCCGCACCTTGTTCGCCTTGAGGCACCGCGTGCACACCTTCACGCGCTTCTTCTGGCCGTCCTCCAGGATCTGGACCTTCTGGAGGTTCGGCATGAAGCGTCGCTTCGTGCGGTTGTTCGCGTTGCTGACGTTGTTCCCGCTGCCGGGACCCTTGCCGCACACGTGACAGATGTTCGCCATGGCTACCTCCTCGTCAGTGCAGGACCAGACTGTCGGCCAGGAGGAAGGCGGCGGTGATGCTGTCGCCGGGCAGCGAGCCGGACTGCGCCTTGTTCACGGCGCCCCGCTGGACCCACGTCTGCGCGATGGAGTCCGTGTACGTGTAGACCTGGCCCGCCACCGTGACCACGTCTCCCCCGTACAGCTGGTCGCCCTCCTGGATCAGGGTCGGGTTCTTGAGCACCGGCAGCGTCCGGGTGCTGTCCATCTGGACGAGGAAGACTCCCCGTCCGAGCCCCGTGGCGATCGAAACGCTGTCGAGCACCGCCCTGCTTCCGATGGCCGAATCCGGACTGCTGGCCACCATCTGTAGCGTCAGCGGCTGCTGTCCCTGTGCTGCGGCCGTGTCCTGCGTGGTCGGCTGCACCGTGGTGTCCATGGTCTGAGTCTGCATGTACAGCCACCACATGAAGCCGCCGATCATGACGACGGCCACCACGTACAGCAGCGCTGAGCTTCCTCTCTGATCGAGTCGTGGCATGGCTTCTGGCTCCCTGCCTCCGTGACCCTCTGTTCCCGCGGTCTCCGTTTCCCCCTCCAGGGATGTCCCCGCCTGGACGGAGGAGGTCCTCCTAGGTTTCCTCTTCCCGCTCCACGAGCTCGATGAGCGCCTTTTCGGCGCCGTCGCCCCGGCGGGCTCCAAGCTTCAGAATGCGCGTGTAGCCGCCGTCGCGGTCGCTGAACCGGGGAGCGATCCGATCGAAGAGCTTCTCGAGGATCTCCCGGTCGCGGATGTGCTTGCGCACCCGGCGCCGGCTGTTCACGTCGTCCTGCCTGGAGATGCTGATCAGCTTCTCGGCGAACGGCCGCAGCTCCTTGGCCTTCGCCTTGGTGGTCTCGATGCGCTCGTGCCGGAAGAGGCTGGTGGCCATGTTCCGGAGCGTCGCCGTCTTGTGGCTGGGCGTCCGACTGAGGGAACGCCCCTTCTTCCTATGTCTCATCCTCTTCCTCCCCCGGCAGCTCCTGCTCCTCGCCGGTTCCCGCGCCGTTCTCGCGCAGGTAGAGGTTACCGTCGTCGTCGCGCTCGAGCGGCATGCCGAAGTCCAGATCGAAGTCCTCGAGGACGTCGGCCACCTCTTCCAGGGACTTCTCGCCGAAGTTCTGGACGTCGAGCATCTCGTCCCGGGTGCGGCTGACGACGTCGGCCAGGGTGTGGATCTCGGCCTTGTCCAGCGTGTTGCGGGACCGGACCGAGATCTCGTCGAAGTTGTCCAGCGACTGCTGGAGGATCTCGCGCATCTCGCCCGGCAGCATGCGGCGGCCGGTGATGCTCCCGGCGCCGTCGCCCTCGCTGGTGACGACCTCCACGGGGCTCCCGAAGTGCGTCAGGTACTCCAGGTGCGTCCGTGCGATCTCCGCAGCGTAGTTCACCGCGTCGGCCGGGTCCAGGGCCCCGTCGGTCTCGATCTCGATGGTGAGCCGGTCGAAGTCCGTCCGCTGGCCCACCCGCGTCTCGTCGACCCGGAAGTTCGCCTTGCGGACCGGATTGTAGATCGAGTCCGTGCGGATGAGGTTGACCGGCGCCTCCTCCGGGTCCTCGTGCTCGTCGGCGGTGACGAAGCCCCGCCCGCGGTCCACCCAGAACTCCATGCGGAGCGGCCGACTCTCCTGCCGCTCCTCCTGGAGCGTGAACAGCTCCTGGTCCGGGTTCACGATCTCCACGGAGGCGTGGTCCTCGATGTCCGAGGCACGGACGACGCCGGGCTCGTGCACCGCCAGGTGCAGGCGGGCCTCGTCCTCGTCCTCCTCCATCCGGATGATGATCTTCTTCAGATTCTGGATGATCTGGTGGACGTCCTCGGCGACCCCCTCCACCGTCTGGTGCTGGTGCTGCACGCCCTCGGCGTGGAACGCCCAGATCGCGGCACCCGGCATCGAGGAGAGGAGGATCCGCCGGATGGAATTGCCGAGGGTGTGGCCGAAGCCCTGTTCGAGGGGCTGCAGCAGGAACTCGGCCCGGCGGCCGTCGTCGGAGCGACCCCGCTCCTCGACGACGTCGGGAAGGACCAGTCCTGTCAGATCGAGCGATGCTGGCATACGTCTATCGGGTTGAGGTGTCCTGAATGTCGGTCCGTGAGCCGCGCGGAGAGCGGAAAGGTCCGCGGCGGTGCCCGGACCCTCTCCGGCGGTCGGCAGTCGTCTCTACTTGCTGTACAGCTCGACGATGAGGTGCTCGTCCACCGCGAGCGGGATGTCCGCCCGGGAGGGACGTTCGAGCATCCGGCCCGAGAAGTTCTCGTAATCGGCCCCGAGCCAGTTCAGCGTCTCCTTGTTCTCGGCGTCCGCCACCGACTCCTTCACGATGGGCATCTCCCGCGCGTCGTCGTGCAGCGAGATCTCCTCGCCGGGAGACACCTCGTAGCTGGGAATGTCCATGGTGCGGCCGTCGACCCGGACGTGACCGTGATTGACGAGCTGGCGCGCCGACTTCCGCGACGGCGCGAGCCCGAGCCGGTAGACCACGTTGTCGAGCCGCGTCTCCAGGGCGATGATGAGGTTCTCGCCCGTGACGCCGCTGATGTTCGCCGCGTCCTCGAAGAGGTTCTTGAACTGGTTCTCCACCAGCCCGTAGATCCTCTTCACCTTCTGCTTCTCGCGCAGCTGCTGCTGGTACTCCGACGGGCGTCGTCTCCGACCGGTGCCGTGCTCACCCGGCGGGTAGTTCCGCCGCTCGATGGCGCACTTCTCGGTGAAGCACCGCTTTCCCTTGAGGAAGAGCTTCTCGCCCTCCCGGCGGCACAGCTTGCAGACCGGTCCCGTGTATCTAGCCATTCTCTATCAAACCCTGCGCTTCTTCGGCGGACGGCAGCCGTTGTGCGGAATCGGCGTCACGTCCTTGATCTTCTGTACGTCGAGTCCGGCCGATTCCAGTGCCTGGACGGCCGACTCCCGGCCCGATCCCGGGCCCTGCACGTGGACGTCCACGCGCTTCATGCCCATGTCCGCCGCCTCTTCGCCGGCGGCCTCGGCCGCGATCGTGGCCGCGAACGGGGTCGACTTCTTCGACCCCTTGAAGCCCGCCTTCCCGGCGCTGGACCAGGCGACCGCGTTGCCGTTGGTGTCGGTGATGGTGACGATCGTGTTGTTGAACGTCGCCTTGATGTGCGCGATGCCCTCTGCCGGGGCGTCGCCCTTCTTTCCTCTCTTCTTTCTCGCCATTCCAGTGTCCGCTGCGTGTTCGTGAGAGATCCGTCGACTGCGACAAAGCAGCGGGACCGGTCCCCGTCGGCGAACCGTCGAGGCCGGTCCCGCGTGATGCCGGCGGGCCGTCCGGGTCCGTCGATCGCTCGACGATCCCGCGACGTCCTCCCGCCGTCTCTGGCTACTTCTTCTGTTTCGTGGCCTTCTTGCCGGCCACGGTCTTCCGCGGTCCCTTCCTCGTCCGGGCGTTGGTCCGCGTCCTCTGGCCCCGAACCGGCAGCCCCTTCTTGTGGCGGATGCCCCGGTAGCAGCCGATGTCCATGAGCCTCTTGATGTTCATGGACTCCTCGGTGCGGAGGGCTCCCTCCACCTTGTAGCGGTTCTCGATCACCCGGCGGAGCTTGTTCAGGTCCTCGTCGGAGAGCTCGTGCGTCCGGGTGTCCGGATTCACGGCCGTCTCCTCGAGGATCTCCTGGGCGGTGGACCGCCCGACCCCGTAGATGTAGGTGAGGGCGATCTCGACCCGCTTGTCCTTCGGGAGGTCGACTCCTGCGATGCGTGCCATCGTTAGCCCTGGCGCTGTTTGTGCTTGGGGTTCCTGTCGCAGATGACCCGTACCACGCCGTTGCGGCGCACGATCTTGCAGTGCTCGCAGATCTTCTTGACGCTGGCTCGTACCTTCATGCTACCTCGTCCTCCGGGCCTTGCGTGCGACCGCCGGCGAGCCTCGTAACGTAACCCGGCGGCACAAGTGCTTCAATTTCTGCGCCACCGGGCCCTTCACCGGAAGCGCCGCCGTTCGTCAGTCCTTGTACCGATACGTGATCCGTCCCTTCGAGAGGTCGTAGGGGGACATCTCCACCTCGACCTCGTCACCGGGGAGGATCCGGATGTAGTTCATGCGGATCTTTCCGGAGACGTGGCACGTCACCTCGTGCCCGTTCTCCAGCTCCACACGGAACATGGCGTTGGGCAGGGCCTCGAGGACCTCGCCCTTCATCTCGATCGGTTCTTCCTTCGCCAAGTCTCTACTCCCTCTGGCTGCGGCTCTGAACCTCGGCTCGCGTGAGTACTCGAGGACCGTCCGCCGTGATGGCGACCGTGTTCTCGTAGTGGGCCGAACGGCTGCCGTCCCGCGTGACCACCGTCCAGTCGTCGTCCAGCGTCCGGATGTGCCGTCCGCCGACGTTGACCATGGGCTCGATGGCCACGACCAGCCCCTCCTGCAGCTCCGTGCCGTCGCCCCGCCGACCGTAGTTCGGAATCTGGGGGTCCTCGTGGGCGGAGCGCCCGACGCCGTGGCCCACGAGCTCCCGGACCACGCTGAAGCCCGCGTCCTCGACGATCTTCTGGACGGCCGCCCCGATGTCGCCGACGTGGCGTCCGGGCGCCGCCTCGGCGATGCCGGCGTCCAGGGCCTTCCGTGTTACCCGGAGGAGGCGCTCGGTTTCCGAGTCCACCTCTCCCACCGGGAAGGTGCGGGCGGCGTCAGCGTAGAAGCCCTCGAGCTTCACTCCGCAGTCCACGCTGACGATGTCGCCCGACTCGAGCACGCGTTCCTCAGAGGGGATGCCGTGCACCACTTCCTCGTTGACGCTGGTGCACAGCGTCGCCGGAAATCCGTACAGCCCCTTGAAGGCGGGCTCGGCCCCGTCGTGCTCGCGGATCAGGGCCTCGGCGTCCTCGTCCAGATCCGCCGTGCTCACGCCGGGCACGGCCTTCTCCTCTGCCATGGCCAGCACCCGACCGACGATGGCGCCGGCCCGCGCCATCGACTCGATCTCGCGGGAGCTCTTGAGCTGAATCAAGCTTCCAGCGCCTCTCTGAGACGGCGGTGGACGTCCTCGATCTCGCCGGTGCCGTCGATACCCACCACCGGCACGTCGGACTCGTCCCGATACCAGTCCAGCACCGGGGCGGTCTGCTCCTCGTAGACCTCCAGTCGGCGACGAACCGTCTGCGGCTCGTCGTCGCTGCGGCGGTTCAGGGTCCCGCCGCATTCCGGGCACTCCGCGCCGATCTCGGGCTCGAAGGCCACGTTGAAGACCTCGCCGCAGGCGCCGCACACCCGTCGGCCGGTGAGCCGCCGGGTCAGCTCCTCCTCGGGCACCTCCAGGTTCAGGACCGCCTCCAGCTCGACGCCGGCTTCCTCCAGCATCTCGGACAGGCCCTCGGCCTGCTCGACGGTCCGCGGGAAGCCGTCCAGGACGAAGCCGTGCCGGCCCTCGCCCTCGGTGATCCGCTCGCGGATCAGGCCCAGCACCACCTCGTCGGGCACGAGCTCCCCGGCGTCCATGTACCGGGCGGCCTCGCGGCCCAGCTCCGTGCCGGAGGCGCGGGCCTCCCGCAGGATGTCGCCCGTGGCGTAGTGCGCGATCCCGAGCTCGTCCGACAGGAGCCGGCTCTGCGTTCCCTTGCCGGCCCCGGGCGGACCCATGAGGACGAGCCGGCTCAAATGTATCCCTGCCCGCCGGCGGCTCCGCCGACCCGGCCCTTCTTCATGAAGCCCTCGTACTGCCGGAGCATCAGGTGCTGCTGCATCTTCTGCACCGTCCGCAGGGCCACGCCCACGATGATCAGGAGCGACGTGCCCCCGAAGAAGAAGGTCTGGATGTCGAAGACCTCGAAGATCCAGTACGGCAGCACGGCGATCACCGCCAGGTAGACCGACCCCGGCAGGGTGACGCGCGTGAGGATCTTGTCGATGTACTCCGCCGTGGCCGACCCGGGCTTCACGCCGGGAATGAACCCGCCCTGCTTCTTCAGGTTCTCCGCCAGGTCCACCGGGTTGAAGATGATGGACGTGTAGAAGTAGGTGAAGAAGATGATCAGGATCGAGTAGGTGACGAAGTACCAGGCCGTGCCGGGCTGGAACATCTGGCTCAGGTCGTACAGCGTCCCGGCGATGCCCGAGCTCGCGGCGCCCTGGGCGCCCGTGAAGCTGTACAGGGTGCCCGGGACGATGATGATCGACTGCGCGAAGATGATGGGCATCACGCCGGCGGAGTTCACCTTGAGCGGGATGAAGGACTTCTGTCCCTCCCGCACCCGCCCGCGGCCCACCACCTTCCGCGGGATCTGCATCGGGATCCGGCGCTGCGCCATCTCCAGCGCCACGACGCCGGCCACGATGGCGATGAGCACCGCCACCAGCGCCGCCATCCGGAACAGGCTGATGCCGCCGGCCGTGTACATCTCGAGCGTGCTCATCACGGCGCCGGGGAAGCCCTGCAGGATCGAGAAGAAGATAAGCAGGGACATGCCGTTCCCGATGCCGCGCTCGGTGATCTGCTCGCCGAGCCACATGATGAAGACGCCACCGGTGGTGAGCATCAGCACCGTCTGCAGCCGGAAGGCCCACCCCGCACTGGCGACGACGCCGGGCTGGGACTCGAGGAAGATCGCGTAGCCGTAGGACTGCATCACGCACAGGACGACGGTGGTGTACCGCGTCCACTGGGTCAGCTTACGCTGCCCCTCCTCCCCCTCCTTCTTCTGCATCTTCTCGACCTTGGGGAAGACCGCCCCCAGCAGCTGAAACATGATGCTGGCGGAGATATAGGGCATGATGCCCAGGGCGAAGATCGTCGCCCGGCGGAGGCCTCCGCCGGCGAACATGTCGTACAGGCCGAACGCGGTGCCCTGGAACTGCCCGGAGAGCCCCTGCAGGGCGAGGAGGTTCACGCCCGGGGCGGTGATGTGGGCGCCCAGCCGATAGACGGCCAGGCAGATCAGGGTGAAGAGGATCTTCTCCTTGAGCTCGGGAGCCTTGAAGAGGTTCCCGATGGCCTGTGCGCCTCCGAACTGGCTGTCGGCCATCCTACTCGAGCACCTCGGCGCTTCCTCCGGCGTCCTCGATCTTCTCGCGCGCCGAGTCGCTGAACGCGTGCGCCCGCACCGTCAGCGCCCGGTCGACGTCGCCCCGGCCCAGGATCTTCACCGGCCGGTCGCCGTCGGAGAGCCCCGACTCCTCGAAGTCCTCGAGCTCGATCTCGTCCCCCTCGAACCGGTCCAGCTGGTCCAGGTTGACGACCTCGTACTCGGTGTGGGTGTGCGGCGTGAACCCGAACTTCGGCAGCCGGCGGTAGAGGGGCATCTGCCCGCCCTCGAACCAGGCGGGAATCTGCCCGCCCGAGCGCGCCTTCTGGCCCTTGTGCCCGCGGCCGGAGGTCTTCCCGCTTCCGGAACCGGGGCCGCGCCCCACCCGATCGGCCTCGGTCTTGCTCCCCGGGGCCGGGCTCAGGTTGTGCAGCCCGATCTTCTCGTTGTTGTCGTCGGAACCCATGTCGTCGCCCGTCACTGCTGGTTACTCGACTTCCTCGACCTCGACCAGATGGTCGACCTTGCGAAGCATGCCCCGTATTCCCGGGCTGTCCTCCTGCACCACCTCGTCCTGGTGGTGCCGGAGCCCCAGGGCCCGGAGCGTGCGTCGCTGGGCCTCGGACTGGCCGGTGCCGCTCCGTACCTGCCGTATCCTGAGCCTGGCGTCAGCCACGCATGACCTCCCGGATCTTCTCCACCGGAACGCCCCGCTCCCGGGCCACCTGCTCCGGGGTGACCAGCGAGGTCAGCCCGTTCATCGTGGCCCGAACCATGTTCAGCGGATTGTTGGACCCGAGGCTCTTGGTCAGGATGTCCTGGTAGCCCGCGCACTCCAGCACGGAGCGCACCGGACCGCCGGCGATCACACCGGTTCCGGGACCGGCCGGCTTCAGGAGCACCCTGCCCGCCCCCAGCTCGCCGGTGATCTCGTGCGGGATGGTGCCGTTCACCATCGGCACGTCCACCATGTCCTTCCGGGCGTGCGAGAAGCCCTTCCGGATCGCCTCGGCCACCTCGTTCGCCTTTCCGAGAGCCGTCCCCACCGTGCCGGCGCCGTCGCCGACGGCCACCAGGGCCGTGAAGGAGAACCTGCGTCCCCCCTTCACCACCTTGGAGACGCGATTGATGTGGATGACGTCCTCTCGGAGGTTGTCGTCGCTTCTAGCCATTAGAACTCCAGCCCACCTTCACGGGCGCCCTCGGCGAACGCCTCCACGCGCCCGTGATATGCGTATTCGTTGCGGTCGAAGACGACCTTCTCGACGCCGGACTCGCGGGCCCGCTCCGCCAGGAGCCGCCCGGCCACCCGGCTCGCCTCGGTGCGCTCCTTGCCCGGCTCGCCGTCCACCTCCTCGGCGACGGCCGAGGCCTTCGTGGTGATGCCGGTGAGCGTCACCCCGCGGTCGTCGTCGACCAGCTGTCCCTGGATGTGACGGTTGCTACGGGAGACCACGAGCCGCGGCCGCTCGCCCGTGCCGCGAATCCTCTCGCCGACACGCCCGAACTGGAGCGCGCGCTCCTTCCGTCCCCCGCTGAACACTTCGTTCTCTTCGTTCTCGGACATCGTCCTCTGGTCTGGCAGTGATCAGGCAGCGATCAAACAGCGATCGGGCAGCGACCGGGCCGTGCCGTGCCCCGGTTCGTCAGATGCCCGGCCCGGCGCCGGCGCCCGCTCCGCCCGCGGTCGCCTTCCCGGCCTTGCGGCGCACGTCCTCGTCCTCGTAGCGGATTCCCTTGCCCTTGTAGGGCTCCGGCGGCCGGATCTCGCGGATCGCGGCGGCCACCTCGCCCACCTGCTGCTTGTCGGGGCCCCGCACGGTGAACTCCGTGGCGGACTCCACGTCGATCTCGATCCCGTCCGGTACCTCGAACTCCACGTCGTGGCTGAAGCCCAGGTTCATCACCAGCTTGTTTCCGCGCTTCTGAACCCGGTAGCCCACGCCCTGGATCTCCAGCGAGCGCTCGTAGCCCTGGTCCACGCCCTCGACCATGTTCTCCAGCAGGCTCCGCGTCAGGCCGTGCAGCGAGCGGTGCCGCTGGTGATCCGTGGGACGACGCACCACGAGCTCCCCGTCCGACATCTCGATCTCCATGTCGGGGTGGAAGCTGCGCTCCAGCTCGCCCTTCGGCCCGCTGGCGGTGACGCGCGAGCCGTCGACGGTCACGTCGACGCCGTCCGGGATGGGGACCGGCTGATCTCCGATTCTCGACATGTCAGTACACCTCGGCCAGGACTTCTCCGCCGATGCCCTCCTGCCGGGCCTCGTGATCCGACATCACCCCGTGCGAGGTGGTGAGGATCGCCACGCCCAGCCCGTTCCGGACCTTCGGCACTTCGTCGGCCCCGACGTACTCTCGGCGGCCGGGCTTCGAGACCCGCTGCATGGAGCGGATCACGGTTCGATCGTCGTCCGTGTACTTCAGATACAGGCGGAGGACGCCGTGGCGGCCGTCGTCCAGGACCTTGTAGTCGTGGATGAAGCCGTTGTCCGCAAGGACGCGCGCGATCTCCGCCTTCACCTTCGACACCGGCATGTCCACGCGGCGGTGCCCCGCTCCCGCGGAGTTCCGGATCCGGGTCAACATGTCGGCGATGGGGTCGTTCAGGCTCATCTTACCAGCTCGCCTTCTGCACGCCGGGAATCTCGCCCCGCAGCGCGAGCTCGCGGAAACAGAGGCGGCAGAGGCCGAACTGGCGCATGTAGCCACGCGCACGGCCGCACCGGCGGCAGCGATTGGTGCCGCGGGTGCTGTACTTCTGCTCGCCCTTCGACTTCTCGACCTTGCCTTTTCTCGCCATAGCGCTCTGGTCTGTGTTTCCGGTCTCGCGGCCTGGACGGCCGACGTGTCTGATTCTCGCTCGTCTCGTTCGGGTCTACGTCAGACGGCTCTCTAGACGACCACCGGCGTCTCGCCCTTGAACGGGAAACCCAGCTCCCGCAGCAGGACCAGCGCCTCGTCGTCCTTCTCGGTGCTCGTGACGAAGGTGATGTTCAGTCCGTGCACCTTCACCACGTCGTCGTAGTCGATCTCCGGGAACACCATCTGCTCGTCGACGCCCACGGTGTAGTTCCCCCGGCCGTCGAAGGCCCGGCTGTTGAAGCCCCGGAAGTCCCGCATCCGCGGCACCGCCGTGCTGATGAACCGGTCGAGGAACTCGTACATCCGGGCGCCGCGGAGGGTCACCTTCACGCCGACCGGGTCGCCCTTCCGGAGGTTGAAGTTCGAGATGGACTGTCGTGCGCGCGTCACGACGGGCTTCTGCCCGGTGACCGCGCCCAGCTCCTCCACCACGGACTCCAGGTACTTCGGGTCGTCCTTGGCGTCGCCGACGCCGGCGTTCAGCACGACCTTCTCGAGACGCGGCACCTGCATCGCGTTCTCGAATCCGAAGGTCTCCGTCAGGGTCTCCCTGACCTGGCTCCTGTAGTGCTCCTGTAGCCTGGGATCACTCATCGGCTCTCACTCACGCCTCGGACTTCGGGATCGGATTGTCGCACCGCTTGCAGATTCGCTCCTTGGTCCCGTCCGCGTCCACGCGCGTCCCCGTTCGGGACGGCTCGTCGCAGTGCGGACAGATCAGCATCACGTTCGAGACGTCGATGGGGGCCTCGAAGGAGACGATGCCGCCATCGGGGTTCTCGCGCGTCGGCTGCTGGTGGCGCTTGCGCATGTTCACGCTGTCCACCACCACACGCCGCTCGTCCGGGATCGTGCGCAGGATCTGTCCCGTGGCGCCCCGGTAGTTCCCGGAGATCACCTTGACCCTGTCGCCGGATCGTACGTGGAGCTTGTTCTGACTCATGATCTAGATAACCTCTGGGGCCAGCGACACGACCTTCATGAAACGCTTGTCGCGGAGCTCGCGGGCGACGGGACCGAAGATCCGTGTCGCGCGCGGCTCGCCCACGTCGTTGATGAGCACCGCCGCGTTCTCGTCGAAGCGGATGTAGCTTCCGTCCTCGCGGCGGCTCTCCTTCGCGGTCCGGACCACGACGGCCCTGCTCACCTCGCCCTTCTTCACGTCGCCGCCGGGGATGGCGTCGGCCACCGCCACGACGACCACGTCGCCCAGGCTGGCGTAGCGACGCTTCGATCCGCCCAGGACGCGGATGCACTTGGCTCGCCGCGCCCCGGAGTTGTCTGCGATCCGGACCTGAGATTCCTGCTGTATCATACCTCGTCCGTCTCCTCGTCCGGCGAGACGGTGGCCTCGACCTGCTCCGCCGCCGGCCGCTCGATGAGCTCCACGAAGCGCCAGCGCTTCTTCTTCGACAGGGGACGCGTCTCCTCGATGAGGACCACGTCGCCCGTCCGGCACTCGTTCTCCTCGTCGTGCGCGTAGAACTTCGAGTGCCGGCTCACCCGCTTCTCGTACAGCGGGTGCGGATACTGCCGCTCCGCCGAGACGACCACCGTCTTGTCCATCTTGTCGCTGACCACCGTGCCGATCCGCGTCTTGGCGGACGTGCCGGTGGTCTCGCTCTCCTGCTCTCCGTCACTCATCGGCTTCCTCGGCCTCCGCCAGCTCGCGCTCGCGCTGAATCGTCTTCATTCTCGCCACGTCCCTCCTGAGCTCCTTCACCAGGGCCGGATTCTCCAGCTCCTGGTACGCTCCCCGGAACTTGAGCCGGAAGAGCTCCTCCTCACGCTCGTCGATCTGCTCCTGGAGCTCGCGGTCCGTGAGCTCTCGAATCTCGTCGGGCTTCATGCTGTTACAGGCGCTCGACGAACTTGGTCTTGATCGGGAGCTTGGCCGAAGCCAGCTCCATGGCGCGTCGGGCCGTCTCCTCCTCCACGCCCTCGATCTCGAACAGGATGCGGCCGGGGCGGACGGGCGCGACCCACACCTCGGGGTTGCCCTTCCCCTTCCCCATCCGGACCTCGGCGGGCTTCTTCGTCACCGGCTTGTCGGGGAAGACGCGGATCCAGACCTTCCCGCCGCGCTTCATGTGGCGGGTCATGGCCACCCGCGCGGCCTCCAGCTGTCGGCTGGTGATCCGCTTCGGCTCCATGGCCTGGAGACCGAAGTCCCCGAACTCGACGGTGGTCCCCTTCGTGGGCTTCCCCTTCAGGTTGCCCTTGTGGACCTTCCGCCACTTGACTCGGCTCGGCTGCTGCATGTCGTGTTCTCCGTATCTCCGTCAGCGGCGTCCGCCCGCCGTGAAGGTCTCGCCGCGGTGATCCTCGATGATCTCGCCGTGGCAGACCCAGCACTTGACGCCGATCGTCCCGAACTTCGTCTTCGCTGTCTTCTGGGCGTAGTCGATGTCCGCCCGCACCGTGTGCAGGGGGACGCGTCCCTCGTGATATCCCTCCGTGCGGGCGATCTCCGAGCCGCCCAGGCGCCCGGCCACCTCGAGCCGGATGCCCTCGGCGCCGGCCCGCATGGCGTTCTGCACCGCGCGGCGCATGGCGCGGCGGAAGCTGACCCGCCGCTCCAGCTGATGCCGGATGTTGTCCGCCACCAGGTGGGCGTCCACCTCCGGACGGCCGACCTCCTCCACGTTGATGGAGATCTCGGCGTCGGTGATCAGCGCCAGCTCGTCGCGGAGCTTGTCCACCTCGGACCCGCCCTTCCCGATGACGACGCCCGGGCGGCCCGTGTAGATGGTCACCACGATCTTCGGCCGCTTTCGCTCCAGCTCGATGGTGGAGACGGCGGCGTGGTCGAGACGCGCCCGCAGGTACTTGCGGATCGTCTCGTCCTCCTGGATCAGGTCGGCGTAGTCCTCGCCCTCCGCGTACCAGCGGGACTTCCAGGTCTTGGTCTGTCCGAGTCGAAACCCGGTCGGATGCGTCTTCTGTCCCACCGTTACTCCTTGGTGTCCACTACGATCGTGACGTGACTCGTACGCTTGTTGATGGGCGTCGCCCGTCCGAAGGCGCGCGGCATCCACCGCTTCATGGTCGGCCCCTCGTCCACGTAGGCCTCCCGCACTCTCAGCTCGTCGGCGTCCAGCACCTCACCCTCCTCGTCCGCCTGGTAGACCGCGTTCGATACGGCGGACTTCAGGCACTTCTGGATGGGCTCCGACGCCTTCTTCTTCGAGAACTGCAGGACGCCGTACGCGTCGTTCACGGACTCGCCCCGGATCTCGTCGATCACGAGGCGCATCTTCCGCGCCGACATCCTGATGTTCTTCGCTACCGCTCGTGCTTCCATCGCTCTCTCGTCCTGGACTCGCGTGGCCGCGGTCACGTCGCCGTCAGAGCACCGCGCGCCGGTCGGTCGCCATGCGACCGCCGTGCCCGCGGAAGAGGCGGGTCGGGGCGAACTCGCCCAGCTTGTGACCCACCATGTTCTCGGTGACGTAGACCGGGATGAACTTGTGACCGTTGTGCACCGCCACCGTGTTCCCCACGAACTCCGGGGTGATCGTCGAGTCCCGGGACCACGTCCTGATGACGTCGCGGTCCCCGGTCTCGTTCATCTCCTGCACCTTCTGCAGGAGCTTGTCCGATACGTAAGGTCCCTTGTGTACGCTACGCGGCATGCTCGTTCACCCTTCGGTTCGCTTCTTCTGTCCGGCCGACTCCGTGCTCTTCCCCCGGCGTCGCCCGCGGACGATGTATCGGTCGCTGTCCTTGGTTCGCTTGCGCGTCTTCTTGCCCTCGGGCTGCCCCCACGGCGACACCGGGGGACGGCCTCCGGAGGTGTGTCCCTCGCCGCCGCCCAGCGGGTGGTCGACGGGGTTCATGGAGACGCCCCGGACCTTCGGCCGGCGACCCAGCCACCGGCTCCTGCCGGCCTTGCCGGACGTCTCGTTCTCGTGCTCCACGTTGCCGACCTGCCCCACCGTGGCCCGGGCCTTCCGGGGGACGAGCCGCACCTCGGTGCTCGGGAGCTTGATGGTGACGAAGTCGCCCTCGCGGGCCACGACCTGTACCCCGGCGCCGGCCGAGCGCGCCAGCTGCGCTCCCTTTCCGGGAATGAGCTCCACGCAGTGCACCGTCGTGCCCAGGGGGATCTCGCTCAGCGGGAGCGTGTTGCCCGGCCGGACGTCGGCGTCGGGCCCGGACTCCACGCGGTCCCCCACGTCCAGCCCCCGCGGTCGGAGGATGTACCGCTTGTCGCCGTCCTCGTAATGGAGGAGGGCGATGCGGGCCGTCCGGTACGGATCGTACTCGACGCTGGCCACCCGGGCCGGAACGCCGTCCTTGTCCCGCCGGAAATCGACCCGCCGGTAGCGGCGCTTGTGTCCCCCGCCGCGCCGGCGGACGGTCATCCGACCGTAGTTGTTCCGTCCGGCCTTGCGGGAGCGCCCCTCGGTCAGCGACTTCTCCGGCTCGTCGCGGGTCACCTCGGCCTTGTCCGAGGTCTCCCGGAACCGCTGGCTGGAGGTGACCGGCTTGAATTTCTTGATCGGCATGGCTCTACGCTGCTCCTCCGAACACGTCGATGCTGTCGCCCTCGACCAGCCCCACGATGGCCTTCTTCCAGGAGCGCGTCCGGCCCTCCTGCATGTTCGCGCGCCGTCCGCGGGGGCTCCCCGGGACGTTCATCGTCCGGACGTCGGTGACCTCCACCTCGAAGAACTGCTCCACGGCGTCGCGGATCTGGGGCTTCGACGCCTCCGAGATCACCTCGAAGGTGTACTTGTTCTCCTCGAACTGGAGCCGGGAGCTCTCCTCGGTCACCACCGGTCGCACCAGGATCTCCTGCGGTGTGCGGCCCATCAGTCTTCCTCCGCCTCGTCGTCCTGCTCCTCCGCGGCGCTCCAGGCGTCGCGCTCCACGATGATCCGATCGGCCCACAGGATGTCGTAGGCCGAGGCCTCACCCCACGGCCGCACCTCCAGGTCCGGGATGTTGCGCCCGGAGAGGTGGACGACCTGGTTCAGCCCCGCCGTGAGCAGGAGCACGTTGTCGCCGTCGTAGCCCAGCCCGTCCAGGAGGCCGGCCACGGCCTTCGTCCGCGGCTCCTCCAGCTCGAAGGGCTCCACCACGACGAGCCGTCCCTCCCGTGCCCGCGCGTTCAGGGCCGACTTGATGGCCAGCCGGTTCATCTGCTTCGGAATCCGCGGCTGGTAGTCCCTCGGGTGCGGCCCGAACGTCACCGCGCCGCCGGCCCAGATGGGCGAGCGGATCGACCCGTGGCGGGCGCGTCCCGTCCCCTTCTGCCTCCACGGCTTCGTGCCGCCGCCGGTGATGGTGGCGCGGTTCTTCGTGGACGCGGTGCCCTGGCGGGCGCGCGCCTGCAGCGCGGTCACCACCTGGTGCAGCACGTCGCGGTTGATCGTGCCGTCGAAGGGCTCCTCGGGCAGCTCGACGGACTCTCCCGCCTCGGCGCCCTCCGCCGTGTATGCGTCTGCGTTCATCGTCATCGTCCAGCCGACCGGATGTGGAGGATGTTGTCCTTCGAACCCGGGACGCCGCCCCGGATGAGGAGCACGTTCCGCTCCGGATCGACCTTCTCGATCCGGAGATTCTCGATGGTCGTCGTGGCGTCGCCCATCTGGCCGGGCATCCGCTTGCCCTTGATCACGCGGGACGGGTCGGTGCCCGGCCCCGCCGATCCGGGCTGCCTCTCGACGGACTGACCGCCGTGGGAGCCGGGCGCCTTGGAGAAGCCGTGCCGCTTGATGCCGCCCTGGAACCCGCGCCCCTTGGTGCGGCCCGTGACCTTCACGCGCTCACCCTCCTCGAAGGCCTCGACCGTCACCTCGTCGCCGGCTTCCAGCGGCTCGTCATCCACCTCGAAGGGCTCGAACTCCGCCAGCTCCTTCGGGACGTGATCCAGCCCCGCGCGGGCGGCGTGCCCGGCCTCGGGGCTCTTCACGCGGCTCTCCTTCACCTCTCCGAAGCCGAGCTGGAGCGCCTCGTACCCGTCGCGCTCGACGGTCTTCACCTGCACCACGGGGCAGGGCCCGGCCTCGACGACCGTGACGCCGACGGCCTCCCCGTCGTCCGTGAAGACCTGGGTCATCCCCAGCTTCTTTCCGATGAGTCCTGCCATGGTCCTGTTCTCTTGTGGCCACTGTCGCCGCCCCGGGCTCCTTCCCTCGGGCCGAATCCCTCCGACGGCCGGGCCGCCGTTCTCGGCGGGTTCGGCCGCCAGCGAGGGTGATCGTGGCGAGCGACGCGGCTCGTTGCTGTGCTCGGTTCAGTCGACGCCGCGCCGGCTCCCGGCGCAGCGCCCCGTCGATGAGGCCCCGGGTCCGGGGCCCCGTCCTGTCCCGTTCCCGTCCTACTGTACCTTGATCTCCACGTCGACTCCCGCCGCCAGGTCCAGCTTCGTCAGCGCGTCGATGGTCTGGGGACGGGTGTCGAGGATGTCGATCAGGCGCTTGTGCGTCTTCAGCTCGAACTGGTCACGCGCCTTGCTGTCCTTGTGCGGGCTCCTGTGCACGGTGAACAGCTGGCGGCGCGTGGGCAGCGGAATCGGACCGCTCACCGAGGCGCCGGTCTTCTGAGCCGTGCGCACGATGTCCGACGCGGTCTGGTCCAGCACCGCGGGATCATACGCCTTCAGTCGGATGCGAATCTTCTCGGCCATCGAACTGCTCGTTCCCCGCTGCCTTCGGTTGATTCGGTTCTCGCTCGGACTCGGTATCTACGCGTAATCCATGCCGCGGTCCGTCCGGCGGCGGCCCGTGACCCCGACCTGGCGCAAATCCGGCGCCAGCGGGCTCCGCCCGCGACGGTTCCCCGGCCTTCTTCCAGCGGGCCGACGTGGTACCGGGTCGGCCCCGCGGCGTTCCCGCCTACTCGATGATCTCGGTGACGACGCCGGCGCCCACGGTGCGGCCTCCCTCGCGGATGGCGAACCGCAGCTCCTCCTCCATGGCGATGGGGCTGATCAGCT
>CANPVF010000047.1 GCA_947581645.1 Candidatus Caribbeanibacter nitroreducens | reverse complement strand
CGCCCGGTCTCGTCGAAGTCGTCCAGGAGCATCCGCTCGATCGGCTCGTAGAGCTGCAGATCCGGCGCGTTCCACCGCTCTCGCATGCGCGTGAGCTGGTCCTGGTTGCGGGCGAAGCCGGCGTGGGGAATGAGCCGGTTGGTGGGCATGAACTCGAAGCCCTGCTCCACCTCGAAATTCCATCGGGCGGCTCCCTCTCGGCCCGACTTCGTGAAGATCTGGATCACGCCGTTCGAGGCCTCGGTTCCGTACAGCGTGGCCGCCGCGGCCCCCTTCAGCACCTCGATCCGCTCGATGGCTCCGGGCGGAAGATCGTCCAGCCGGGACGAGGCCCCGGCACCCTCGGCTCCGGCATCCGCCCCGCCGGCGAAGCCGCCTCCCGAGTTGATGCGGACGCCGTCGATGTAGACCAGTGGCTCGTTGGACTGCGAGAGACTCGTCGCGCCCCGGATGCGGATCCGGGACCCCTCGGTGCTCATACCGCTGGAGGAGAGGACCGAGAGCCCGGGCTCCCGGGCCGTGAGCATTTCGGTGACGCTGGCCGTCGGAGCGTTCGCCAGCTCGTCCGTGCTGATGGAGCCGATGGTGTTGCCCAGCTTCCTCTGCTGGACGCCACCGGTACCGGTGCCGGTGACCACGATCTGCTCCATCTCGACTGCGCTCTGCTGCAGCTCGAAGTCCACGGTGGTGGCCTGCCCGCCCTGGACGGTGATCGTCCTGGACGCGGTGCTGTACCCCACCAGCTGCACCCGAACGGTGTGCTGGCCGGCGGGCACGCCGGTGATCCGGTAGCTGCCATCGGAATCCGTGATGGTCCCGAGGCCCGTGCCCTGGACGACGACCTGGGCGGCGTCCAGCGGCTGCTGGTTGTTGGCCTGGACCACGGTCCCGGTGACCGCGCCCTGCTGGGCCTGCGCCGGTGTGCCGGCGAGTGCGGACACCGCGAACATCGCGACCGCGGCCACGAGAGTTCGAACGAGGGAGCGAGCGCTCATCGCTGGCCTCCTGGCGACCCTTCTCTGTGTGCTGGGGCGAAACCCGAGATCTCTGCCGTCGGCGGGCGGACGAGTGTCCGTCGCGCCGACCTGTCCTCCGACGGTGGAGCCCGCCGGAGTATCTTCGTTGCAATTAACTGGCGTTGGAAAGAGTACGTTCCGAACAGTGCCTCCGGGACAATGCGTCCGCAGGAGGTCAATAGCCGCGGGGAGCCGGCGATCTCCCCGGTGGCCACGGGGTTTTTTGGAATGAAGTCTGCTTTCTCGGAAAGCGACGCCGCGCAGTGACATCGAGGCCCATTTCGCCCCCAGACGAGGGCAAACATGACTTTCAGGAGCGTGAACCCGGCGACGGGAGAAGAGCTGGAGACCCGGGACCCCATCGGTGACGTGGAGCTCGGCGAGCTCGTGCGCCGCGCCGACAGTACTTTTGCCAGCTTCCGGGAGCGGACCTTCGCCGAGCGCGGCGAGCTGCTGCGCTCCGCGGCGGAGATCGTGGAGGAGGAGAGCGAGGAGTTGGGTCGCCTCATGACCCGGGAGATGGGAAAGCCGCTGGATCAGGCGACGTCGGAGGCCGAGAAGTGCGCGTGGGTGTGCCGCCACTACGCCGACCACGGCGAGGAGTACCTGGCCGACGAGCCGGTGGAGACGGAGGCGCGTCGGAGCTTCGTCCGCCGCGAGCCGGTGGGGCCGATCCTGGCCGTCATGCCCTGGAACTTCCCGTTCTGGCAGCTCTTACGTCACGCCGCCCCGGCGCTCATGGCGGGCAACGTGGTGCTCCTCAAGCACGCCCCCACGGTTCCCGGCTGCGGCCGGGCCATCGAGGAGCTGTTCGAGCGGGCGGGCTTCCCCGAGGGGGCCGTGCAGAACCTGTACGTCGAGGAGGAGCAGGTGGCGGACCTCCTGGAGGACCCGCGCGTGCGGGCCGCCACGCTCACCGGGAGCGTCCCCGCCGGAAAGGCCGTGGCCTCGGAGGCCGCCTCCCGGGTGAAGAAGACCGTCCTGGAGCTCGGCGGCTCCGACCCTTTCGTGGTGCTGCCGTCCGCCGACCTGGACGCCGCGGTGGAGACGGCCGTCCGGGCGCGGGTGCAGAACAGCGGACAGTCGTGCATCGCCGCCAAGCGGATGGTGCTCCACGAGGAGATCGCCGACGAGTTCCGCCGGCGCTACACGGAGCGGATGGAGGCGCTCGTGGTAGGCGATCCGGCCCACCCCGCGACCGACGTGGGCCCCCTGGCCGCGGAGCACGTGCTCCGGGACCTGGACCGGCAGGTCCGGGAGACCGTGGACGCCGGCGCGGAAGCCCTGTGCGGCGGCGCCCCCCTGGACCGGGACGGCTACTGGTATCCGCCCACCGTCCTGGACGGGGTCCCCATCGACAGCCCGGCCTACCGGGAGGAGCTGTTCGGTCCCGTGGCCTCCCTCTTCGAGGTGCCGGACCTGGACGCGGCGATCCGGCTGGCCAACGACACGGACTTCGGCCTCGGGGCCTCGGCGTGGACCCGGGACGAGGAGGAGCAGGAGCGGCTGATCCGGGACCTGGAGGCCGGGGTCGTCTTCGTGAACGAGATGGTGAAGTCCGACCCCCGGCTGCCCTTCGGAGGCGTCAAGGAGTCCGGCTACGGCCGCGAGCTGGGACGGGCCGGAATCCGGGAGTTCGTCAACGTGAAGACCGTCTGGGTGGAGTAACCGCCCGGCGACCGACTCCGGATCGCCCCCCTCAGTACAGGAGGTACTTCTCAGTACAGGAGGTACTTCGACCGGACTTTGCGGAAGCCCTCCCGCTGGTCCGGCCAGGGGGCGGTGATCTCCCGCAGGGAGTGTCCCTCCTCCACCATCTGCCGCAGCCGCTCCGTTCCCGCCAGGCGGTCGAAGTGTTCCTGCCGCCAGGACCATCGCTCGCCGGCCAGACGCCGAGCCTCCACCAGGGCGGCCACGGCGGCCCGCGTCGGATCGTAGCGTCGGCGGTCGGTGACTTCGAAGCGGACGCCCCGCACCTGGCGTCCCCCGTACTTCCCGTCCCCCGGCTCCTCCGGCGTGAACCGGACGGCCCGGAACCGCACGCCGGGCATCCCGCGTCCGTTCAGCGCCCGGGCCAGGGAGTCGGCGTCGAGCCAGGGCGCCCCCACCTGCTCGAAGGGCCGCGCGGTCCCCCGCCCCACCGAGAGGTTGGTGCCCTCGAAGAGGCAGGTGCCCGGGTAGTGCGTCGCGGTCACGAGGCTCTTCATGTTCGGCGACGGCGCCACCCACGGGAGGCTCGTGTCGTCGAACCACCGGTCCCGGCGCCATCCCTTCGCCGGAACCACGGCCAGGTCCGCGCCCACGCCGTGGCGGTCGTTGATCAGGCGCGCCAGCTCGCCCACGGTCATCCCGTGCCGCATGGGCACCGGATATCGGCCGACGAAGGAAGCGTGGGCCGTGTCCAGGACGTTCCCCTGCACCAGCCGTCCGCCCACCGGGTTCGGGCGGTCCAGGACGACGAAGGGAATTCCCTGCTCCGCCGCCGCCTCCATGGCCAGCCCCATGGTGGAGACGTAGGTGTAGTAGCGCGCCCCGACGTCCTGGATGTCGAAGAGGAGCACCTCCACCCCGTCCAGCATCTCCGGCGTCGGCTTCCGGGTCTCGCCGTACAGGGAGTGGATGGGGAGCCCGGTCTTCGGATCGCGGCTCCCGGCCACCTCCTCGCCGGCGCCGGCCTCCCCCCGGATGCCGTGCTCCGGCGAATACAGGGCCACCAGGCGCACCGAGTCGTGCTCCGCCAGGCGGTCGATGCTGCTCCGCCGCTTCCGGTCGACGCCCGTGTGGTTCGTGATCAGCCCGGCCCGCCGGCCCGACACCAGACGGAGGGAGTCCTCCAGCAGGACCTCGACCCCGGGACGGACGTCGCCGTCGGGCCCGGCCGCCCCCCGTGCCTCGCCGTCGGCGCCCGGCCTCCCGTCGCCGCACGCCAGGGTCAGGAGCCCGGCGACGAGGGCCCCCGCGACCGCCGCCCCCGCCTGCAGTCCGAATTGTTCGCTGATACGGCCGCGAATAGCTTCCACGCGTTCCTCCGGAGCGGGGTTCCCGTCGGGCACCGGCGCAGGTGCACGGTGCCGGGGGCAACATCGCTACGGCCCCGCCCATCATACAACCGGACGGCCGGACCGGGGCATCCCGCCTCCGTGCCCGCGAAAGCTGTCCGAGAAGGAGTCCCGCCGACGGCATGAAGTCGACTCGCTCCGCCAGTCTGCTCGTCCTCGCGCTGCTGATCACGGGCGTGGCGGGCGCCGGGCCCGCCGTCTCTCAGGAGCTCGGCCCGCCCTCCGCGCCCAGCCCCGGGCAGCCGGCGGAGCTCGACGAGTCCGCCCGGGCCTGGGTGGGACGCACGCTCTCCGAGCTCACCCTGCGCGAGAAGGTCGGTCAGCTCGTGGTCCCGTGGATCAAGGGCGGCTACCTCTCCACCCGCGGCGCACGCTACGACAGCCTGGCGGCGCTGGTGGACGCCGGGATCGGCGGGGTGAACGTCTCCATCGGCCTCCCCCACGAGTTCGCCGCGCGGGTGAACGCCCTGCAGCGCCGCGCCGACGTCCCCCTCCTCGTGGGCTCCGACTTCGAGTCCGGCGGGCCCGGCATGCGGCTCAACGGCGTCTACGCCCTTCCCTCCCTCCTCTCCATGGGAGGGGGCACGGAGTTCCCCTCCACGATGGCCTTCGGCGCCATCGGCGACGCACGGATGGCCCGGACGTACGGCCGGGTGACGGGACGGGAGGCCCGGGCCGTCGGCGTCCACGTCAACTTCGCGCCGGTCGTGGACGTGAACAGCGACCCGGAGAACCCGGTCATCAACACCCGGTCCTTCGGCGAGAGCCCGGAAGAGGTGGGCCGGCTGGCCGAGGCCTACATCCGCGGCGCCCGGGAGGCCGGCGTCCTCACCACCGCCAAGCACTTCCCCGGCCACGGCGACACGAACACGGACTCCCACCTGGGCCTGCCGGTGATCACGGGTGACCGCGCCCGACTGGACTCCGTGGAGCTCCCGCCCTTCCGCCGGGCCATCGAGGCCGGCGTGGACGCGGTGATGACGGCGCACATCGGCGTGCCCGCCCTCACCGGGACCGACAGCGTCCCCGCCACCTTCTCCGAGGCGGTCCTCCGGAACCTCCTACGGGAGGAGATGGGCTTCCGGGGGCTCGTCGTCACCGACGCCCTGACCATGGGCGCCCTGGTGCAGGAGTTCGGCGTCGGCACGGCGTCGGTCCGGGCGCTGGCCGGCGGCGCCGACGTCCTTCTGGACCCGCCGGAGCCGCTGGTCGCCATGGACTCCCTGGTGGCCGCCGTCCGGGACGGCCGGATCGACCGCTCCCGGGTCGACGCGGCCGTGCGCCGCGTGCTGGTGGCCAAGGCGAAGGCCGGCCTCCACGGCGGACGGATCACGCCCCTGGACTCGGTGAGCGGCGTGGTGGGGCGGGAGGAGCACCGGGCCGCCGCCGACACCGCCGCCGCGCGGGCCCTGACGCTGGTCCGGGACCGCGGAGGAGCCGTGCCCCTGGACACCGCCCGCTTCCGGAGCGCCTTCAGCGTCACCCTGGCCCGACCGCGTCACCTGGCCGCCGGCCGGACCTTCGACACCCGTCTGCGCCGCCTCCTCTCCGGCGGGGTCACCTCGGCCCGGGTCACGCCGCAGACGGCCTCCTCGGTCTACGACTCCCTCCGGGACCGCGCCCGGCGCGCTCCGCTGGTGCTCCTCTCCGTCTACCTGCCGCCGCGGGCCGGGGCCGGGAGCGTCGCCCTGCCGGACCGCTACCGCGCCTTCGCCCGTCGGGTCGTCGACGGCCCGACGCCGGTCGTCCTCCTCTCCTTCGGCTCGCCGTACCTCCTCTCGGACCTCCCGGAGACGGACGCCTATCTCACCACGTGGGGCGGATCGGAGCCCAGCCAGGAGCGGGCCGCGGACGCCCTCCTGGGGGCCGGTGAGCTCACCGGCCGGCTCCCCGTCTCCCTGCCGCCCCGACACGACCGGGGCCACGGCGTGCGCCGGACCGAGACCCCGCGGGTCCGACCCGTGGCGCCGGCGGAGTCCGTGGGTATGGATTCCGCCCTCCTGGCCCGGGCCGACAGCCTGGTCCGGGCCGCGATCCGGGACTCCGTGACCCCCGGGGCGGCGCTGGCCGTGGGCCGCCGCGGCAGGCTGGTCCGCCTCCGGGGCTACGGCCGCCTGGACTGGGACCCGGACTCCCGCGCCGTCACGGACAGCTCCCTGTACGACCTGG
>CANPVF010000046.1 GCA_947581645.1 Candidatus Caribbeanibacter nitroreducens | reverse complement strand
CGGGGCGGCGCCCGCCAGCAGGAAGAGCACGAGGGCCGTCGGAAGGGCCCGCGCCGTGGGGGCGCGGAGGCGGTCGGGTACGGTGCGCATGTGAGTCTCCCGGCGTCGGGGGGGAGGCCGCGACGAGCCGGGACGATAACCCCTGCCCGGGGTCAGCCCAACGTGCCGTGCCGGGCAGGGTCAGCGCCGGCGACGCCCCCGGTTCAGCGGTGACGTCTCGCGCTCGTCCTCCCCGTCGTCGTCCCCGAGCTCCGGAGGGGGCGGCGGCGTGAAGTCCGGCTCGAATCCCTCCACGGCCCGCCGCTCGATGGCCTCGCCGGTGAGCTTCTCGATGTCCCGCACGTAGGTCCACTCGTGCTGGGCCATGAGGATCAGGGCGTCCCCCGTCTCGTTCGCCCGGGCCGTGCGCCCCACCCGGTGGACGTAGTCCCGGGGATCCCGGGGCGCGTCGAAGTTGACCACGTGGCGGATGCCCCGGATGTCGAGGCCGCGGGCGGCGACGTTGGTTGCGACCAGGGCCCGCGTCTCTCCGTCCCGGAAGGCCTGCAGGCTCCGCTGGCGCTGCTCCTGCGAGCGCCCGCCGTGCAGGGCGTCGGCCGAGACGCCCTTCCTCTCCAGGTAATCCGACAGGTACTGCGTCGTGTCCCGGGTCCGCGCGAACACGAGCACCTGCCCCTCCATCCCGTTCTCGAGCAGGTGCAGGAGGAGCTCGTGCTTGGCCACCCGGTCCACGGGATGGATCACCTCGCGGATTCCCTCCGCCGCCTTCTCCAGCCCCACCTCGACCTCGACACGGTCCTCCATGATCTGGTGGGCCAGCGACTTGATGGCGTTGGGCATGGTGGCCGAGAAGAGCAGCGTCTGGCGGTCGTCCGGCGTCTGGGCGACGATCTTCCGCACGTCGTCGATGAAGCCCATGTCCAGCATCCGGTCGGCCTCGTCCAGCACCAGGACCTGCACCTCCGAGAGGTCGACGGTGCCGCGTCGGCAGTGGTCCAGCAGGCGGCCCGGCGTGGCCACCAGCACGTCGCAGCCCCACTCGAGCCCCTCGATCTGCGGTCCGATGGGAACGCCCCCGTGCACCACCATGGGCTCGATGGACATGGTCGCCCCGTACTCCCCCACGGCGTCCTCCACCTGCCGGGCGAGCTCCCGGGTCGGGGTCACGATCAGGCCCCTCAGCGTCCCGTGCTCGTCGTCGGAGAAGCGCTGCAGCATGGGGAGAGTGAAGGCGGCGGTCTTCCCGGTTCCCGTCTGCGCGGAACCGAGGACGTCGCGGCCGGCCAGCGCCGGCGGGATGGCCCGCCGCTGGATGGCCGTCGGACGCTCGTAGCCGCGGCGGCGAACCGCCTCCAGGAGCCGGGGCTCGAGCCCCAGCTCCTCGAAGGTACTCGGCTCCCCGTCCTCCCGGGGGCCGGGGGGATCGGCGGCGGTCTCCTCGTTCGGGAGCGCCTCCGTCCCGGCGGGGCCGTCCATGGTGGCGGTGGTGGAGTCTCCGGCTCGCTCTGTATCGTCGTGCTCTTCGTTCACGGCTTGTTCGTCTTCTCTCATTTCGTGGTCGGAGGTCGTGCGTCGCTGCTGGAATCCGCGGGAGGGCGGCGAGGGCGCTCCGGCGCTGGCGCCGGAACGGGGACGGCCGTCCGTGGGCGTCCATGTCCGGTACGCCGTCCTCCCCGACCCGTTCCCGTCTTCGGAATACGACTTTGTACGCGGGCGAGGCCGGAATAGCTTTGCGCCCGCCGCCCGCGCGGCCCGCTTCGCCCGAACCCGACGACCCCAGACGACCGATCGACGGAGGAACCATGCCCTCGTCCCGCTCCGCCACGTCGACGCCCGTCTCCGACACGGAGGCGCTCCTCGCGGCCGCCGCCCCGCTCCTTCTCTTCCTCCTCCTGGGGACCCCCGCCCCGGCCTCCGGCCAGCAGCCGGACGGGGATCGGCTCTCGGGACTCGAACCCCGCGCCGTGGGCCCGGCGGGGATGAGCGGCCGGGTCTCCGAGGTGGACGTTGTCCCCGGCACGCCGAAGACCATCTGGGTCGGTGCCGCCACCGGCGGCGTGTGGAAGTCGGTGGACGGAGGCCTCACCTGGGAACCGGTCTTCGACGACCAGGACACGCAGGCCATCGGCGACCTGGTGGTGCACCCGCAGAACCCGGATGTGGTCTGGGTGGGGTCCGGCGAGCCCGGCGTCCGGAACAGCTCGGGCATCGGCCGCGGCGTGTGGCGCACCACCGACGGCGGCGAGACGTGGACGCACCTGGGACTGGAGGACTCCTACCGGATCGCCGAGGTGGTCCCCCATCCCGAGGACCCGGAGACCGCCTACGTCGCCGCCATGGGGCCCATCTGGGAGGACGGCGGGCAGCGGGGGATCTACCGGACCACCGATGGCGGCGAGACGTGGGAGCTGATCCTGGAGGGGCCGAACGCCCGCACCGGGGCCGCCGACCTGGTCATGGACCCCGAGAACCCGAAGAAGCTGTACGCGTCGCTGTGGGAGTTCCGACGGTGGCCCCACTTCTTCAAGTCCGGCGGCCCGGGCAGCGGCCTCTTCGTCACCACCGACGGCGGCGAGAACTGGCGTGAGGTCACGGCCGACGACGGCCTCCCCGACGGGCCGCTGGGCCGCATCGGGATCACCGTGGCCGAGAACGAGCCCGAGGTCGTCTACGCCATCGTCGAGGCCGACACCAGCGAGATCCTGCGCTCCGACGACGGCGGACGGACGTGGCGGACGAGGAGCCAGGGCTTCGACGTCCACCCGCGGCCGTTCTACTACTCGGAGATCCGGGTGGACCCCACCAACGAGAACCGGCTGTACCGGATCGCCGGCCGCCTGACCGTCAGCGAGGACGCCGGCCGCACCTTCGACCTGGTGGTCAGGAGCGCGCTGATCCACGGGGACGTCCACGCGCTCTGGATCCACCCGAACGGGAAGTACATGGTCCAGGGGAACGACGGAGGCGTGGGCATCACCAACGACCGCGGCGAGAAGTGGCGCTTCGTCGAGAACCTGCCCCTGGCCCAGTTCTACGAGATCGACGTCGACACCACGGCCGTCCCCTACAACATCTACGGGGGCATGCAGGACAACGGCTCCTGGTACGGGCCCAGCGAAGTGTGGCGCGAGAAGGGGATGCTGAACCTCTACTGGCAGCGGGTCGGCGGCGGCGACGGCTTCGCCACGCGGCCCGACCCCAACGATCCGCGATACGGGTGGTCCGAGTCGCAGGTCGGGAACCTGTACCGCTTCGACAAGGTCACCGGCGGGACGGAGGGGATCCAGCCCACGAAGCCGGAGGACGTGGACCTGCGCTTCAACTGGAACGCGCCGCTGGCGGTGAGCCCCCACGACCCGAACACGCTGTACTTCGGGAGCCAGTTCGTGCACCGGAGCACGGACGACGGCTCCACCTGGGAGGTCATCAGCCCGGACCTGACCACCGACAGCGCCGCCTGGCAGCAGCAGGACATCAGCGGCGGCCTCACGAAGGACGTCACGGGCGCCGAGAATTACACCAACGTCTACACCATCGCGCCGAGCCCCGTGCAGCAGGGCGTGATCTGGGCCGGCACGGATGACGGCAACCTGCACGTGACACGGGACGGCGGGGACTCGTGGACGAACGTCGAGG
>CANPVF010000045.1 GCA_947581645.1 Candidatus Caribbeanibacter nitroreducens | reverse complement strand
CCGCCTGGGGACGGGATACCTGACCGAGCTGATCGACCGCTTCGACGGAACCCTGGCCTTCGCCCTGGCCGCCTACAATGCCGGTCCGCACAGGATGTCCCGGTGGAGCCGTCGTGATTACGCGAAGAACCTGGACGTGTTCATGGAGGGGATCCCGTTCCGGCAGACACGGCACTACGTGAAGGCCGTGCAGGCCCATGCCCGGATCTATGCCGCCCTGTACGGCTGCGGCGGCTCCGGGGCCGACCGCTACGAGCCGTGCCTGGGACGCCAGGCGTCGCTGGAGCTGCGGCCGAGCCGTCGTCCCGCCTCGGGGCTCTCCAGGCAGTAGGCGGACCGGTCGGTCCCCGGGGGACGCCACAGGGCGGCGACGCCGTACCCCCGCTCCAGGTAGTGTGTGAAGGCGGCCCGCGTTCGCTCCCGCCACCTCTCCAGCAGGTCGGGGTCCTCCTGGCGCAGCTCCTCCAGGTCCGGAGGGATCTCGAGCCGGACGCGCTCCACCTCCGGGAAGTCGGGAGCCGCATCGTCCTCCGGCCCGTCCGGCCGGCCGACCTCGGGGGCCCGGGCGAAGGGCGTGAAGTCCACCCTGCGGTCTCCGGAGATCGCCTCCCGCGCGCGCTCGCCGTCCAGCTCCCAGAAGGCCAGCAGGCGGTCCGTGCCCAGGTCTCCGTGGAGCGGGCTGTCCGTGTCCCCGTACATGTCCGGAACGCAGGCCAGCACCTCCGCTCCCAGGGCGTTCAGGTTGAGGTGGGCGTTGCGCGCCACCATGGGGTCGAAGCTCCAGCAGGCGACCTCGACGCCCCGATCCAGCAGGGTCTCCCTCTGGAACAGCTTCAGCCTGCGGCCGAGGCCCTCCCCGCGCCGATCCTCCCGGACGGCCAGCATGTGAGACCAGTGGTACGGGAGGCCGTCCTCCAGGGCGGGAAATCCGAAGACGAAGCCCAGGAGCTCGTCCTCGTCGAAGGCACCTCCCACCAGCCCGCCGGTCTTCTGGTGGAGCTCCAGCAGGAGGGACGGAACCCGTCCCTCGAAGTCCTGGCCCCAGGTCTCGCGCTGGATCTCCTCGCAGCGCCGGAACTCCCGGCGATCGGTCAGCGGCCGGATGGTGACATCGTCGTCGGGAGGAGGCTCCGGGTCCTCCTGCGGAATGTCCTGCGGGGGCGCGTCGAGTCCTCTTCGGCGAGATTCTGTCATCTCGATCGTGCGGGTGGGAAGAAGCAGGTGCGTCGAGATCAGCCGACCAGCATCACCGGGAAATCAGCGTGGCGAAGGAGCTTGCGGGCCGAGTTCCGGTCGCCCTGGAAGCTGGACCGCGGTGCCACGAACAGCCCGCAGCGCTCGGCGCTCAACAGCTCGGACAGCCGCCCTGTCTCGGCCGGCGGCAGGCGACGGAACCGGGGCTGGATCCCTCTCTCCGTGAGCCATCCGCCCAGTCGCTCGGCCATCAGGCTCCCGGTGTCGTCGTCGTCCGCCAGGAGGAAGACCGTCAGGGGGGGCTGTTCCCGGCGGGACAGCTCGGCCGCCAGTCCCACGGCGCGCTGGCCCGCCTCGGTGCCGTCGTAGAGGGCGTGGACACCGAGGCCGAGCCGGGTGGCCCGCCGGAGTACGAGCACCGGAGCAGGGGCCTCGCTCACCAGCTCGTCGACGGTGGATCCCGGCGCCTCCCTGTAGGACCGGCCGGTGGCCCCGAGGGCCACGAGGTCGCTGTCGCGGGCGGCGCGCCGCAGCTCCGACACGACGTCGCCGCGCAGGGTGGTGAAGCTCCACGGCACCTGCGCGCGCTCCGCCGCCTGCTGGAGCTGCGCCTGGAGTCGCCGGGCGTGGGCCCGAAGCTGCCGCTCGAGTTCGGAATGCCCGATTTCGCGCGCCTCGTCCGAGAAGAGACTGATCTCGCGGCACATGGACAGGCGGCCGGCGCGCAGGAGCCCCTCCTCCTCGACGAACGTACCCTGGATCTCGGCACCGGTGGCGGCGGCCAGCTCCACGGCGGCCTCCAGCGCCGCGGTGGCGTCCTCGGAGGCGTCGACGGCCACCAGGATCCGCCGGATCAGGCTCTCGACGTCGCCGGCGCGGCGTCTCTGCTGCTGCGGGCGCTTCCGGCCCTGTTCGGGAGGTCGCTGCTCTTGCATCGCTACTCTTCGCCGTCCATGGGCCCGGCGAATTCCATCCGCCGGTCGGCCAGCTCCGCGAGGCGCTCCTCTACAAGATAGTTGATCGTGCCCTCCGGGTAACGGCCCTCCTCGTCCCGCTGCCCCATGGTCTGGCCCGTGAGGAGCTCCATGCCCTGGTCCACGGTCTCCACGGGCCAGACGTGGAACTCGCCCCGATCGATGGCCTCCACGACGTCACGGCGCAGCATCAGGTGCTTCGTGTTGGAGGCCGGGATCAGGACGCCCTGCTCTCCGTTCAGGCCCCGCTCTTCGCAGACGTCGAAGTAGCCCTCGATCTTCTCGTTCACGCCGCCGATGGGCTGGATCCGTCCGTGCTGGTTCACCGAGCCGGTGACGGCCACGGACTGCCGGACGGGCACCTCGGCGATGGAGGAGAGCAGGGCGTAGAGCTCCGTGGAGGAGGCGCTGTCCCCCTCGATGCCGCCGTACGACTGCTCGAACACGAGGCTCGCCTCCAGCGAGAGCGGGCGCTCGGTGGCGTAGCGCCCGCCCAGGAACCCGGAGAGGATCATCACTCCTTTGGAGTGGATGGGGCCGCCCAGCTCGGCCTCCCGCTCGATGTCCACGACCTCTCCCTTGCCCAGCCGCGTGCGGGCCGTGATGCGTGTGGGCCGCCCGAAGGCGAAGTCTCCCAGCTGGAGCACCGAGAGGCCGTTGACCTGACCGACCTGCTCGCCCTCGGTGTCGATGTAGATCGTGTCCCGGAGGATCTCCTCCTGTGTTCGCTCCCGCAGGCGATCGGAGCGGTAGATCCGCTTGTCGATGGCCGTCTGGACGTGCTCGGCGGTCACCGCGTCGGCATCCTCCTTCCCGGCCCAGTGATCCGCCTCGCGGATCAGGTCCAGGACGCCGCGACTCCGCACCGAGAGCTTCTCGGCGTCGCCGACCATGCGGGCACTCCGCTCGACGACGCGGGCCACGCCGGTGGGATCGAAGGGGCGGAGCTCCTCCTTCTGGATCAGGCTGCCGATGAGACCGGCATACAGCCGCTCGTTCTCCTCGGTGCGGTCCACCTGGTCGTCGAAGTCGGCGGACACCTTGAAGAGGTCGCCGAACTCCGGGTCGAATTCCGACAGCAGATAGTAGAGGAGGCGGTCTCCGAGGAGGACGATCCGGGCGTCGTGCTCCACCGGCTCCGGATCCAGGCTCACCGTGCTCACCATGCCCAGCATCTCCTGGAGGGAATCGATGCGGATCTCCCCCGACTTCACCGCTCGCTTGAGCGCCTCCCACGCGTACGGCTGGAGCAGCACCTGGCGTGCGTCCAGCATCAGGTAGCCGCCGTTGGCCTCGTGGAGCGCCCCCGACTTGATCATGTTGAAGTCGGTGATCAGCGCGCCCATCTGGGCCAGGTACTCGATCCGCCCCACCAGATTCTGATAGGTGGGGTTGTCCTCGTACACCACGGGGGCATGGTCGCTGTCACCGTGATCCACGAGCACGTTGACCCGGTACCGCCGCAGCGCCGGGTGCTCGACGACGCGGCGGACGGGACCCTGGAGGGAGCGGCCGCCGCCCGCGCCGCCACCGCCGCCCTGGTTCCCCTCGCCCTGGCCGATGACGGACTCCACGTTCTCGACGATGTCGTCCTCCACCGCGGACAGCTGGTCGAGGATGGCCTCGTACTCGCCGTACTCCGTACGCAGGTCCTTCAGGAGCTCCCGCACCGTATAGCGCGCGATCTCCTCGTTCAGCTCCTGCACCCTGTCCCGGGTCTTGCGCTGCTCACGCGGAAGGCTCCGGAGGATGCCCTTCAGCTCCTCCTGCAGCTCCTCCATCGCTTCCTCGAGGCGCTCCTGCTCCTCCTCGCTGAGCTCCTGGATCTCGTCCGGCGGGATGATCTCGTCGTCCCGGATGGGCGCGAAGACGAACCCGGCGGGCGTACGCAGGAGCGCCAGGCCGCGCTCGTTGGCGCGCTCCTGGAGCTCCTGGAACTTCTCCTGCTGCTCGGCCCCGGCCTCCTCCTGGACCGCGGCTCGCCGCGTCTGATACTCCTCGCTCTCGAAGGCCGATGTGAGGGCGGGTCGCAGCTCCCGCAGGAAGTCGTCCACGTCGTCGGCCAGGCTCTTCCCCACGCCGGCGGGCACCCGGAGGAGACGGGGCTCGTCCGGATCGTCGAAGTTGTTGACGTAGCAGAGGTCCTCGGGCGGATCCTCCTCCGAGGCCCGGTCCTCGAGATAGTGCCGGACCAGGTTCTCCTTGTCCGTCTCCTGCGGGCCGAGCGCGTAGATGTTGAAGCCCTCGCGCTCGGTGGCGATGCCGAACTGGAGGGCCTCCTCGGCTCGGGCCTGGTCGATGACCTCGGTCAGGTCGTCCAGGTCGTCCGTGGTGCTGAAGTCGAACTGCTCGGGATCACAGCGTCGAACCGCCTCGTCGGCGGAGAGGGGCTGTAGCTGGTCGGCCAAGGGTCCTCCCTGACAGTCTGGGTGTCGGTCGAAGCGCGCCCGCGACGAGATCCGCGGGGCGTCGTCGGTGCCGCTGCCGTGCCGGGGCGAGCGCGCGGGGACGGCGCGGTTGCGTGAAGCCTGAAAGATATGTGCCGATCGGCTTTCTAGAAGATCGAAATCGACGACGTGCTGAGGAGCTCGGCCACGCGGATCTCGATGAGCGACGCGTCGATCGGGAGGAGCTCCTCCCGCAGGCGGTACGACTGACGGCTGCCCACGAGCTCCAGTACGGCGGAGACTCGCCCGGGCATGCGCAGCTGACTCCGTCGGAGATAGATCGTGTCGGCGTCGTTCCCGGTGACGGAGATGCGCCGCACCTGGGAGCCGTCGGAGAAGAGGCGGACGGTGGCGTTGAGGTAGTTCCCGTTGTCGACCAGCACCGCCACGGAATCGGAGCGGGCCTCGTCCCGCGAGTCGGTTTCCGGCAACCCCCGTCCGGGGAGGCAGCCCAGGGCTGCGGCGGCGAAGAACAGGAGGACGACGACCGGAGCGGTGCGGTTCATGGTGCTGATGGGCGCGGCGGAGAGGAACGGCGACGGCCACCGGTGCCTCTACACGTCGCCGGACCGCCGGTTCTCACCGGCGATCGGCCCGTGCCCGCTACTCCGTCTCGAGCTCCTCGTAGCCGCCGGTGGGTGGTCCCTGGTCGGTACCCATGCGGGTCGTCTCGATCTCCCGGTACTCCTCCCGGCTGATCTCCTCGGCGCCCATCTCCTCCAGCGCCTCGATCTTGTCCTCGTCCGGGTTGTGGAGCATGAGGCAGTCTCCGTCCGGACCCTGAAAATAGCGCGCTTCCACCCGTGGACACCTCCGTGGCTCGTGGTCTCTCGCCTCGCTGCCGCGAGGTTGTCGCTCGACTCGGTGGCCGTAAGATGAAGGGCGTTCGATCGACGCCGAAAGGTTCCCGACGCGAGGGATCGCCGTGAGCAGCGACGCAGACGCCGTGGTCTTCGAGAAGCTGCACGAGGACGTGGAGGCTCCCTCCCGGGCGACCCGTGAGTCGGCGGGCTACGACCTCCGGGCGTACCTCTCGGGCCGGCGCGTCCGGGTCTACCGCTCGCGCCGGGACCGGACGCGGGAGGAGGAGCACGGCGAGCGGGAGGGTAGGGCGCGGCTCGCGCTGGAACCGGACGACCGGGCGCTCGTCCCCACTGGCCTCAGGGCACGGCTTCCCTCCGGATACGAGGCGCAGATCCGCATCCGTTCCTCGCTGGCGCTGGAGCGGGGCCTCATCCTGCCGAACGCGCCCGGCACGATCGACGCCGATTATCCGGACGAGTGGTTCGTGCTGGTCCAGAACGCCTCGTCCCACTCCCAGGAGATCGTCCACGGAGAGCGCGTCGCCCAGGCCGTGCTCAAGCGCTACGAGACGCTGGAGTGGGTGGAGGGGCGCGTCGGGAGGAGCACCGATCGGGAGGGAGGGTTCGGGAGCACCGGGGACTGAGCCCCGGGCTCCGGCAGAGGGCGCTTCAGCCCGTCAGGCCCGGTAGCGATTCCTCACCGTCCGGATGCCGGCGGGCGTGCCGAACAGCGTGACGCAGTCCCCCTCGCGGAGCACGGTGTCGGCGGTCGGCACCTCCACGTCCTCCCCGCGGCGGATCAGGGTGGGGATCACCTCCGGCGGGAGGTCCAGCTCGCCGATGGGACGATCCACCAGGCGGGCCGTGTCCCGGCCGCGCTCCACGTGGAGCGCCACGATCCGTTCGTCCCTGAGCATGACCTCCCTGAGCTCGTGCTCCCCCTCGGCGGCCAGCCAGTCCTCCAGGAACTCGTCGTCCTGCACGTGGTCGGCCAGCCTGGCCAGCATGCGCAGGTGCTGTCGCGGGTTCGCCTCCGGGCTGACGAGGAAGAAGATGGCGTGCACGCGGGAGCCATCGCGCTGCTCCTCGCCGGTGTCCTCCTCCTGGCCGTAGGCCGTACTCTCCGGCTCCTTCACGTCCTCGATCTCCAGCCCGCTGCGGGAGCGGACCAGCAGGAGATGCGGGATGTCCACGCCGTCCAGGCGAACGTGGGGCAGGGCGGCGCCGTGAGAGACCGGCGTCACGCCGAGCTGGGTCTCCTCGAGGAAGGTGTCGGTGAGGTGGTCCGCGTCGGCCGGCAGGGCGCGTGAGAGCCGTTCGGAGGCTTCCCGGACGACCTCCTCGAAGCTCGCCTCTCCCTCGATCTCGGCGACCTGGGCGCGGCCGAGCATCTCGGCGTACGGATCGGCCTCGCGGAGTCCCTTCTCCTGCAGGATCCCCCGGAGCTCGTCCTCCAGGTCCTCGTGGTGCTGATCGCCCGGTCGGTCGAACAGGTTGTAGATGGCGGCCTCCCGGCTGGCGTCCTCCCTCACGGACGTGCGGTCTCAGGCGACCGACGCCGACGATGACGAGCCCCGTGCTGAAGCCGACGGCCAGCCAGCCCATGGTGGAGATGAGGACGAGCGCGGACAGGACCCGCCGATCGATCCGGCGGCCGGGCCCGCCTGCTGCGCCGCAGGCGGGGTCGGGGGTCCGGGGCGGCGCGCCGTCAGCCGTTCACCACGCGGGATCGGACTTCACCCGCCAGATCCCGGTAGGTCTCGGCGGTCTTCTCCACCACGACCCGTATCGAGAACCGTTCCACGGCGAGTTCCCGCCCCCGTCGCCCCATGCGACGGCGGAGGTCGGGGTCCCGGGCCAGGCGTCCCAGCGCCTCCGCCAGGGCGTCCGGGTCCCGCGGCGGCACCAGCAGGCCGCTCTCGCCCCGCTCCACGGCCTCCCGGCAGCCGGGCACGTCGGTGGTGACGATGGGACGACCGGTGGCGGCGGCCTCCAGGAGCACTTTCGCCGCCCCCTCCCGGTAGGAGGGCAGGCAGACCACGTCCACCGACCGCATCAGCTCGGGCATCCGGTCGTGGGGGAGCCGTCCGAGCCACTCGAGGCCCTCTTCGCGGCCCCAGGCCCGGAGCTGCTCCGTCTCGATGCTGGTCGGGTTCGTGGGATCGCTGTCGCCCACGAGGAGAAAGAGGGCTCCGGACCCCTCGGATCGGAGTCGCCGGGCCGCCTCCACGAACTCGACGACCCCCTTCTGCCGCAGCATCCGCGCGGCCAGGAGCACACGCACCGGCTCCCGCTCCTCGGCCGGCGGGCGGAACTTCTCCACGTCCACGCCCGCTCCCACGATGACCCGGGAGATCGAGCGGTCGGCCAGACCCCGCTCGACGAACTCGTCCAGGTCCGACGAGTTCTCGAAGATCACGCGGCTTCCGTCTCCGCTGAGGGCGAGGCGGTAGCCGAGGGCCGCCAGGGCGCGGAGGGTCCGGGCCTGAACCGAATCCGAGATGAAGGGATATTCGAGGCCGGCGATGGAGGAGACCACGCCCGGGACGTCGGCCAGGCGCGCGGCGATCCCGCCGTAGATCACCGGCTTCGGCGTGAAGTGGTGCACCAGGATGGGGGCCCGCTCCCTGTACAGCTTCGAGAGCGCCAGCACGGTCTTCGACTCGGTGACGGGCGACATGCTGCTCCGGACCAGCGGCACGGAGTGCGTGGGGATGCCCGCCTCCCGGATCACCGAGTCGTCCTCGTCGTTCGGGACCACCATCTCCACCTCCCAGCCCCGGTCCCGCAGTCCCAGGGCGAGCCCTCCCCGGTGGGTGAAGAACTTCTGGACTCCATTCACCACCAGGAGCACCCGTCCGGGGACGGCCTCTCCGCCTCCCGTCTCGGCGCTCACCGTCGTCTCGCTACGCGGCATGGCCGTCCTCCACCGAGATCTCCCAGGTGCCCGTCCCCGCGACCTCGACCTCGGGGGCCACGTCCAGGAAGGTGCGGAGGACGTCCAGCACGGTGCGGGTGTGGGAGCTCGGTTCGCCGGTCCGGTAGCGGCCGCCGGAGCGGAGAGCCAGGGGGACGGGGAGCTGGTCCGCGAGGTGCGTCCACACGGCGGCGTCGGACTCCATGTAGCGGCGCACGCGGCGGGAGGCCCGGGTGGCGACCTCCTCCGCCGGGAGTCCCCGGCGCCCGTGCTCGGTGAAGACCTCGGTCACGGCTTCGAACTCGACCTCCACCACCAGCACGTTGGCCGCACCGGCCGGACGCTCGCCGTGGTCGACGGCCTCGAGCCGGTCGTCGCGAATCTCCAGGGCCGCCTGGACCGTGGCCAGCTCGCGCTCGGCCACGTGTTCCGGGAGGCCGACGATGTGGGATCGCGCCCGCAGGTCCAGCAGCTCGCCCCGGTCCCGGAGCACCAGGGGGGTGGGAGAGGAGGGCGGCCCGACCCGGGCCACGAGGCGCCCGCCGCCGCCGGGGAAGAATCCGGCGCGGTGGAGCTCCACGTCCATGTCGGCGCCGATCTCCCGGAGGAGGGGAAGCCAGGACCGCTCCAGGAACTCGTACGGAGGGGCCGACGGATTGTGCGTGCCTCCCTCGACGGTGATGCGGTACGAGCCCCCGCCGCGGAGGAGCGGCGGGAGGAGGGTCTGCAGGACCAGCGTCGCGCTCCCGGCACCGCCGGTGTCGAAGCTGTACTCCCCGGGACGAGGGCTCCGTCCCGGCCGGAACGTGACGTCCCGCGAGCCGAGCTCGTCCCCCTCCACCCCGGCGTCGGTGAGCTCCGCGGCCGCCCGGACCGCCGTCCTGTGCTGACGCCGCAGGCCCGGGTTGGAGCGTCCCGCGCGGATGCGTCCGATGCGGAACGGTCGTCCCGTCGCCATGGACAGGGAGAGGGCCGTCCTGAGCACCTGACCGCCGCCTTCGCCTTCGGAGCCGTCGAGTTCGATCATCCCGCCCCCTCTACACCCGCGTCCGGCCTCCGGTCGCGGCCCGGCGCGGCGGCGGGGCGGGCAGGGTCGTGGTGAGCGAGGAGCCGGGGGTACGGCACCTCTTCGTCTACGGGACCCTCCGTCCCGGGGGAGGCGCGCCGTCGGGGATGCGGCGGACGCTCGAGGAGGGCGCCGATCACCTCGGGACCGCCCGTGTCCGGGGGAGGCTCTTCGTGGCGGGCGGCGGAAGCTATCCGGCCCTGGTTCGCTCCGGAGAGGCGGCATGGGCGACCGGCGACCTCTATCGGCTCCGCTCCCCCCGGCGCGTTCTGAAAGCGCTGGACCGCTACGAGGGACGGCGTCCGGACGGAACCGGGCTCTACCGCCGGGAGACGGTTCCCGTGCGCCTCCGTGGTGCCGCGGGCGGCGAGACCGGGGAGCCCGCCGGCGGAGGACGCCGTCTGCGGGCGTGGGCCTACCTCTACAACCGGGATGCGTCGGACCTGGAGGAGGTCGAGGG
>CANPVF010000044.1 GCA_947581645.1 Candidatus Caribbeanibacter nitroreducens | reverse complement strand
TCAGCTCGACGGTGGTGCGTGAGCCGTTGGGACCCTCCACCGACGACGTGACCAGCACCTCGCGGGTCCGGCTCCACATGCCGGAGAAGGGGCCCTGCGTGATCTTCTCGTTCTGCACCCCACCCGAGTCGAGCTCCGCCTTGTACTCCTCCAGCTCGAAGTTCGGGATGTTCGGAGGATTGTCGTCGGCGGAGTCGGCCTTGGCCGCAGTCAGAACCCCGTCCGACAGCAGTTCCCGAAGCTCGGCCAGCATGTGCTCCGCTCCCGCCTCAGCGGCATAGAAGGACCGGGTGGCCGAGTAGTCGTTGCCGCCGATTCGCGTTTCCGCCTGGCTGGCCAGGTGGGCCGTGACGGTCAGTCCCATCAGGAGGCCCAGTACGATCATCACCGTGGCGAGGGCGAACCCCCCCTCTCCGGCGGGAAGGTCGAGCGGTGCCCTGCCGTTCTCGTCCCGACGGGCGGACACGCTCGCCTTCGTCCGAAGTCCCTCGGTGTCGTTGCTACTCATGGCTGGAGGTTCCTCGTATAGATGGCGTTGCGGGGTGAGACGCTGAGTGCGTACCGACGACGGAGCGTGTCGCCCGATGCGAGGGCCCGGTCGGTCCGGGTGGCACGCACGTCCACCTGGATCATCACGGTGTTGATGTCGTCGTAGTCGTTGTCGGCGACACCGTCGGTGCCGTTCGCCACCTCCAGGGTGTCGCCGCTCTGGAAGACGAGCTGACTGCGCAGGTCCGTCACGCCCTCGGCCAGGGGGCGGCCGGTCCACGTGCCGTCGGCGGCGTAGCGTGTGGCCCGCATGAGGTCGGGCTCGTCGCCCGAGTCGTCCACGAAGTAAGACACCGCGTTCACGCGGGTGACACCCGCTCCGGCCGTGTTGCCGCGCAGCGTCCAGCCGTGCGTCTCGCCGTCGATGGCGTCGATGTCGAGCTTGACGTGGCCGATCTGCTTCGATCCGGGGTCGCTGGCGTCGCAGCTGTCACTGATCCGGCGAACCGTGTCCCGGACGACGGCGACCCCGCGCTTGGTGCCGGAGGCGAAGTAGACGAAGCTGTTCTCGCCGATGTCGTCGACGTCGTCGTTGCACCGGATGGCCAGCCGTGCCGAGTCCTTGGCCGATCCCCCGGTTCCGGGGGTCGGGTCGAGGGCGGCGTGCCGCGGCGTGTTCGGCTCCACGTACAGCACGAACACGCTGTCGCGGGTCCCCGAGGCCGAATTGGTGGCCGCGACGACGCCGAATTCGGGCGTCGGATCCATCCCCTCGCCGGCCTCCTGGATGTCGCGCCGCACCAGATCGAGCACGTAGCGGGAATTCTGTTGCAGCGCCCGGGTGATCCGCTGTGCGCGGACGGACTCCTGCTCCGAGCGCAGCAGACCGAACGCCGCCGCCGCCACCAGGCCGGCCAGGGTGACGGAGATCAGGAGCTCCACGATGGTGAAGCCGCGGTTGCCCGGTACCGGTCCGGAGCCGCCCCGTCGTCGCCTGATCGTCCTGGCCCGATTGCCGCACCGTCGCACGTCGCTGATCATCCGGGATTCACGTACAGAATGGTGAACATGGTAGCCTCGTCCTGTCCCATGGCCCCGCTGCTGAACTCCACGGTGACCGTGACTCGTTTGGTGTTCTCCGGCGCGCCCTCGGACTCGTCGACGACGTCCACCTCCCGCACGTAGGCTCCGCCGGAGGTGGGGACCCCGCGAGCGTTGACGCGGATGGCCGCCTCGTCGTCGACCTCGTCCGCCGGCATCGCCTTGATCTCCTCCAGCTTTTGAGACGCCAGGGCGCTCGCCCGCGACAGCTCACCGGCATGGGTGTTGGCCGAGGTCGCGACGACCATGCTCGCTGCCACGGTCAGAGCTCCGGCGGTGAGCACGACCAGAGCCACCAGCACCTCGACGAGGCTGAACCCGCCGCTGGACGGTTTCGGGGCCCCGGACCGAGCCCGCCGTCGCCGGACGTCCTGCGCCCCCCGCGTGCTCATCGCCACCCGCCCCCGGTCCACTGGTAATTGCGAATGAGCCCTGTCGGTCGGATCAGCACGGAGTTCACGTAGCTTCCGTTCTGCCGATGGCTCACGTAGACACCTCCCGAGGGGATCGTGGAACCCGCGGGCCATCGGACGACGCCCCTGGGGAGGAAGACGATCGGATTGCTCGGCAGGTCGATCGGGTCGGTGGGGGTGCTGGCCTCCTCGTCCGGTGACGACGTGGAGCCGCCCAGGTCGAATTCCACGCCCTCCGGCAGCCGGTTCCCCCTCTGCCCGGACGCCTGGTCCGGGAACGGAATGTCGGTCGCGGCGATCTCCGAGGCCGTTCCGGTGGGGACCGTGCTGGGGTCGCTGTCGAGGTCGACGTAGGCGGTGTAGAAGCCCTCCTCGCCGTCCGGCTCGAACTCCACGTACACGGGACGCTTCAGGGAGACAGCCCGGAAGCGTGCGTTCTGCAGGACGTTGGCGAGCTCCGCGGCCGCGTCCCGCACATCCGCCGCCGGTCGGTCCTTCAGGTACGTGGGAATCGTGATGCTTCCCAGGATCCCGATCAGAACGACGACGATGAGGACCTCGACGAGAGTCACTCCCCCCGTGCGGCTGCCGAGAGAGTCGTCTGCAGTTCGTTGCGGAGACGGCTGCATGGTTGTCTTCTGGTCGTCCTTCTCTGTCTCTGTCTGTCCGGCGGGCCCGTTCCTCCCGCGAGCGCGAGCCTACTCCTGGTGCATTTCTCATGCCCGAGTACGTAGAATGTCTAATCCTTTGATGTAAAATAGTTTGTGTCGTAATCGGACAATTGAGCGAGGGACGGCTCGGCGTCGTAAATCGAAGTGTTTGCCGCATTGTGCAGGAACTTCACTCGCCGCCCCGAAGGAGATGAGGTCCGTGACAGCGCTGCCTCGATCTGCAACCAGCGCCGCACGCTGCAACATCCGGGTCCTCGTCCGGTCGAGACCCAGAGTCGGCCATCGTCCCTGTCCCGAAGCACCCTCTGACGCTTCGACCGGAGCTGGCACGGTGCCTGTCTCCACGATGGCCTGATTCGGCGCGTCTCCCGGGAGGGAGGCGCGCAGAGTACCGCGGGCCGCGAATCGGGAGTGATCCGAGGGTGAAATACCTGACACGAATCGTCGATGCCTCGTTCCAGGAGCAGGAGGACGGATCCGTCGCGTTCTTCCCGTTCGGGGCGGCCGGGGACGCGTACCGGCTC
>CANPVF010000043.1 GCA_947581645.1 Candidatus Caribbeanibacter nitroreducens | reverse complement strand
CAGCGCCTGCACCTGCTTCCGCCTCCGCCTCGCGTTCACGACTCCCACCGTCAGCACGTCCACCGGAGGGCGACCTCCGATGCTCAGTCACCTCCAGTGTACGGGGCGGCGTCAACCGGGGATCAACGGGACGGAGGTGGGTCCGGCGCCGGAGGCCGTGCGTCGCGGCTGCCACGACGATGAGAGGAGTCGGGTCGTGGAGATGAGGGCGCGCAGGGGCGGAGGAGCAGTTGCGAGGTCGCACGCTGCGATGGAGCCTTCCACCGGTGTCGCGGGTGCGGACGCTTTCGGCCCTGGAGCTCCGAGACATGAGCGAACGAGAAGACACGGCGGAGGGACGGCGCCAGCGACTGATGGAGCGCCTCGACGACCTGGATCGCCGCATCGCCGGCTTCATGCGAGGATGGGGAACCCTCGCCCTCCGCTACTCCCTCGCGGTCATCTTCATCTGGTTCGGAATCCTCAAGCCGCTCGGCCTGTCATCGGCGGCCCCTCTCGTCCGGGCGACCACCGCGTGGATGCCTCTGCTCGGCCCGGACAAATGGGTCCTGTTGGTCGGCTGGCTCGAAGTGGCCATCGGCGTGACCTTCCTCTTCCGCCGAACGATCAGGATTGGCGTAGCTCTGCTCGCCCTCCAGATGGTCGGCACCTTCATGCCCCTGGTCCTGCTCCCCGACGTCGTCTTCCAGGACGGGGGTGCCCCGTTCGCCCCCACCATGGAGGGACAGTACATCATCAAGAACCTCCTGATCATCTCCGCCGCTCTCGTCGTCGGCGGGACCGTCCGCGGCGAGGAGGGCGAGCGGGAGCGGAAGGTGTGACGGGGAAGGGCCACGACGGGCCGCCCTCCGGCGCCGGCTGAATCGCGTCCACCCGCGTGCGGCCACAGGCTACGACTCGGGCCGCCCCTCCCGTAGACTGTGTCCGGTCATGATGGAATCCCTCTACCGATCGCTCCTGGAGCGACACGGACGGCAGGGGTGGTGGCCCCTGTGGAACCGCCGGGACGGCGGGCTCGAGTACCGTCCCGGTGACTACGACGTCCCGGAGGGCCGGGCACGGGCGGAGGTGATCCAGGGAGCGATCCTGGCCCAGAACACCCGGTGGAGCGGCGCCGCCGAGGCAGTGGGGAATCTGGTGGAGGCCGGCCTGGACCGCTGGCCGGCCCTGGCCGACGAGCCGCACGAGAGCCTCGAGCAGCGGGTCCGCCCGGCCCGCTTCTACCGCCAGAAGACCCGACGACTCAGGGTGGCCGCCGGCTTCTTCGGCCAGAGAGACGGCGAGCCGCCGGAGCGCGAGGAGCTCCTCCAGCTGTGGGGCATCGGCCCCGAGACGGCCGACTGCATCCTCCTCTACGCCTACGGGGTCCCGGTGATGGTGGTCGACGCCTACCTTCGGCGGGTCCTGCGCCATCGGGGCAGGGAGGAGGTGGCCGACGGGAGCTACGAGGAGATCCGTGCCTGGGCGGAGGAGCGTCTGCCCCGGGACGCCGGGCTCCTGAACGAGATGCACGCCCTGGCGGTGGCCGAGGGCAAGCGCATCAGCGAGGAGGACGAGTGACGCATCCCGACGAAGAACTGGCCGGGTTTCCCGTCCGGGTGGAGATTCCCGTGCAGTGGGGCGAGATGGACGCCTACGATCACGTGAACAACGTCGTCTTCTTCCGCTATTTCGAGTCGGCCCGGGTCGAGTACCTGGAGCGCTGCGGATTCAACGACTCCTACCGGGAGCAGCGGGTCGGGGCGATCCTCCATTCCACGAGCTGCCGCTTCCGGCGGGCGCTCGTGTATCCGGATCGCGTCACCGTCGGGGCCCGGGTGACGGAGATGGAGGAGGACCGCTTCAGCATGGAATACCGGGCGGTCTCCCACGAGCAGGAGGAGGTCGCCGCCGAAGGGGAGGGAGTGGTGGTCTCCTTCGACTACGAGGCCGGCGACAAGACACCGATTCCGGAGGCGGTGCGCAGCGGCGTGCGGGAGCTGGAGACCGGAGATCGACGCAGGAGGAACGAGTGACGTTCATGCCACGGATACGATCGGTCCGCACCGTCCTGTGCCTGGCGGCCGCCGCTCTTCTGGCGCCGGCGGGGCACGCGGACGCCCAGGAGCGACCGCGGCTACGGGACGTGGGCGTGAATATAGGCCAGCTATCTCCGGGCAACCTGAACGCCATCACCGACGTGGACGGGGTCCGGGTGGGCCACGAGACCATCCGCCGGGGCGACTCGCTCCGCACCGGCGTCACCGCCGTTCTCCCGCACGGGGGCAACCTCTTCCGGGAGACGGTCCCGGCGGCCGCGGCCGTGGGGAACGGGTTCGGCAAGCTCGTGGGCACCACGCAGGTGAACGAGCTGGGGGAGATCGAGACGCCGATCCTGCTCACCGGCACGCTCTCGGTGTTCCGCGCCGCCGACGCCCTGGTGGACACCATGCTCGCGATGCCCGCCAACCGGGACGTCCGCTCCATCAACCCGGTGGTGGGAGAGACCAACGACGGCTTCCTGAGCGACATCCGGGAGCGCCCCATCGACCCGCGTCACGTGCGCTCGGCGCTGCGGGCGGCCGCCGCCGGCCCGGTGGAGGAGGGAAGCGTGGGTGCCGGCACCGGGACCACGGCCCTGGGGTGGAAGGGCGGAATCGGCACCGCGTCCCGGGTCGTGGAGACGGACGAGGGGCGCTTCACGGTGGGCGTGCTGACACAGACCAACTACGGAGGCCACCTCCGGGTCGACGGCGTCCCCGTGGGCGAGGAGATCGGGGACGACGGGATCAGCTCGGGGAGCGCCGGGGCGGGCGGACAGGGCGGCTCGCCGGGCGAGGGCTCGGTGATGATCGTCGTCGCCACCGACGCCCCGCTGGCGCACCGGGAGCTCCGGAGGGTGGCGGACCGCACCTTCCTGGGCATCTCCCGCACCGGGTCGTACATGTCCCACGGGTCCGGCGACTACGCCCTCGCCTTCTCCACCGACCGCCGGTCGGAGCGCATCACCGACGGTGGGGTCATGTCGGATCTCTTCGAGGCCACGGTGGAGGCCACCGAGGAGGCCGCCCTCAACTCGCTCTTCGCCGCCACCACGGTGCGCGGCCACCGCGGGACGGCCCGGGCGCTCCCGATCGGCCGGGTGCTGGAGATCATGCGAGACCACGGACGTGACGTGAGGACGGAGTCGCCATGAACAGCCAGCCCAGCGACGACGGAACGCCCCTCTCCGAGTCGACCGGGGGGGGAGAGTTCATTCCGAGCCGCGAGCAGCCCGACCTGCCCCGCGACCGGCTCCTCATCGACGAAGCGCCCGACGACGAGGCGGTGCCGCTGGACGTGCTCTTCGTCGGAGGCGGGCCCGCCGGCCTGGCCGGCGCCATCGAGCTCGCGCGCCTCTCCGAGCAGGCCGACGGGGAGCTGGGCGACCTGGAGATCGGGGTCCTGGAGAAGTCCGACCGGCTCGGCGACCACTGCCTCTCGGGCGCCGTGGTCGTGCCCGGTCCCTTCCGCGAGCTCTTCCCCGACACCGCCGACGGGGAGCTCCCCTTCCGCCAGCCCGTGCCGGAGGACCGCGTCTACTTCCTCCCGAACGAGGGCACCAGGTTCCGGGTGCCCACGCCGCCCAGCATGCGGAACGAGGGCAACTGGGTGGCCTCCATCTGCGAGATCGTCCGCTGGATGGGCGAGCGGGCCGAGGAGCGAGGGGTGAACGTCTTCACCGGCTTTCCGGCCGACGGCCTGCTGGTGGACGGGGGCAGGGTGCGGGGCGTGCGGACCACCCCGTCGGGCCTGGACCGCGACGGGGAGCCGGGCTCCGGCTACATGCCGGCCATGGACGTCTCCGCCCGGACCACGGTCCTGGCCGAGGGCACGCGCGGCGCCCTCACCGAGGCCCTCCTGGACTGGCAGGAGGTGGGCCGCCAGAACCCGCAGATCTACTCCCTGGGCGTGAAGGAGCTGTGGCGCCCCGGTCGTCCCCTGGACTCGGTGATCCATACCCTGGGATGGCCGCTCCCGAACGACGTCTTCGGGGGCTCGTTCATGTATCCCCTGGACGACGACCTCGTGGCCCTGGGTCTCGTGGCCGCCCTGGACTACCCGGAGCGTGACTTCGACACCCACGCGGCGCTCCAGCGCATGAAGTCGCACCCGCTCTTCGCCGAGTACCTGGAGGGGGGCGAGATCCTGGAGTGGGGCGGCAAGACCATCCCGGAGGGCGGCTACTGGTCGGTGCCGGACCGGCTCCACGCCCCCGGCGCCCTCGTGGCCGGAGACGCCGCCGGCTTCGTGAACGTGCCGGCCCTGAAGGGCATACACTACGCCGTGAAGTCGGGTGTCCTCTCCGCCCGCGCCGCCTTCCGTGCCCTCCAGGAGGAGGACGAGCCCGGGGCCGAGATCCTCTCCGACTACGACCGGATGGTGGAGGAGAGCATCATCGGCCGGGACCTGTGGCGGACCCGGAACACGCGACTCGCCTTCCGGTCCGGTCTGTACGCGGGCGGGGTCAAGGCGGCACTCATGGAGCTCACGGGCGGTCGGTTTCCCGGCGGTCGCATCGACATCCCGGAGGACGCCGAGGTGCCGCGGCGGGCGGGCGGCGAGATCGACTACGAGCCCGACGGGGAATACACGATCGACAAGGTCGAGGGCGTCTACCGTGCCGGGAACACGACCCGGGACGACATTCCCTCGCACCTGGTCGTGGGCGAGGACGTGAGCCCCGAGGCCGCCGACTTCTACGAGCACATGTGCCCCGCCGGCGTCTACGAGAGAGAGGGCGATCGCCTGGTGGTCAACGCCCCCAACTGCATCGACTGCAAGGCCACCGATGTCCTGGGGCCGCGCTGGACGCCCCGCGAGGGAGGGAGCGGCCCCTCCTACGAGCGGATGTGAGCGAGGAACCGGGGCAGCGAGGGAGGAGACGCAGAGAATGTCGGACGAGGTGCGGGCCGATCACAGGGGGAAGCTCTTCCACCTCCTGTGGCCCTACACGCGCTGGCTGGTCACCAACATCATCGCCGCCCTGGGCGTCCTGTTCTTCTTCGTCCTCAACAGGACGGTGGTGAGGGGGCGCCACCAGCTCCCCCGCGAGCGGAACACGCTCCTGCTGTCGAACCACCAGTCGATGATCGACAGCTTCCTCGTGGGCGTGGCCGCCTACTACCCGGAGTCCATCTGGAAGCCCTACCTGATCCCCTGGAATCCCGCCGCGGAGGAGAACTTCTACAAGAACCCGATCCTCGGGTGGTTCTCCGACCAGTGGAAGTGCATCCCCGTGCAGGAGGGACGCAGGGACAAGAAGGCCCTGTTCAAGATGATCCGTGCGGCCCGGGACGGCGTGATGACGCTGTTCCCGGAGGGGACCCGGACCCGGGACGGGAGCGTCGGTCCCGGGCGACCGGGAGCCGGCCTGGTGGTCCTGGGCACACACCCCACGGTGATCCCGGTGGCCATCGACGGCATGCGGGAGGTGCTCCCCATCGGCACGTACGTGCCCCGCATCTTCAAGACGATCTACGTCTCCTTCGGCGAGCCCGTCGACTACTCCGAGTATCTGGACCGGCCCCGCTCCAAGGAGACGGCCCAGGAGCTCGTGGACGACGTCATGGAGCAGATCCGGGAGCAGTACGACGAGATCCAGCGGCTCCGCCGGGAGGAGGAGCGCGCCGGCTGACGCGCCCCTCGCGGCGGCACCTCCTCGACGACGGTCCGCCCCGCCGGATCAGCCGGCCGCCGTGGCCGGAACGCCCTCCACGCCGACGCCCTGGAGCACCTCGCGGATGTCCGGGAGGACGTCCTCCAGCGTCTCCCGCTCGATGACCAGGGGAGGGGCGAAGCGGATCACCTGGCCGTGGGTCTCCTTGGCCAGGATGCCGCGGTCCTGGAGCTCCTCGCAGAAGGGGCGCGCGGTTCCCGACTCCTCGCGGACGACGACGCCGACCAGCAGGCCGCGCCCCCGCACCTCGCGTACGTGCGGCGAGTCGACGCTCCGGAGCTCGTCCATGAACCATTCGCCGAGCTCCTGCGCCCGTCCGGCCAGATCCTCCTCGAGGATGACCCGGAGGGAGGCCCGCCCCACGGCGGAGCCCAGGGGATTCCCGCCGAAGGTGGACCCGTGCGTCCCCGGCGTGAAGACGTCCATGACCTCCTCGTCCGCCAGCGCCGCCGAGACGGGATACATGCCTCCGCCGAGCGCCTTCCCGACGATGAGGATGTCACCGCGGACACCGTCCCAGTCCCCGCAGAAGAGCCTGCCGGTGCGGCCGAGGCCGGTCTGGATCTCGTCGTTCAGGAGCAGCACGTCGTGCTCCCGGCAGATCTCCGCGCACCGGGCCAGGTAGCCCTCCGGCGGCACGACGACGCCGCCCTCGCCCTGGATCGGCTCGACCATGAACCCCACGGTGTTCTCGTTGATCGCCTCCTCCAGGGCATCGGCGTCGCCGAACGGGATCACCTCGAAGCCGGGCGTCGCCGGCCCGAAGCCCCGCCGGTACTTCTCCTCGGTGGAGAAGGAGACGATGGTCGTCGTCCGACCGTGGAAGTTGTTCTCGCAGACGATGATCTCCTGGCGTCCGTCCTCGACGCCCTTCTTCTCCATCCCCCACTTGCGGGCCGCCTTGATCGCCGTCTCCACGGCCTCCGCGCCGGTGTTCATGGGAAGGGCCCTGTCGAAGCCCGTCGCCTGGCAGAGCTCCTCTAGGAAGGGGCCCATCTGGTCGTTGTGGAAGGCGCGGGAGGTGAGGGTGAGCTTTCTGGCCTG
>CANPVF010000042.1 GCA_947581645.1 Candidatus Caribbeanibacter nitroreducens | reverse complement strand
TGTCGCCCTTCCTGCTGGCGGTGCTCGTCGTGGCCGTCGACCCCGGGAGCTGGGGATTCGGCGTGGCGGCGGTCCTGGGCGGGTCGCCGGGCGTGGCGGTGGGGGCGGCCTTCGGGTCGGCATACTTCCTCCTGGGCGCCGCCCTCCCCGCGGCGGCGCTCGTGTCGCCCTTCGAGCTCGACGTCACGGGCCGCCTCCTGGCGCCGGCGGTGGCCGCCCCGGCGGCCCTGTACCCGTTCCTCCTGGACGGCCGCCTGGCAGCCTGGGAGGGAATCGCCCTCCTGGCGCTCTTCGCCCTGGGGCTGTGGTGGCTGTACCGGACGGAGTCCGCCGGCGACGGCGGGGCCTTCGGGGCCGCGGCGCAGGGCGGTGAGGCGGACGGGGAACCGGACGGGGAAGCGGACGGGGTTGCAAACGGCGTTGCGACCGAAGGAGCGGCCGGGGAGACAAACGCGGCGAGGGAGCTCGGGGCGGCGGTCCTCTACCTGGGCGGGGTGGCGGCCGGATCGTGGCTGGCGGCCCGGGGAGCCGGCGACCTGGCGACGACGCTCGGCTTGGACGGAACGGCCTTCGGCGCCACCTTCGTGGCCCTGGTCCTCTCGCTGGAGGCCGTGCTGGTCGTCCTGCTCCCGGCCCGGCGGGGACGGCCGGAGGTGGCGGCGGGCGCGCTGGTGGCGGGGCTCCTGTTCTGCGCCACCGGCGACCTCGGGCTCCTGGCCCTGGTCGGGGGCGCCGGGGGGCTGGAGCTGGCCCCGGCGGTGCCGGCGCTGCACGGTCCGGCCCTGCTGGCGGGGAGCGCGGTGGCGACGCTCTTCCTGTGGCAGGGGCGGATGACGCGGGCTCGCGGGGCGACCCTTCTCCTGCTCTACGCGGGGATCTGGATCCTGGCCTGGACGGCGGCCGGCGGGGGATGAGGCCGGGAGGAAAAGAGGGCGTTCGCTACTCCAGCTGGACGTCGCGCTCCCGCCACTCCCGGATCAGGGCGTCGGTCTCCTCGACGATGAGCTGGTAGAACTGCCGCATGTAGTCGAGCCTGCGCTTGCCCTTCTCGTACTCGTCGGGGATCCGCTCGATGGCGCGGTCCACGACCTCCTGGATCTTCCGCATGCGCTCCAGCCGGCTCTCGACGATCCGCCCGTAGGGGTCGTCGGTGAGGCGGAAGTAGACCCGGCGGTCGCCGGGCCGGGTGGTCCGCTCCACGACGCCGAGCTCCTCGAGGCGCCGCGTGTTGGTGCTGGCGCTCCCGCGGCTGATCTGCAGCTCGTCCTGCAGCTGGTCCAGGGTGTAGGGGCCCTCGCAGACGAGCAGCAGGCCCATGATCCGGCCGGCGGTGCGGGGGAGCCCCTCTGCCTCGGCGTGCAGGCCGAGCTGCTCGACGAACTCGGAGACGGCCTCTTCCAGCTCGCCGCTCATGCTCGTGCTCCGGGGTCGATGTGACTCACGCGGCGCGTCTCCCGATCGAGGGGCAGAGGACGGCGGCTCGGGCCGTGGACACCCTGTCCGCGACCGGTCCTAACGTGGACGTGCGTTATCCTCGGCTCAATCGGCTCAATCGGCTCAGAGAGCGGCGCGACGACAGGCGGGAGGGACACGAACGAAAACGGGGAGAGCCGGAGCGCACCCGCCCCCGCTCTCCCCGTCCGCCCGCCCGTCTCATCCGATCTCCGTCCGATCTCCCGCGCCCGGGGGGACCCGTCGCCGCGCCGGCATGGGCCGGGCGGCGCCGGGGACCGGGCGGATGAGTGTCAGAAGCTCAGCTCGAACCCGGCGTAGACCGGAATCGTGGAGGCCGTGTCGAAGCCCTCGCCCAGGTCGGCGGTCTGCGCCAGGGGAGCGGTCTCGGCCTCGTCGGTGAACTGCATGTACCACTGTCCGCCGACGAAGGCGTTCACCGACCGGCTCACCTCGTAGCCGGCCTCCAGCCCGCCGTTGGCGGTGAGATAGGTCTCCGAGAGCTCGGCCAGGGTGCCGTTCGCCGTGAACTCGTCGGTGTCCCAGGTGGTGGCTCCGCCGGCCACGCTGGCGGTGACGTCGAACCGGCCGGTCTCCGGCGGCGTCAGCTCGACCTCCACGCCGGCGTTGTAGTGGTAGAGCCGGATGTCGGGCGCCAGGGCGTCACCTGCGGGGCTGCTGTCCGATCCGCCGGCAGGGCTGTCGCCGGGGAGCATCTCGAAGGCGCCGTCCGCCGTGATGGTGACGCGGGGGTGCACCTCGTACCCGACTCCCAGGCCGCCGGCGGGGCCGATGTCGGCCACGTTCAGGTCGGCCAGGTCACCCGTCGGAACGGTGACGCCGGCGCGTCCGTCCACGCTCCACTTCGAGCCGTCCATGCCCTGGGCGGCACCCGGTGCGGCGGTGCCGAGGGCCAGCAGGGCCGTCGCTCCAAGGGCCACGAACGTGCGTCGAATCGAGTCTCTGTACGTCTGCATCTCGTCCTCCCGATCATGGTTGGTCTCGTGTCGCGCCCCTCCGTACATTGCTATCATCAGAATGTTCAGTAGAAACTGAACGTATCGAATACTACGAACGACCCGCGCCTCGAATGCTACGAACGATCCGCGCCCCGAATGTCAGGAATGGCCCCGCCGGGAGGGCCGTGTGCCGTGTGGCCGGACGGAGCGCCGTCGACCTCGCCATCGCCGTCGACCTGGCTCTCCGCGCCTGCACGGGGCACGGCCACCCCCGCCCGTGAACGCCGTTCACTGACGTATCGGCCGGTTGACAGAGTTCCGGAACCAGCTAAGTTAACGGTGTTCACGACGTTCGTCGGCCCCGGCGGGCGTCCGTCGACCGCGGGACGGCCCGGATGCCCCGGGCCCCTTCGACGTGGTCCTTCCTCGCGCAGCGAGCCGAACGAGAAGCGATATCCATGGTGTCTTCCATCCTCCACGACGACCTCCGTCCGTCGCCCGGATCCGCCGCCCCCGACTCCCGTCCGGCGCCCGGATCCGCTGCCCCCGAGCCCTCCGGCCGGCGGCCCGACGGCGGGTGCCGCACCAGGTGCGCGCCCCGGGCCGCGTCGACGCCGGCCCCGCTGGCCGCGGCGGGACGCGTCCTTCGGGCCGCTGCCGTCCCCTTCCTGCTCGCGCCGTCGCTGCTGGCGCTGGCGGCGTGCGGGGACGGGGAGTCCGGCTCCGGGGCGGAGGGGGCGCAGGCCGCACCGTCGGGCACGCCGGTGGAGACGGCGGTGGCCCGCCGGGAGACGCTCTCCTCGACGGTCCGGGCGGTGGGCACGCTGGAGGCCGACGCCCGGGTGGAAGTCCGTCCCGAGCTGGACGGCCACGTGACGGCCATCGAGTTCGAGGAGGGCCAGGAGGTGCGGGAGGGACAGGTCCTGGTCCGGCTCGACCAGGACAAGCTCCGGGCTCAGGCCGGCGCCGCCCGGGCGGCGGTGAAGCGGGCCCGGACCACGGCGTCCAACCTGGAGCGACGGCTGGCGCGCAACGACAGCCTCCTGGCCGCCGGCGCCATCTCGGAGCAGGCCTACGACGACCTGGAGGCGGAGTACGAGTCCGCGGAGGCGGCCCTGGACGAGTCGGAGGCCAACCTGGAGCTGGCGGAGCAGCGCCTGGAGGACGCCACGATCCGCGCCCCCTTCGGCGGCCGCGTGGGCGCCCGGGAGTTCCACCTGGGCGACTACGTGCAGCTGGGCCAGACCCTGTTCACCGTGGTGGACGACGACCCGCTGGAGGTCCAGTTCTCGGTGCCCGAGCGGTACCTGGGCCGCCTGGAGGTGGGAAGCCCGGTGCGGGTCACCGTCCGCAGCGATCCGGAGCGCCCGGTGACGGGTGAGGTCTCCTTCGTGAGCCCCTACGTGGATCCCTCCACCCGGACGGTGGAGCTCAAGGCCCGGGTCCCGAACCCGGCGTCGGAGCTCCGGGCGGGTCAGTTCGCCAGTGTCGTGCTGGAGCTGGAGAGCCGCCAGGGCGTCGTCGTGCCGGAGGCGGCGGTGGTGCCCCGCCAGGACCGGCGACTGGTCTACGTGGTCCGCGGCGGCACGGCCCGCGAGCGCACGGTACGGCTGGGGCAGCGCAGTCGGGGGAGCGTCGAGCTCCTCTCCGGCGCCAGCGCCGGCGACACGGTGGTCGTGGCGGGCCATCAGCGGCTCAGCGACGGCGCCGCGGTCTCGGTGGCCGGCGGCGAGGCCGGGGGAGTCGGGCCGCCGGAGGAGGGCCCTCCCGGAACCGACGCGTCGTCGGGCGACGGCGACGGGGCTCCGTCCGCCGGCGGGGAGGGCTGACCGATGTTCCTCTCCGACACCTCCATCGACCGGCCGGTCCTCACCACCGTCGTCACGGCGTCCATCCTCCTGGCCGGATGGCTCGGCTACCAAAACCTGCCCGTGCGCGAGCTCCCGGACGTGGAGTACCCCATCGTCAACGTCCAGACGGTGCTCCCCGGCGCCAGCCCCGAGGTCATGGAGACCGAGGTCACCGAGGTGCTGGAGGAGGAGATCAACACCATCGAGGGGATCAAGACCCTGAGCTCCGTGAGCTCGGAGCAGACCAGCACCATCACGGCGGAGTTCGAGCTCTCCCGCGACGTGGACTTCGCCCTCCAGGACGTCCGGGCCCGGGTGAGCCGGGTGAGCCAGCAGCTGCCGGACGACGTGGAGGACCCGGTGATCCAGAAGGTGGACCCGGACGCCCAGCCCATCATGTGGATCACCGTGCGGAACCCGAACGCCTCCCGCACGGAGATGAACGACATCGCCGAGAACGTGCTGCAGGAGCGGCTGCAGACCATCGAGGGTGTGGGGCGCATCCAGGTGGGCGGCCAGCGGCGCTTCGCCGTGCGGATCGACCTGGACCCGCAGCAGATGGGCGCCTACGGCCTGACGGTGGCCGACGTGAGCGCGGCGCTCCAGTCCGGGAACGTGGAGGTGCCCTCGGGGCGGATCGAGAGCGAGTCCCGCGAGTTCACGGTCCGCACCGAGGGGGAGTTCGAGACGCCGGAGGCCTTCAACGAGCTCATCGTGGGCTACCGCCGGGGCACGCCCATCCGCCTGAGCGACGTGGGCCGGGCGTACGGCGGCGCCGAGAACGATCGCTCCCTGGCGCGGTTCAACGGCGACCCCACGGTGGGCGTGGGCGTGGTGAAGCAGTCCGGCGCCAACACGGTGGCCCTGGCCGATCGCGCCCTGGAGGCGGTGGACGAGCTCCGGGGCGAGGTGCCCGCGGGCTACGACCTGACGGTGGCGGTGAACAGCGCGGAGTTCATCGAGCAGTCCCTCCACGAGGTGGAGGAGACGCTCTTCATCGCCTTCGGCCTGGTGGTGCTCGTGGTGCTCCTCTTCCTGCAGAGCGGGCGGGCCACGCTCATCCCGTCGCTGGCCATCCCGGTCTCCATCGTCGGCACCTTCGCCGCCCTGTACGCCCTGGGCTTCTCGGTCAACACGCTCACCCTGCTGGCCCTGGTGCTGGCCATCGGCATCGTGGTGGACGACGCCATCGTGGTGGTGGAGAACATCCACCGTCACCTGGAGGAGGGGGAGGGGCCCATCGAGGCGGCGCGGAAGGGGACCTCGGAGATCGCCTTCGCGGTGATCGCCATCTCCCTGACCCTGGTCATCGTCTTCCTCCCCATCGGCCTCATGCAGGGCATCGTGGGCCGCCTCTTCCGGCAGTTCGGCATCGCCGTGGCCGTCTCGGTGCTCATCTCGGCCTTCGTCGCGCTGACCCTGAGCCCCATGCTCAGCTCCCGCTTCCTGCGCGAGGAGGACGAGGAGGGGAAGAACCGGGTGTTCCGGGCCATGGAGGCCGTCCTGCAGGAGGGCACCGACTGGTACCGGGCGGCCCTGGAGTGGTCGCTGGATCGGCGGTGGCTGATCGTCGGCCTGGGCGTGGTCTCCCTGGCGGCCACCGCCTTCGTGGCCTCCCGCATGGGCCAGGAGTTCGTGCCGCGGGAGGACCGGGGACAGATCATCGTCCAGATGCAGGCGCCGGTGGGCTCCACCCTGGAATACACCGACTCCTACCTGCAGCAGGTGGAGGGCATCCTGGGCGAGACGGAGGGCGTGGATCGCTACTTCAGCGCCGCGGGCTTCGGCGGCGACGTGACGTCGGGGTTCGCCTACGTGCGGCTGGAGGAGGAGCGGGAGCGCGGCCAGTTCGAGATCATGGACGAGATCCGGGGCCGGGTGGGACAGCTGGCCGGCGTGGACGTGTTCCTCATCGCCCCGAGCTCGCTGCAGCAGGGCGCCGGCCAGCCGGTGCAGTTCGTGGTGCAGGGGCCCGACCTGGACAGCCTCTCCCACTACGCCGACTCGCTGGCCGCCCGCACCCGCGCCCTGCCGGGCTTCCAGGGCGTGGACACGAACGTGGACCTGAACAAGCCCGAGCTCACGGTGAGCGTGGACCGGGACAAGGCGGCCTCGCTGGGCATCGACGTGGCCGACGTGGGCACCACCCTGCAGGTGCTCATGGGCGGCGTGGACCTGAGCGACTTCGAGCAGGGCGGCGAGCGGTACGAGGTCATGGTCCAGGCCGGGGACTCGGCGCGGGTCACGCCGCAGGACCTGAGCTCCCTCTACCTCCGGGGCGGCGAGGGCCAGCTGGTGCAGCTGGCCGGCGTGGTGAACGTGGAGGAGGGGGTGAGCCCGAACCAGATCAACCACTACAACCGCCGCCGCTCCATCACGGTGAGCTCGGGACTCACCGGCGGCCTGGCCCTGGGCACGGCCCTGGAGCAGGTGCAGCAGGCCGCCGACGAGGTGCTGCCGGAGGAGTTCACCACGGCGGTCTCCGGGCAGTCGCAGGACTTCCGGGAGTCCTTCCAGAGCCTGCTCTTCGCCCTGGCCATGGCCGTGGTGGCGGTCTACCTGGTCCTGGCGGGCCAGTTCGAGTCCTTCGTCCACCCGTTCACCATCATGCTGGCCCTGCCCCTGGCCCTGGTGGGCGCCGTGGCCGGCCTGGCGGCCCTGGGCATGACGCTCAACATCTACAGCATGATCGGGATCATCATGCTCATGGGCCTGGTCACCAAGAACTCGATCCTGCTGGTGGACTTCGCCAACCAGGCCCGCCGCGGGGGCATGGAGCGGGACCGGGCCGTGGTGCGGGCCGGCGTGGTGCGGCTGCGGCCGATCCTCATGACCTCGGTGGCCATCATCATCGGCGTGACGCCCATCGCCCTGGCGCTGGGCGCCGGCGCCGAGTCCCGCCGCCCCCTGGGCGTGGCGGTGATCGCCGGGATGATCACCTCCACGGCGCTCACGCTGATCGTGGTCCCCGTCTTCTACCTGATGCTGGACGACGGCGTCCGGTGGGTGAAGCGCCGCGCCGCGGCCCTCACCGGCGCCGGGAGCGGCGGCGACGCCGGGGAGGGGGCGACGCTCCCGGGCTGATCCCTCCCGCCCGACCGGGACGCCCCCGCGCCGCTCCTCCGCAGCGGCACGTAGCCCGCCGCAGCGACGGGACCCGGGCGCCCCTTCCAGGGGTAACGGTGTGTTAACGTAGTTTTGTGAATATTTTCACTACCCCGTTGACAAGGGGTCGTATCGTGTTTACAGTGTTAACATGGCTACGAAGCGAGAGGACATACTGAACAGTGCGTGCGACCTCTACCTGGCGGAGGGGCTCGAGGGCTTCTCCATGCGCCAGCTGGCGCGGCGGGTGGGGGTGACGGCGCCGGCCCTGTACCGCCACTACGAGAACAAGGAGGCGGTGCTGGCGGAGGTGGTGGGCGAGGCCTACGAGCGGCTCCTGCGGTACCTGTCCCGGGCGCTGGAGGGCGACACGCCGGTGGAGCGGTTCCGGCGGGCGGGCCGGGCGTACCTGGACTTCGCCCTGGAGAACGCGCGCCTGTACCAGATGCTGTACGCCTCGCGCGACGTGCTGGGCATGGAGCGGATGTCGGAGGAGGCGCGGTCGCAGGCCTGCGCCATCGGGCAGTTCTGGCGCGACCGCGTGCGGGAGGTCATGGACGCGGGCTTCCTGGAGGAGGCCGACCCGGAGCAGGTGGCCGTCACCCTCTGGTCGCACGCCCACGGCCTCATCGCCCTCCACCTGAGGGGGATGCTGGAGGCCGACGAGGAGGCGTTCCGAAACCTGTACGTGGCGTCCACCCGTAGGGTGCTGAGGGGGCTGGCCACCGACGGGGCGCGGTCCCGGATGTCCGAGAGAGAGGATCCCAGACTGGAGAGTGTTCGAGAATGAGAAGGGGAAGGGTTCGAGCGGGCGGGCGCGCTGCGGCGGGCACGGCGGTGCTGGTCCTGGCCGCGCTGGCGGCGGCGTGCGGCGGCTCCGGCGGCCAGGGGACGGATCCGGCCGAGGGGTCGCCGGCGGGCGAGGCGGCGTCGGCCACTGCGGCCCGGACGGGGCAGGGGGGCGGCGACGGCCGGGTGGTGAACGTGGAGGTGGCGACGCTGTCGGCGGAGCCCTTCACCGAGACCATCCGCATCACCGGCGTGGCGGAGGCCAACCGCGACGTGACGCTCTCCGCCGAGGAGAGCGGGCGCATCCGGGAGCTCCCGGTGGAGAAGGGCACCCCGGTGTCGGACGGCGACGTGGTGGCGCGGATCGACGACGCCATCCTGGCGGCCGAGGTGGGCCAGGCCCGGGCCCAGGCCGAGCTGGCCCGGGAGCGCTTCGAGCGCCAGGAGCAGCTCTTCCGCCAGGAGAAGGCGATCTCGGAGATCACCTACCTGGAGGCGCGCTACGGGGCGGAGCAGGCCGCCGAGCGGCTGGCCTCCCTGGAGGAGCGGCTGGCCCGGACCCGGGTCCGGGTGCCCTTCGACGGCGTCATGGACGACCGGCTGGTGGAGCTCGGGAGCATGGTGTCGCCGGGGACGCCGGTGGCGCGGCTCGTGGACCTGGACCCCATCCGCGTGAGCGGCGGCGTGCCGGAGCGGTTCGCCCCGGACGTGGAGGTGGGGACCGAGGCCACGGTGCGCTTCGACGTCCTGCCGGACACCACCTTCACGGCGCGGCTGGCCTACGTCGGCGCCACGGTGGACCGGGACAGCCGGACCTTCCCCGTGGAGTTCACCGTCCGGAACCCCGGGCGGATCGTGAAGCCCGAGATGGTGGCCAACATCGAGATCGTCCGCCGCCGGCTGGCCG
>CANPVF010000041.1 GCA_947581645.1 Candidatus Caribbeanibacter nitroreducens | reverse complement strand
TGTCGTCGGGGAAGGGGTGGGGCTCGACTCGACGGACGTCCGGCAGATCCAGAAGCGGGTCACCCGAGCCGCCGGCACCCTGGTGGTGGAGAACGGACTGCCGTTCACCGTCCGCGTCAACGTGGCCTACGTCGACGGCGATCGAAAGGGAGGTGCGGTGTTCGGGGCGTCGGACCGCGTACTTCTCGACTCCCTGCGAGTGCGCGGCAGCCCGTCCGGAGGTGGGGCGCTCGACACCGTCCGGGTATCGGTGACCGGAGCGGAGCTGCCCCCGCTCCTCGGCGAGACCTTCACCGCCGGCGTCCGGATCCGCTTGTTGCCCGTCCAGGAGGACGGCGGGGCCGGGGCCCTGCGGGCGGGACAGCTCGTGGACGTTGAGGCCCGCGCCAACATGGACGTCAAGACAGGGAGCGGATCGTGATGGGCATTCGACCCGGCGTGGGCCGGCAACTCCGGATGATCGTCGCGGTGGCCGCCGTTCTCGTCGTCTCGAGCGTCGCCGGTGCCGCCCCTGCCACCGCTCAGGAGACCGAAGACCTCTACCGACGCCTTCCCCTCTCTGGCGGGGATCCGTTCGTTCATCTGACGGAGGGGCGAGGCTTCTTCACCACGGGAATGCGAGCTTCGGCCGCCAACAATGCACTGAGCCTGCGGGATGTCGGGGCGATCCTCTACCTGGCGGAGCGCGACAGCCTCCGTGCCGGCGATGCCCTGGATGCCCTGGGGCTCGTGCCCGCGGGGGCCGGCCTTCGCGGAGAGGCGGAGGCCGGCGGCGGGCTCCGAATCGGCGTGCCGGTGGGAGGGCGCCTGACGGTCGGACTGGCGGTCGGCGGGCGGGGCTATGGCTCTTTCCGAGTGGATGACGACGCGTTGGCGCTTCTGAGGGACGGGAACGGGTCCCGCTCGGAGTTCGGGCTTGGCGCGTCGCGAGGCGGCGGCCTCCTCACGGCCGAGGCGGGTCTCCACGCAACGTTGAACGTCGCGGGCGCGCCCGCGGTCGACGATACGGAAGTGGTTCTCGGTGCGGGTCTTCGTCATGTCCGGCCCGTGCTGTACGGACGATTCCGCTCACTTCTCGAGGACAGAAGCCGTATCGTGGTCGCGCCGGACAGCCTTCGGGCCCGAGTGGCCGTGGCGGCGGACAGGACCCCCTCGGTGGGGGATCGGGGAACGGGAATCCTCGGCGACCTGATGACGCGCGTGGAGTGGCCACGATCGGGGATCGCCCTGGAGGCGACGGTCCGCAACCTGGGGACGATACGACTGGACGACGTGGTCCGGCGCCGCGAGGACGTCGACCTTTCCACGACGAGCGTGGACAGCGTGATGGAGGTCGTGGAATCCCTCTCCCTCGCCGTGACCGATACGGCGTCCCGTACCCTCTCTCCCCCGGCGCTCGTGGGGCTTACGGGCAGCGTCTGGGGCGGGCTTCCGATGCAGGTCGACGGTCGGCTCCTGGTTCCCGTGGGGGGAGACCTGGGACGGAGTCGGCCCGCAGGCGAGGTGCTCACGACCTGGCGGCTCGGGCCCTTGCCGCTGCGGGCCGGGGTGAGGTTCGGCGGTCCCGCGGGCTCCGGGATCGGCGGCCGGCTGGGCCTCGGGGTGGAGACCGGCAGCTTCTTCCTGCGCGCCTCGGCCTGGTCCGACGGAGGCCTTGGCGGCGAGGCCCGCGGACTGGCCGCGACGTTCGACACGGGTATCTGGTTCTGACGCGGCTCTCCGGCCGTCCCGTCACCTCGGCGGTCGGACACGACGGTCTCCAACACCCTGCCGTCGCCGCTTCGGTTTTACCTCTGCATGGTCTCCGAGATCGTCCACGTGGTGTAGCAGGCGAGAGCCAGGGCCAGTGGCTTCGTGGAGCGGACGGGCATGGCCAGGGAGAGAACGCCCCTCAGCTGACCGTCGGCTCCGAGTACGGGACACCCGACGCAGGTGACGTCGTGAAGGGCGCGGGCGTAGTGTTCGGCGCCGATCAGGATCACGGGCTTCTCCTCCGCCAGGGCCAGTCCGGGACCACTGGTTCCCATGGACTCCTCCGACCAGTCGTGACCCGGACGAACGACGGAACGCTCCAGCAGCTCGTCGCTCGTCGCTCGAGTAAACAGCATGTATCCGTCCGAGTCCGTCAGGCCGACCGTGTATTCGTGATCCTGGAGGAGCAGCTCGAGCCAGTCCAGGTGCTGCTCCGTCCGGGTTACCAGATCCGCGTTCTTGCTTCGTCGCCGGGCCAGCTCCGACTCGTTCAGCCGGTCCTCTGGACAGTCCTTCCCGGGGTCGACGCTCGCGGCGACGGACCGTCGCCAGGAACGGATCACGACATCGCGCACCGGATGGTCCGTCTCACTCCGGGCGGTGAACTGCTCCCATCCCCGTCGGACCAGTTCGGCGTGCTCCTCCGCCGGCATTCTGTCGCGCAGCCAGTTCACCAGCTCCTCGAACTCCCGCTGGACGTGCGGCAGCGATCCGAGCCCGGCACGCCAGCCCCCGGCTTCCTCTCCACGAAGGAGCCACACCGGGTCGACGCCGAACGCCTCGGAGACGGCTTCCACGTATCTCGCCGGTGGTGAGCTACCCTCCTGCTCGTAGTCCCGGACGCTCGAATAGGAAACATCGTAGGCAGCTTCCTCCCCCAGCCGCTCGGCGAATCCACGGAGGCTTAGCTCCCGATCGCGACGCACGGACGCGAGACGAGCGGCGAGGGACGAGTCGGGCGAGATGGGCGACTCCTCGCTGACGTTCGACGTAGGGGCGGTGGCCACGGGAACGTACGGCCGTCGACGGATCAGGGAAACGGAAGTGGGCGCGGATCCAGAGGCGAGTGCCAGCGGGGGGCGGACCGGAATCGGAATGTTTAAAAACTAACACAATACGTTCGATACCAACAACAAGAGGAGGGCCTCACACGACACGCATTCCACCCGCAGCAGGCTGACGCCATGACTCGAGAGCAGCCACGCCGGCAACCCGTCCCGGAGAGCGACGAAGGGGCGAGCCCCTCCCCCGATCCACCCGATCCCGTACGCAGTCCGTTGATTCGGTGGACTCTGATCGGCGCGGGCGGTGCGCTGATGGCGATCGGCGTGGTCGGCGTTTTCGTACCCCTGCTCCCGACCACGTGCTTCCTGCTGGGAGCGGCCGCCTGCTTCGCGCGCAGCTCGACGCGTCTGTACCGGTGGCTCCACGAGAACGGCCTGTTCGGAAGCTATCTGACCGAGTACAGGCAGTGCGGGAGAATTCCCGCGCGAGTCCGAACGGCCACCCTCACGATCCTGTGGACGACGCTGCTCGCGACGGGAATATGGGCGGTGACCGGTTTGCTCGTACGGGGAGTGCTGGTCGCCGTCGGAATCGGAGTGACGATTCATCTCCTGGCCCTGGATGTGACGGAAGGCGACGGCCGCCGACAGGAGCCAGGAGAGACCCCGGCGGCCGATCCTTGATGCCGGAGGCGGGCCCAGGGGTGGGGCCGCCGGGGCGAGGAGCCGTACAGGCGAGCGCCGGAGAGTGCGGAAGTGGCCTCAGAACTCGCTCAGCACTTCTTCGTCCTCGTCGAAGGGGATCTCCTCGGCGTCGAGGGTGTCGCCGGTGGGCTCCGGCGTGTCTCCGGGCCCGCCGTT
>CANPVF010000040.1 GCA_947581645.1 Candidatus Caribbeanibacter nitroreducens | reverse complement strand
GGTCCCCGAACGCCCCGACCTGCGAAACATGGACGCCACGCGCACCCAGCGGTCGCCGCTCCGGCAGGCACTGAGCCTGTTCCTGGTGGCCGCCGTGCTGGGGACGCCGGCTGCGGCGCCCTACCTGGACGCGGCCGAGCCGCACCACGGCGACCGGGTCCAGTCGCCGGACTCGGACGGCCCGCACCACGTCCACCACGACCACGAGGCGTGTCTGCAGCTCCGGGACGCGCCTGTGGACTCCGACGCCCGCGTGCCGGCGCTTCCCGGATCCGACCGCACGCGCGTTTGCTCCGAGCCCGAGCCGGAGCGCCCGCATCTCTCCCACCCCCAGCGACGTCTCTCCCCCGCGAGGGCACCTCCCCTGAGCTGAGTCCGGTTCCACGGCTCTGAACGCACGACACAGAGACGAACTCGCCGGTTCGGGGTCCTCCGTTCAGCGACGTCCACGTCGCGGTCGGACGGTGGGCGCGAACCGGCCGCTCAGATCAGGGGAGATTATGCTGCACCTTCGCACGAATAGATTCTCGTTCTCGCACGCACTCGCGGCCGTCGCCGTGATCCTGCTTCTCTCGGGTGCCCGGCCAACCGTCGCCAACGCCCAGGAGGGATCCGGGGACGCTCGCCGATCGGCGCTCACCGGACAGGTGACCACGCCGAGCGGAGAGCCGCTGTCGGCGGTAAATGTCCAGGTTCCCGCCCTCGGACGAGGCACCGTGACCGGAGAGGACGGCCGCTACCGGCTCGAGGGGCTGCCGTCCCGCCAGCTCCAGGTGCGGTTCAGCCGGATCGGGTATGGCGCGGCCACCCGGACCGTGGAGCTCGGTCCGGGGGCGGTCCGCACGCTGGACGTCCAGCTCGACGTCCGGGCCGTGGTCAGCCGCGACATCACGGTGACGGGGACCGCCACGGCGTCGGATCCCCTGCGGGTGCCGCAGGAGGTGGACATCGTGGGATCCGAGGAGATGCAGTCGGTCGGCAGCTCGTCGCTGGGCAAGGTCCTGACCGAGAAGGTCACCGGTGTGAGCAGCATCTCCACCGGTTCCCAGGTCGGCAAGCCGGTGCTCCGGGGGCTTAGCGGCAAGCGCGTGAAGGTGCTCCAGGACGGCGTCTCCCAGGAGTTCTTCCAGTACGGCGTGCGCCACTCGCCGCCGACGTCCATGTCGGAGGCCGAGCGGGTGGAGGTGGTGCGCGGCCCGGCCAGCGTGCTGTATGGCTCCGATGCCCTGGGCGGGGCGGTGAACGTCATCTCGAAGTCCCTGCCCTCGGCCCCGGCGGGTGAGACGCACGCCGGAGGACGGGTGGCCGGCGGCTTCGAGTCCGGCAACCAGGAGCGCACGGGCAGCGCCGACGTGCACCTGGCGACCGGGCCCCTGGGCCTCAGGGCCGGCGTCGAGCGGCGCGTCGCCGACAACCTGACGACGCCGGAGACCGAAACGTTCTTCGAGGAGGGCGGCCAGCCGGGCCCGTTCGGACCGCCCAAGTACTCCGGCGAGGTGCCGTTCACCAACTTCGAGCAGTTCAACGCGTACGGGCAGGTCGGCGTGCAGGGGGGCTTCGGAAGCGCCCAGCTCTTCGTCGACCGCTGGAACAACCAGCAGAACTTCCTCCTGCCCGTGGGCGGCCCGGTCGGCAACGCGTCCAATCCGCCGGTGGGACTCGGTCAGAACCTCGAGAACACCAACGTGGAGGCCAGTGGTACCTTCTCGCCCGGCGTCTTCACGCTGGAGCCGACCCTCGCCTACCAGCGCGCGATCCGGCAGGCCGCGGGGCCGGGCACCAGCTTCGAGGAGAGCCCGGACTGGGGCATCGACCTGAGAAAGGACGTCTACACCGGGCGCCTTTTGGCCCGCCACGACCCGGCCGGTCCCTTCGAGGGCACCGTGGGCGTCGAGGCGCTGCGAGAGGAGACGGACAGAGAGGGCCCGGTGGAGCTGGAGCCGTCCTCCGAAGTCACGAACCTGGCGGCCTTCGCGTTCGAGCAGTGGTCCGCGGACCGCTTCACGGTCACCGGCGGGCTCCGGCTCGACCACCGCGAGCAGGAGGCGGCGCCGAACGAGCGCACGGAGCAGCCGGAGCTCCTGGAGCAGAGCTTCACGGAGGTCACCGGCGCCCTCGGCGCCAACGTACGCCTGACCGAGGGCCTGGCGGTGGCATCGAACGCGAACGTGGGTTTCCGGGCGCCGAGCATCTTCGAGCTCTACGCCAACGGGGTCCACGGAGGCGTGGCGGCCGTGCAGCTGGGGAACCCGAACCTCGAGCCGGAGCGGGCGTTCACCGTGGACCTGTCGCTCCGGGCCAACACCTCGCGGTTCCGCGGCAAGGTGACGGCGTACCGGAACCGAATTCAGAACTACATCTTCCTCGAGAACACGGGAGATACGAACGAGGCCGGGCTCCCGTTCTTCCGCGCTGACCAGACCGACGCTCGCATCCTGGGCGTGGAGGGAGGAGGCCGATTCTCGGCCACGCCCTGGCTGGCCGTCGGCGGGTCGTTCTCGTTCCTGGACGGCGAGGGTGAGGAGCTCACGAACCCGGAGACGGGGGAGCCGGAGGACGGACCGCTGCCGCTGCTTCCGGCGGACCGTCTCGGGGGCTTCGTGGAGCTCGAGCCGGGGGGGAGCGAGACGTTCACCCGGCCTTCGCTGCGCGTGGACGTGAGCCGGGCCTTCAGGAAGGATGCGGCCGGACGCATCGAGCCCTTCTCCCAGTTCGACGGGGCGCCGTTCGGCACCGCGACGACGAGAGCCTACACGGTGATCGACGTGGAGGCCGGGACGACGCTCCGGCTCGGCGTCACCCCCCTCTCGCTCACGGTGGGCGTGGACAACCTCACCGACGAGGTCTACCGCGACTTCCTCGACACCTACAAGGGCTACGCGCTCTCCCCCGGCCGCAGCTTCCGCACCCGGGTGTCGGTGCCCTTCGAGGTGGCGCCGTGAGTGCCGCGGCCCGGCGGCGACTGCGTCGGCTGCGCCAGGGTGGGGGTTTTCCCCGATTGTGCGTGCCGGGAAGTCTCACCATGTAAGCGACGCCGCCGTCCGGTCCGGAGGCCGGCGGCAGACGTCCGCGCCCCGGTGACCGACCTCCCGCGCCCACTACCATGCGTCAGGAACCCGCCCAGCCCGACGGTGCCCCGGACGAGAGCACCGAATCCCCGGCCCTCCAGGCCCGACGGTACCGCCGTTTGTTCGACCAGCGGCTGGTCGGCGTCTACCGCTCCGACCCGGCCCGGGGCGGAAAGATCGTCGCCTGCAACCAGGCGATCGCCGACATGTTCGGGTTCGACTCGCCGGAGCAGATGGTGGGCGTCCGGGCCGACGCCTTCTACCGCGGCGGGACAGAGGACCGGGAGGCCGCCATGGACGAGCTCCGGGAGGAGGGCGTCCTGGTGGAGTACGAGCTGGCGCTTCGGAAGCGGGACGGCTCGCCCATCTGGGTCGTGGCCCACTCCCGTCTCGTCGACGACCCGGAAGAGGGGAGGGTGATCGAGGGGATCTTCATCGACGTCACGGAGCGGGTTCGGGCCCGCCGTGCGCTGCGGGAGCGGGAGCGCCGGTTCCGGGAGCTGGCCGAGCACATCGAGGAGGTGTTCTGGCTCAGCACGGCGGAGAAGGACGAGATGCTCTACGTGAACCGCGTCTACGAGGAGGTCTGGGGGCGGAGCCGGGACGGACTGTACGAGGATCCGGGTGCCTGGCTGGAGGCCATCCACCCGGAGGACCGCGAGAGGGTCGAGGCGGCGCTCCCGAGCCAGGCGGAGGGCACCTACGAGGAGGAGTACCGGATCGTGAGGCCCGACGGAGAAGTGCGGTGGATCCGGGACCGGGCGTTCCCGATCGAGAACGAGGACGGTCAGGTGCGGCGGATCGGGGGGATCGCCGAGGACATCACGGAGCGGAAGCGGGCCGAGCGGGAGCTGGAGCACCGGGCGCTCCACGATCAGCTCACGGGCCTGCCGAACCGGGATCTTCTGCGGGACCGCACCCGGGACGAGGACACGGTGTCCCGCATGGGCGGCGACGAGGTCGTCGACGAGCTCATCCGCCGGGCGGACCGGGCGATGTACGAGGCCAAGGAGGGGGGAGGCGGGGGGTATCGCCTGACGCGCTTCTCGGACGACGGGCCGTAGGCGCGGGGGAGGAGCCAGCGGGGCGGACGTCGTTGTCCGCCACGTCCGCCGACGTTCTCTTGCAGACGTACTCGAGTCGTCTGCCCGCAGTCCACACGCGCCGCTCCCGCACCGCCCTTCGGGGCGGGCGACACGGGAGATCGGCGGTTCCCGGGGAAGGAGTCCGATCATGCACGACCATGCTTCGGTCGCATCGACCACTCTCGCGAGCTTCCTGATCCTGGCCGTGGCGGTGGGATGTGAGCCGGCCGGAGACGGCGCCTCCGGGGCGGGCGAAGACGTCTCCGCGGAAACGTCGGCCGCGGGCGCGATTCCGGACACGGTCCGGATCCGGGAGCCGGGCCTCCATCCGGAGGGGATCGAGTGGGACGGGGAGCGCGGCCGCTTCCTGGTGAGCTCGGTCACCCGCGGCACGGTGACCTCGGTTCGGGACGACGGGAGCCACGGGACCTTCGTGGAGGACACGGCCGTCACCTCCTCCATCGGCGTCCACATCGACCGGGCCAACGGGCGGCTCCTGGTGGCCAACTCGGATCTGGCCGCCACCAGCGATACCTCCCTCACGGGACAGGCTATGCTCGGTGCGTACGACCTGTCCTCCGGTGAGCGGCTCTACATGGCGGACATGGGAGCGCTGGTCGACGGCCGGCACTTCGCCAACGACGTGACCTCGGGCCCGGACGGCACCGCCTACGTGACGGACAGCTTCTCGCCGGTGATCTACGAGGTCTCGCCGGAGGGCGAGCCCTCGGTGCTCGTGCGGGACCAGCGCCTGGGGGGACGGGGCTTCGGGCTGAACGGCATCGACTACCACCCCGACGGCTACCTCGTGGTGGCCATGGCCGGCGACTCGACCTTCTACCGGGTGCCCCTGGACGACCCGTCCTCGCTGGCCGAGGTCTCGGTGTCGGAGCCGATCTCCGCCGACGGAATCGTGTTCCGGTCCCCCACGGAGCTGGCGGTGGTGGGCACGACGTTCCGGGGCGAGGAGCCCATCACGGAGGTCCTGCTCCTCTCGACCGACGACGGCTGGTCCAGCGCATCCGTGGCGGGACGGCAGGTGGCGCCCCTGGGGCCCACGACGGCGGCGATCCGGGACGGCGAGGTCTACGCCGTGACTCCCCACTTCTCCGGAATGGGCGGTGAGGAGCCCGTGGAGGTCTTCGAGATCTTCCGGGTGGAGTTCAGGCAGTAGCGTCCCCGTCGCCGGCCCTCCGGTCGGGACGCCGCTCCCGGACGACCGAGGCGAATTCCCGGGCGAAGCCGTCCACGGCCTTCCAGTCCGTGAACTCGTGGTCACGGCTCGTGTCGACGGGACCTCCGGCCCGGGCGCTGGCGGCCTTCACGACGAGGCGCACGAGGGGACTGTACTTCGTGTACGCCATCTCGCCGCCGACGCAGGCCGTGCGGTCCGGGGTCCACCCGGTGCGCTCGATGAACCGCTCCACGTACCCCTCGGCCTCGTCCAGCCCCTCGGGATCCGCGGACCCGGCGGCCCCGCTGACGGAGACGAAGGCGGAGGGGAGTCGCTCCAGCGTATCACGATTGTCGCCGGCGTAGCGCCGCATCCGCCTCGGGTGCCGCCCGAAGCGGACGGGAGCGGCCAGGATCACGCCGTCGAAGCCCTCCGCTTCGAAGGGGTCGGGGACCCGGTCCAGGTCCGAGACCACCGCCTCGACGCCGACCCGGTCGTCGTCCATTGCCGCGGCCAGCCGCCGGGCGACCCTCCGGGTGTGGCCGTCTCTCGTGACGTATGCGATCAGGATCTTCGGATCGGACACGGGGCCCTCCTCGTGATGGTCTGTCCATCGGATAGTGTAGGGGGAGCCCGGTGTGGCGTCTGTCGGAGAATGCCGACCGTTCCTGTGGGGAAGTTCGGGGCTGCGGCGCCCGGTCGGGACGCCGGCTACACCCGGTTGAGCAGCATCAGCTCGTGCGGGTGGGGACGCAGATAGACCTGCTCCTCCAGGTAGCTCTGTCCGATCCGACGGAGGTGGTGCCTGAGGAGGGTGATGGGGACCACGAGCGGGACGAGTCCGGTCCGGTAATCGTGGATCGTCTCCGAGAGCTCGCGCCGGTCGCCTCCGTCGAGCTCGTCGGACAGGTAGCCCGCCACGTGCTGCAGCACGTTGGTGTGCTTCTTCCTCGTGGGCGTCGTCTTCATGGCCCGGGTGAACCGGTCCATGTACCGCTCCGCCAGGTCGGCGGGGTCCACCGAGGCGTCGGCGGTGCCGAGCAGGCGACCCAGCTCCTGCACGGCGGCGGGCTCCCGGGACATGAGCAGGAACTTGTGTCGGCGATGATAGTCGAAGAGCCGGGGCCTCGAGGCTCCGGCGGCCAGGAGCTCTCGCCATCGCCAGTACGCGAAGAGTCGGGCCACGAAGTTCTCCCGCAGGGCCGGGTCGTTCAGCCGTCCCTCCTCCTCCACGGGGAGGTGGGGCATACGCTCCATCAGGACGCGGGCGAAGACCCCGACCCCGTCGCGGGACGGCATCCCGCCCTCCTCCCACACCTTCACCCGCTCCATGCCGCAGGTGGGCGACCGGTTCTTGAGCACGTAGCCCGAGATGCCGGCGTTGCGGAGCGCCTCGATTCGGGCCTCCGCGTGCTCGCGCATGCGATCGGTGAGGTCCTCGGCCCCGTCCCGCTGGACGAGGCGAGTCGCGCCGTCCCGGCGCTCGAGCCGTATGGCGGGGCGCGGCGTGCCGAGTCCGATGGCCACCTCGGGGCAGCCGGGCACCCAGACGACCCACTTTCCGAGCTCGTCGGTGAGGAATCGGTCGCGCGAGTGCGTCCCGTCGTACCGCACCTCGCGGCCGAGAAGGCAGGCCGAGATGCCGAGGCGGATCGGATCCGGACCGTCGGGGGGGACCGCCTCCGGCCGAACGAACTCCATCTCGGACGCGGCGGCTCCGGCCGTGGAATCAGGCATCAGACCGTGTGTGCGGATGGTGGACCGGGCGGTGGAGAGGCGACGTCCGTTCACGAGCTTCGCCGTCCGTCCGTCTCAATATCCGGACGCCCAACGCCCCCGGCAACGAGTACCGCGGGAGAGAGACGAGGGTCATGCGATGATGCGATGGCCCGTGGCTCAGGCGATTCGCGACGAGAGCTCGAGCGTGGTGGACCAGGTGAGGCCGAGGGCGAAGCCGAGCACGATTCCCGACGGTGCCGCCCACCCCGCCACGACCGTGGCCAGCGCCACGGCGCACGCCAGGAACACGCCCACGGCGGAGACGGCCACGGTCCGTCTCCACGGGTGCCGGTCCCCCACGGCGGCGGTGAGGTGCACGACGAAAGCCGCCGCCACGGCCACCGGGATGGACGGGTACTCGGTGTTCGGCACCACCGCCCGGAGCACGTACTCGTCGAGCACGAACGCTCCCAGGCCGCTCCCCAGCAGCCCGACCCCCACGCGGGCGGCCGCCTTCCAGCCCCAGCGCCACCCGGGTGGCCGCCAGCCAGCGGGCCAGCGCCTCGATCCGGTCCCGCCGCCGGGCGATCCAGGACGCCGCCTTCCGCAGGGCCAGGGCCAGGAGGAAGAGCGCCAGGACCAGGAAAGCCGCCGCCCCGGCCATCTCCTGGAGCATCCGCCACGACTCCCCCAGCAGATAGCCGACGAGCGCCAGGGCCGCCGCCCACGTCATGCCCGCCGGGAGCCCGTAGGCCAGGAACCGCCGGAAGGACATCCCGGAGTCGCCCGCCAGGAAGGGGACGAACATGCGGACGTAGGAGACGAAGGCCCCCAGGGTCACCGCCCACTCGCCCCGCTGGCCGAAGAACGCGCGGGCCGACTCCAGGGAGCGCCCCAGGAGGCGCTGGACGGGCCCCCAGTTCCGGAGCACGGGTCCCCACCGCCGTCCGAGCCAGTAGCCGGTGACGTTGCCCAGAGCGGTCCCGGCGGCAGCGGCCGCCGCCACGCCACCGAGCGCCAGCTGGCCCCGGGACGCCAGCATGCCGGCGACGGCGATGGTGAGCTCCCCGGGCGTGACCAGGCCCAGGAAGAACGCCACCTCCGCCCAGCTGAAGAGCGCCACCACGGCGTAGACCAGCGGGCCGCGGAGCCCGAGGACGAACTCGACGATCTGTCGGGTGAGCTCTTCCACGCTCGTCGGTCGGTCCGGATGGGGTGGCGGGAAGGCGCGGCTCGGTCCTCCAATGTGGGTCGGGCCGGTCTCGCCGGGGAAGGGCGACGCCGGGCGGGAACCATCGGCCGGCGGGACGGGTTTCGGACCCTCCGGGTCACGGCCCGGAGCACGGGACCGTGCCCGACCGCGCCCGTGGCTGGATACATTCCTTTCCCAATCGCCCGACCTCACGCCCCGAACCGACGGGACCGCCATGAGCACCGGACCGAGACGTCACTCCGCCTGGACGATGCCCGTCCTCCGCGTCGGCATGGGACTCTTCCTGGCCCTGTGGGGCGTGGACAAGCTGGCGGCCACGGAGGGCTCGATCGGCATCTTCTCCACCTTCTACGGCCTCGACGTGGGCGCGCTCGTGATCCAGGCGGCCGGCGTCGCCGAGATCCTGCTGGGCGTGCTCCTGGCCGTGGGCCTCTTCCGGGTGCCGGTGGCGTGGATCGCGCTGATCGTGAACGCCGTCTCCACCCTCGGCAGCTGGCGCCAGATCCTGGACCCGTGGGGGTGGCTGGGGCTCACCGACGGCGGCGCGCACCTCTTCCTGGCCTCCATCGTCATCATGGCGGCCAACGTGGTGATCGTGATGAACGCGCGGGTCGACACGTGGACGCTGGACCGCGCGTGGGGGCGGTCGACCGGCGGCTGACGCCTCCTCCGGTGCGCGCCTCGTCCTCGCCGCCGTGATCATTCTGGCGGGCGTTCCCCCGGTCCCGGGCTTCTGACGGCGCTGTACATCAAGACGGGACGCCGCCGGTCCCGGTGGGAGGTACTACATGAGTCGTTGACGTGGCGGTGGGTCGTACGTACTCATGGGCCCGACGGGCGCCGGGAGACGGGAACAGGCCCCGGAGGGACACATGGAGCACATCAGCGGATGGAGAGCGGAGACGAC